>NZ_JBNDJR010000008.1:0-373817 GCF_050435065.1 Paenibacillus sp. 4624
TCATATTCAAGCAGCGGCTCCGTTGGAGCCTCGGTCTGCGAGGTGGATTTCGAAGAGGCATTTCAGCAGACAACCCCTTCGGGGTTCATGAATACAGGAACGTTATCGGAAATAACATGCAGGTAAGAATTAAAGCGGAGGATTATGAAATGAATTTTGCTATCGTTCAAGTCAATCAAAAGCTTAGAGAAGTATTAAATAATCTTATGCAATTTTATATTTATGATTTTTCCGAATTCCTCAACTTTGATGTAGAAGAGAATGGAAAGTATAGTCCTTACCCTTTAGATGATTATTTTAAAGAAGGAAACCACCATTTTGCTTATTTAATTAAGCGAGAAGAGAAGTATGTAGGATTTGTTTTAGTCCGTTTAATAGAAGACCTTGGACTTCGACGTTATTCGATTGCAGAATTTTTCATATTAAAGAAGTACAGAGGAGAAGGAATGGGAAAGTCAGTAGCAACTGATATATTTAACCGACATAAAGGACCGTGGGAGGTGCATCAAATTGAGAGTAATCAAGGAGCGCAGGTATTTTGGAAAAGAGTGATTAATGAATGCACGAAAGGTCAATTTGAAGAGCGGATAGAAAACGGAAAAACCATACAAACGTTTGTCAGTTAACTCAAGAAGAAATGTTACATCCGATAACATAATATTCACGCTACGGACATTCGTCCTTGGCTCGGCATTCGCCGAACACCCGACATACGTCGGGTCATGAACACAAGAACGTTAGGCGAAACCGCGAAGGTCGTAACCCTAAGAAACAATATTATTCCCGAAAGTGGTGATTTGGTGAATGCATTAAGCGCAATAAATAGTTATTTAGAAAGTAAATACCAGAAAGAAGAGTTTAGTGGTGCGGTTCTTGTTTCCAAGAACAACGAAATATTATTCAATGCGGGTATTGGAATAGCCAATAGAGAACATCAAATTAAATGTACACACGAAACTAAATTCCGTATTGGTTCAATAACTAAACAATTTACTTCAATGGCTATTATGATGCTTTCAGAGCAAGGGTTTCTTAGCGAGGGTGATAGACTTGCCAAGTTCTTTCCACTTTGTCCCTATGGCGAAAGTATAACTATCCATCATCTATTAACTCATACATCAGGAATCCCTAATATTACTCAACTTCAAGATTTTAAAAAATTAATGAAGGAATATACTCCACTACATATAAGCATAGAGTTAATAATGAAACTCCCATTGGATTTTCAGCCGGGATCTCAATTTAGATATTCGAATTCCGGTTATTTATTATTAGCTTACTTGATTGAGATGATAACAGGACAGTCCTATGAAGAATTCTTGATTGAGAATATTTTCTCCCCTTTATCTATGAATAGTTCAGGACCGGATAAGTATAAGGAGATTATTTTACAAAGAGCATCGGGGTATGAGTTCGATCATAAGATCGGCATTGTTAATTCTGACTTTATTGATATGTCTATTGCATCAGGCGGGGGAAACCTCTTATCGACCACAGAAGATTTGTATAAATGGGAGCTTGCTCTAACTTCAAACACATTAGTTTCAAATAAAGCAATGCAGCGTCTGTTTACTGATTACGGATTTGGCTATGGGTATGGTTGGTTTGTAAAAGACGAACTAATTTACAACAAAGCTCTTAAGAGTGTCTACCACGGAGGCGGAATTGTAGGATTTAAGAACAGAATAACCAGGTATCTTGACGAACATGTGTGTATTATTGTTTTGAATAATCTTTCGACTACGGACGTAGACGACGTTACTAATAACATCACTAAATTAATATTTCAATAAATATAAGAACGTATGGGGTATCTCAAATCGGAATCGCCTAACACCGTATTCACGATGCGCGGCTACGCCCCTGGGTCTGCCGGAAAGGTTTTCGGGGAAGAAGAATCAAGCAGACAATCCTGCACTGGCTAAGTCCGTCGGACCCAGCGCTAACGCGCCTTAAGCCAGTGAGGGTTCGTGAATACAGGAACGTTATATGCAATCCCGGAGATTTAAGTTCCAATTGAGGATGAATGTATTAGGAGGGAAGGATGATGAATAATGGTATGGCATCATGGCAAGAACTGAAAATAGATTATGAAATTAATCAAATATCTCCCAATATATCAACTAGACTAGAAGATATTGAACGTATCCCTACGGAGCTTGGAATAAAAATACTCACTATCCTTATTGAATGGGCATGCCAGCCACAAAATACCCACCCAATTGAAATAGCGAGGAAAAAGATTAAAACAATTCCTTCTGATTGGCTAATAGAACATCTTCCTAATGTAGCTAAAACAGCAATTTGTCTTGACGATGAATGGGAGTATCGTAGATTGTTAGAGCTACTTTCAGAGGCAATTCCAAAATTGCTAGATTGGGGAATTGAATTGGGGATTAATTCTAAAAATGAAGAAATTAAAGAGGCAGCAAATGACTATAAAGAAAAATAACAGTTTTGTAGAGTGCAATGAAAATGAGAATGTAGATGTGGATTGAAGAAGTCGGTACAGCATATAACATCCTATCCACGCATCGGACCTGACGGTCCTCTGTTCGCCTGAGGGATTTCAGAGAAGTGGGGCTCAGGCGAACAACACTGCGAACGTAACCGCATCGCTGTCGGGAGCTGAAGCTACCTTAAGGTTCTCGGGCTCGTGAATACAGAGCGTTATAGTAAATTCTGGCAAGTTCAAAAAAAAGGAGTTACTCAATGAAAATTATAAGTTCAATAATTATATGTGTTATTTTACTTCTCATTGTTGGTTGTTCTGATTTCAAGGAAGAAAATTCCTCAATTACTGCTACAAATCCTTCGATAGAATCGCCAACGACAATTGCAAATTCAGAATCAGATTCTACAGAAGAGGCTGTATCAACTGATCCGCCAGTTTCAACTCTTGAATTAGGAAATATTAAAGAAGATAAATATTATTCAATAAAATATAAACAATCCCTTGTTCAACTGAGAGATGATGAAAAGACTGTAGTGCATATATTAGGGGAGCCAGACGAAGCTTCTCAAGTTAAGCAGCTCGGTGATGGAGCAGATACCTTTAGTGGTATGTATTCTAAGGATCTCTATTATAGTGGATTAACATTAAAGTTTCTGGGAATGGAAAAAAGCAGTCTATGGCTTTCAGAAATTATATTAGATAAGAATGAATATGAAACATCTGAAGGGATAAAAGTTGGGGATCATTTAGATAAATTGAAGAATGCATATTCAAATATTAAATATGAAAACCTGAAGACGATTGAGAACAAACCAAATTTAAAGATATATGAATACTTTCAAGGTGATCTTGGATTCTTCGCAGAATTTATTGTTGATGAGAGTGATGTCATAGAAGAGATTCATATGTATTTTCTTTTTGATTAATTGAGTATCCAGTAACTCAGGAAGGCCGGTACATCCTATAACAACATATTCAAGCTTCGGGCCATTCGGCCCTCGGTCCGGCAGAAGTTGAAGTCGATTCGGGGAGGCAATTGCAGTTGCAGGGGAGCGGATTCAGCTGGACACATCCATTTCCCTAAGATAAGAGCTATCTAAGGGGAAAGGACGTTGCGAATATCAGAACGTTATGTGATAGAAATGATGGGCTGAAAATAGAATAAAGGAAAGATACAAAAAAGTAGATAAGAACACTTGTACGGAGATGTAAACACAGGTAAAATATAGATACAATTGAATCTTGGGTGGGTATGGTTTCCCTTCGAAAGGAGGTGAAACCATGGAAGTGAAAGATGCGATGACTCTAATGCTGTTATTCGGAACATTCATTCTTGCACTTTTAACGCACATTAATAACAACAAGAGAAAGTAAAAACCCACCCCAAGGTTGAGAGCCAAAGGTGGGTTTTTGTCCTGACTTGACTTAAGAAGGGATTAACCATCCAAGCCAATTGTACTGACCAAGTGTTCGCCGCACTTGGTCTTTATTTAAGAATATGATAACACATCTGAAAAGATGAATCAAAATAAAAAGAGCAATGAAAAAGAGCGGATAGTAAGAAAGACCAAAGAAGAATTTCCATCATATAACATAATATTCAAGCATCGGCTTCGTTGGAGCATCGGTCTGCGGGATAGATTTCGAAGAGGAATTTCAGCAGACAACCCCTTTGTGGTTCATGAATACAAGAACGTTATATGAAAGGACGAAGTTTATAGAAAGAAATAGTGCGAAAAGTTATTATCATAAAAAGTTTACATTATCTATGAGGAGAAAACTATTATGTGGGGTGTTGTGTCAACGGTGTTTAGCATCATAAGTTTAATAGCATCAATAATAGCATTGTATTTTCTTAATGGAAAAATCAAAGGAGACAGTGTTCAGACATTAAGAAAAGTGAAGTTTATATATATATTTTGATTGCAATCAACGGGATTAGTCTACTTTTTAGACTAATTTAAGTTAATAAAAATCTAGGGGATTGAAAGTAACTCAAGGATCCTACGTATAACAAAGCATTAGCGCATTATCGCAAGCTCTTCGGTCACGGATAAGAAGTTGCAGAGAAGTGGATTCACGTGCCAACCCTGCAAGGCTAAGTCTGCGATCCGTTTCGCATTCGCTTCACTTAAGCCTTTCGGGTTCGTTAATGCAAAAATGTTATACGAAATTTCAAAGGTTGCGGAGGAGCATATGCAAGAAGACAAACATTCAAACAGTCTTCAGAACTATAAGGATTTTATTGATGGATTAGTCGAAATTCGGCCTGGAGTATTATCAAGATGGGTATTGACTACTGGGTGGCCAAAGACAGAAGAAAACATAAAAGTTAATGAATTCATTGGTTCGCTGTCTGAAGAACAAAAACAATTACTAGCACAAATCATTCAACAATCACGAGATAGTGGTATACATGACGTTTTGGTCTACTTAAATGATGAAATAAACCTTAATGGAATGAAATTGATAAAAAATGACATTGAAATAGCAAAGGAACCTTTTGATTCAGAGATGTATTTCGACTGGGTATGTAGAAGAGAAGGAGATCCGTGGCCGGATTCGGAGAAGTAGTGAAGCTTCGTATAACATAATAGTCTAGCTGCGACTCCTTCAGAGCCTTGGTCTGCGAGGTGAATTACGAAGATTCATTTCAGCAGACAACCCCTTCGGAGTTCATGAACACAGGAACGTTATGTGAAAGAATAAATTCTACAAATAAATGAAGAGGTCAAATTATGAACCGTTTTTATACATTATTACGTTTTGTTTGTATGCCTTTAATTATGATTTGTGGGCAAATTTTGGATGGTATGTACTATGCATTATTTGAATCTAGATATCTATCAAAGGAAAATACTAAAGAAGACTTACTTCGAATATTAAAAAAAAGAAAATATCATAAGGTGAAAAATATGCCAAGCCCTAAATACTATTTAATGCAAGTAGGTTTCTACCTTTTGTTTTCATCTAAAAGAACTGAAAAATGGTTTGATAAAATTTTATATAAGGAAATAGTATTTGAAGGAGTAGACAAAAATATTATATTTTCCTTAAAGGAAATGTTCGTGGAAACAGACAGAATAACAAATATTACTTTGAGTCTTTTAAATACTGATTCTTCTGAATTTATAATAAAAAATTTGAATTGTATATTAAGAATCAATAATAAGGATATAAAGTTTGAAAAAATAATAGAGAATGAAGATTTAGAAGAGATCATAAAAATGAACGAAGAAAAAGAGTATTACTTAAATTTTGAAGATATGAAACGAGAATATTTAATGCCTTCAAATATGATAACTATAAAGATCGAAATAAATAAGAATACAAAAAATAGAAGGTTTATTGCTTGTGATACCATATTGGAACAACAAGTGCCTATTAAAGTCCAAGAAATTATAGATAATAATATTTCTCTTAAAACCTTGTTTTCATTTTTAAGTACAGGTGGTTACTTTTTAATCGCTTTTCCGTTAAGTTTACCAATCCTTACTTTAGCCGCCCTATTTGGTGGGAAATTCATATTGCTTCTGAGTGTTTTCGTTACAATGGTTTTATTTTTAATCGCCTTTTATTTAAATAGAAGATTCACTCAGATTTATTGGTTGCTTCAGAAAAAGAAAATAGAAAAATAACTTGCTGGTTTAATTCCTTCATCTAACATAAAATTCACGTTGCAGACAGTAGTCCTTGATCTGGCGTTTGTCAGATACCCGCATACTTCTGGTCGTGAATAAAGTAAAGCTATTTGAAATCAGCGCAAGATTCAAAAATGAGGAGTACAAAACCATGGATAACAGATTATCAATACCAAGTAAATTAATCAATCTATCCGAATTAATTAGTGCCACAGCCATTGAAAAAGGAAGGCATTATCAATCGATGTACATTTTGGAGTTTAGTAATTCTGTAAAGTATGTATTAAAAGAAAAAAATGTTGAAGATTCCGGAAGTTTGATGGACGAAGCAGAAAGATTAAAATGGCTCGATGATATAGTTCCAGTTCCTAAAGTTATTGGTTATCTAAAGGAGAACGGTAAGGAACATTTAGTTATGACCTACATAGAGGGCTGTGCCGCCGAAGAATACAAACTGGAAGAAGGTCAAAAAAATCTAGGTTATATTTTGGGAGAGGGATTAAGAACAATACACAATATCCCCATTAATCATTGTCATTTCAACGATAATTTGCCGAATAAGCTTATTGATATGGTAAGGAAGAACAGTATTGAGAGAAAACATGAAGTCATGGATGCTATTAACCATTCATTTCCCAATCATACCATTGAGCAATTGATGGATTTTTTGGAAATGTATAAAGTGTCGACAGAAGAACTGGTTTTTACGCATGGTGACTATGGTTCGGGAAACGTTATGATACATAAGGGGCGGATTGCAGCATTTATTGATGTAGGAGCATCTGGGATATCGGATCCATACTACGATATTTATTATCTTGTAAAAAGTCTTACATGTTATACGGATAGGGAAGAAGAAATAGATGAGTTCATGAAAGGATATGGAATATCTGAATTAGATGAGAATAGAATGAAATTTCATCAAATCATCGATACTTTATTGTTGTGAAATCCAAACTCAAAGGGGTCTGGTGACCTTAAGCCTCTTGGGTTCGTGAATACACGAACGTGATAAGAAAGTCGGGCAAAAAAGGAAATAAGGGGAATCTAAACAAATGACAATTATAAGTATCGAGGGAGCAAGCGCTGCAGGGAAAACTACAACATCGGCTACGCTTGCAAATCAAAATGGATCATTTCATATTCCTGAGGTTGCAGCATGGTGGGAAAAGCCAGAATTAGTTTATCCAGAATGGTTTTTTGAGAGACAGGTAGACCGCTGGAAGATTGCGACCGAGAAAGAAAAAGATGGTTTAGTAATTATTGATATCGATTTATATCAGCCGTTCTGGTACAATTGGGCTTTTAATTTTACGTTATTTGATGGGCAGTCATTAGAATTTGTTGAAAATTTTTATAGACCACTATTCAATCAAAGGAAGCTGGGGTTTCCTGACAAATATTTCATTCTACACACACATGAAACTAATCTGAGACAAAGAAAAGCAAGTGATGAAACTAGATTGAGAAGAGGGTTTGAACTGAATTTAGGATTTATAGAGCCCCAAAAGAGATATTTTCAAGCACTAGAGGATTTTTGTCCAGGATTAGTTTGTTTTATTGAGTCAGATAAAATTGAGACCAACGTAAGAAAGATACAAAGTGAATTACCAAATTGTAAGAATACTCATAGATATTCGATAGAGTTATTTGATTTTATGGTTTATTGGCTGAGGGAGAATAAAGCATCTTGTGCGAGTAAACTCGAAGAAGGCCCGACTATTTTATAACAATATATAAGCTACTAAGCTATATTTTCTTCTAAGCTATAGTCTGCTGGATGTATGTAGAAGAGGTATTTCAGCAGACAACCCATTAGACCTTCGTGGTTTCGTGAACACAGTGAGCGTTAAATACAATAATATACAGATAAGGATGATAGAATGAATTCGAAGACGCTTGATGAATTTGCACGAGCGATAAAAAAGACAAAGATCAAGAGCTGTCTAATCATGAAGGAAGACAGTTTAGTGTTTGAATACTATAAAAATCGTAAAATAGAGAACAATCCTCAAAAAATCAATTCTTGCACTAAAAGTATTTTATCTATACTTATTGGCATTGCGCTTGATAAGGCATACATAAAGAGTGTTGCAGAACCAGTTATTAGTTTTTTTCCGGAATTAATGAATATCCTTGATGATCCTAGAAAACGAGACATCACTATTGAGGATTTACTTACGATGTCGGCGGGGTTTGAATGGCCCGAATTCGGTGAATGGAATTATTCGACTCCAATGCTGTTTAGTTCAGACATGATAAAGTATGTGTTTGAACGGAATCTTGAAAATAACAGAGGAGAGAAAATGAATTACAATTCTGGTTGTTCGCATGTGTTAACAGCGATCTTGCAGAAGACCACAGGAATGAAAGCTATAGAGTTTGCACACCTCCATCTGTTTAAACCTCTTGGCATCACGAATGTACATTGGTACGAAGACAATAAAGGGATTAACCGGGGTGCAGACGGCTTGACGATGACCACTGTTGATATGTTAAAGATTGGTACGTTTTGCTTGCGACAAGGGAAATGGAAAAACACTCGTATTGTTTCATCAGATTGGTTGAAAAAATCGACGCAACCTTATTATTTAACATATGAATCTATTGGTCATTATGCTTACCATTGGTGGGTAAGACACCTTAATATGAACAATACAGAAGTAAGTGGGACAGAAATGATATTTGCATTGGGCTTTGGGGGTCAATATATATGTATAATCCCTAGTTTGGATATGGTTATTGCAATAACTAGTGACATGTATGAAGACTCATTGAAACCGTTACGAATACTTGAGGAATGCCTTATTAATTTATAGCAGGGCAAATTCTCGAAGAAAACATATTACTTGATCTTAATCTAACAGCACATTCATACAGCGGTGCCTACTGGCTCCTTATCCGCAAGAGGCATTTCGGTGAGTCGTTTGCAGCGGAAAACCCTGAGAACCTAACCATGTCGTGGTATGAGTATAGGTCCTTTAAGCTTTTCAGCTTCGTGAATTCCAAACGTTATCTGATATTTTTGCATGAGGTGAATTTATCTAATGATAAAATTGAATATAAAAGTAATGACCTTGATCCTATTTTTAATTTTGACTGCCTGTTCGGCTAGTAATGAAATAGATCCTTCTGACTCCATCATTCAGGTTGGAGTAGATGAAATTACAAATGTTAAAGTCAACGAAACTTTTCAAATCGTAGGGTATTTGAATAATTCATCTAATAAGACAGTGGAGATATCTCATGGATCAGGTATGTTCAGTTATGAGATTTATAATGAAGCTGGCGAGAGAATTCTTCCAAAGGCAACCATGTTATTAGAACACGCTATTGGCTATCAGGTTGAGCTTCGAACTGGTGAAGAATATAGAAATAATGGACAAGATCAACGAAGTAAGGAATATTATGAATTCGTTATCCACCAGCCAGGCAATTACAAAGTTAAAACGCATGTCGAATTTATGATGAATAATGATGGCAAGCAAAAGAAAATAAGCTTATCGAGTGAATCCAAAGAATTCAAAGTGCAGTAGAGGATTGCAGGGAGGTATGAGGAGCAGGTCATAGGATATGGAAGAATTGTAGGCGACGGTGGTTTTACTTTTTAAATACAAGATATTATCGTGTTACCTTCCTATCAGAGGCTAGGCTTAGGCAATAAAATAATGACGGAACTGATGGAGTATATCACAGAATTTGGATTCATGGAGAGACCCAATGAAAGTTATGGTGCAGGAATGATGCAATTCATAAAGAAACAATAGTAGAGGCATTTCCAGCAAGAGAAATTCAACCGGACACATAGCCGAAAGAAGTTCTTAAATGAGGAGGAGTCTATATGATATTAGAAAAAGTTAGTTATAAATCAAATTAACATACAGAGCGAATATAAGGATCTGGTTGATAAGTACATAGATCATTTACTTGCGGAATTCAAAGATAAGATTCATAGCATTTATATGTGTGGCTCGATTCCCAAAGGAACGGCTCAACCTTATAAGTCAGATGCAGACTTTACGATTGTATGTGCAAATCCCAAAGATATTGATTACGAAAAATTGTCAAATATTAAAGATAAGCTTTTGGAAGAATACCCATTTGTCACGAAGATGGATACGATCATTTGCTCGATGGAAGATGTATTAAGTAGACCGAATGATTGGGGGTTTTGGGTTAAGATCATTTGTGTTTGCATACATGGGGAGGACATTGGTGAAAAAGTACCCCCGATCATTATCTCTCCAGAATTCATCTTAGACTTAAATACAGATACCAAGGAGGAAGTGGATCGTGTACATCGTTCACTTTCTAATGCTAGTGATGACGCGATGAAAACTAGATATACCAAAGGTTACTCGAAGCGATTACTTCGTGCATTATACTCATTGATTATCGAAGATACAGGGATATGGGAAGACGACATAACTAAGATGAAAAATGCTATATTAGACTATTGCGAGATTGACCCCGCTTTAGTTGAATATCTGTATGCTTGTTACTTGGATAGTCGTCATGTACCTGTTGAAGAATTTCTGAGAAATGCAGAGGAAGTATATCGTTATTTCGAGAATGCCTTGCATACAATGGCTGCTTCCAGAAATTCAAAATGAATGTGAGGTGGGACAGATGAAGGAGACTACTCCTAAATATGTTGAACAAGCATCCATGGAAAGTCTCATACAAAAGTTGAATCTGCCGCCACTCACTCCATTTTCACAGGACTGGGAGTATACGTCGGCTGATGCATCAAGATTAGATGAATTTATTACGTATTACGAGAAGCATCCATTAAACGACAATGATAAATTCACACTGATGATCATTATGATCTCTTCATTGGATGACTACCTTTCCGAAGGAAAAGGAACGGATGATCACAAACTATGGAATAGAATAAAACAAAATCTACGTAAAGACTATGAGTTACATATCCATACTATTAATTACTGGGCTCAAGATGAGAGCGATCTGGAAGACTGTTTTGCAGTCACACCCTATGTCAGAGAAATGCGAACCTGAAACGAAGGTGAATACGACAATGATTGAAAAAGAAGAAATCATGGAGAGGTTATTAATAGCCGTGCCCTCCTATAAGGATAGATACGATCGGTACATCCAAGAGAACTATGAACTTGGAGAAGAGAGATTGATCTATGTCGATATAAGTGACTTCGTCAAACATGTTATTGAGTGTTATCAACGTAAAAAGACGGATGAATTCGATGCACTATTCGAAGTCATTGAAGAGCTTCATACGAATGGAGAGTCATTTGTTAAAGAATTTGCTACAGTCGGTATTCTTGAAACATTTCAGAACCAATTACCGGATGAGAATATTGAGTATATTGAATTTGAAAAATGTTTAAAACCAGAATCAAAACGATGGTGGAATCATGTAATTGATTTTTGGAATGGAAAGACTCCATACATTGGAGGACCGATGAAGGAATAATCATAATTTTCTGGATATTGGTGATTTAGAAACAACCCTTGAATCATTCAAAAGCCCGAAAAGGAGATGAATCGTATGAAAGTCACGCTTCGCTTTGTCTTACCTAGTGATGCTGAATTTGTACAGCAATATGCTAGTTACCCTGAAATTTCAGAGACAAGCAACGTTCCCTATCCTTATCCAGACGGAGCAGGAGAATCATGGGCAAAGATGGTGATGGCTAAGCGCGAACAAGGAATATCTTATGTATTTACAATTTTATTTGAGGATCAATTCGCGGGTGTCATGTCTTTAAATGCTGTGGATCTAACTGAGAAAACCGCAGAGTTGGATTACTGGATTGCAGTTCCTTTTTGGAACCGAGGCATAGGTAAAGTCGCAGCTCAAAAGGCTATTGACTTTGCGTTTCATGAATTGGATCTTCAAATTCTTAGAAGTGCATGTTTGGTGAGCAATAAAGGATCGTTAAAGGTCCTTGAGAAGAACGGATTTAAAAAAGTAAATGACTTTGTTTTTGAAGACGGCAAGTTTAAAGATAAAACAGGATGTAGACTTGAATTACATAGGTGACAACCTTTAGGTTGCAAACCCCGATGAAAACTTTATGGAGCCTGTGATTGATTAAATGGAGTGAGCGGGAGAGATCTTCATCCTCTACTGCAGGCAATTCTTGATTACGATCGAAAAGAGATCGATAAGGTATTTAAGAATATTTCATAGAAGTGAATCACTTGATATTGGAGAGGAATGATTCTATGAGGATGGCATTCATTTTATTCAATGGAGTAACATTTCTTGATTTTGTTGGTTTCTATGACGTTATCTATCGATTGAACTTATTTGACCAAACCAAAGGAACAACATGGGACATCTGTGGATTGACCGAGGAAGTGACAGATGAACTTGGGATGAGCGTAAAGGTGAATGTCATAAAACCTGATTTATCTCAATATGATCTTGTTTTTGTTCCAGGAGGGATGGGGACTAGAAAACTAAAAGAAGATATTGAATTTGTGGATTGGATTCGAACTGCCGAATCGGTAAGTTACAAAATCTCGGTTTGTACGGGTTCACTTTTGTTAGGGGCTGCCGGTTTCTTGAAGGAGAAGATAGCAACAACCCATCCTAATGTATATGACTTACTTGAGCCCTACTGCAAAGAAGTAATGAAAACGAGAATAGTCAAGGATGGGAACGTGATAACTGCCGGAGGCGTAGCGACATCGATTGATTTGGGACTATATTTGATTGAATTGTTTGCAGGCCAAGAAGAGGCAGATGTAGTAAAGAAACAAATTGATTATCCCTACACTGCAGTAGGAATCATTGAGGTGTAGTTTTTTTGCAGAGGACAAATCAAAGGGTGAAGGAAATGAATAAGAAAACGTATCTTGTTAAGGTTGCTTATTTAATGGATCTAAGTGATGAAGAATACCAAGAAATTGGCGACAATTTGATTCCAGAACTTGAGAATGAAATGACAGTCAGGCAACATCTAAAATTAAAATGGGATACTGGATTCAGAAACAATGAACTGCGGAAGGTGCTTCAAATGTAACTCGTGGGTAACCGACAGAGAAAAACCGGATTCTATAGATGAACTAAACAATGGAGCAGTTGTCGATGATCAACTACTCTGTGATGAGTGTTTGCCGGAGAATCATAGGTGGGCATTCTAGAATCCGAGGGTTTGTATGTATTCCAGAAGAAGAAAATAGATCAACATATTATCATTGAGGTGAGAGATTTGAAGTATTTTTATGGGGTGTTAGCCATTTTGGGAGTAGCATTGCCTTACATGACGTTTATTCCGTGAATTGGTGAAAACGGATTCAATCTAACGATGTTATTCAATGAAGCAAGACAGAATCGAATTAGCGAGTTTGCATGGTTGGATGTACTGATCTCCGCAGTTGTATTGATTGGATTTATCATATATGAAGGAAAACGAATTGGCATAAAGCATATGTGGATACCGATCATAGGAACATTAACCGTGGGTGTTTCATTTGGGCTGCCATTATTTTTGTTTTTGCGTGAAATTCGAATGGATAAAATGAAGACCTATGCACATAAGCTCTAATCCAAATCAGTTACTTATTTACTTGGGGAGTTGTTCTTAGATGGTTATCGTTACGACAGAGATTCTAATAGATGCTCCAATAGAGTTATGTTTTGATATGGCTAGAGATATCGATGTTCATACACAAACCGTCTGGAAACATACGAAAGAGAAGGCTGTCGCAGGTATTACTTCGGGAAAAATAAATCATGAAGATACAGTAACTTTTGAGGCCAGACATTTTTTGATTAGGCAAAGGTTATCGTCAAGAATCTCAGCATACCAAGCCCCTTATTATTTCGTAGATGAAATGCTTAAAGGTGCGTTTAAAAGCTTGCGCCATGAGCATATTTTTGAAGAACATAACGGAAAGACACTCATGAAAGATCGGCTTACTATGGTTGCTCCGTTTGGGATTATAGGCTGGGTGACTGAAAGACTTATATTAAAGTCCTATATGAAGCGTTTCCTCATGCATCGAAATCAACAATTAAAATTATTAATAGAGATGAAGATTGAATAGAAGAAGGTTATATACATCTTTTTGGAATAGTAGTATATTTCATTTGTGGTTAGCAAACCATATGAGAAAACAAGATGAATCATGCCCCAATTTAGTTCAGAGTTTGCGGAGATATCCCTCATAAACAAGGAGAAGTGAAGATGAGAAAACTCGTTTTATTTCTGCACGCATCGCTTGATGGTTTTGTAGAAGGACCAAATGGTGAAATGGACATTGGCTGGGTTTCTTACGATGCGGATTTGGAGAAACACGCGAAAGAAGTTCTGAGCACTGCTGACACGGTCATTTGGGGACGTGGGACTTATCAGATGATGCACGGTTACTGGCCATCTGTACGTTCAGACGCATCAGCTTCTCAGCATGAACGGGAGCATGCCGAGTGGATTGAGAAGACAGCCAAAATCGTTTTTTCGACAACGCTGGATGATGTAGAGTGGAACAATTCCCGATTGGTAAAAGAAAATATTGAGGACGAGATCAAAAACCTCAAACAACAGCCAGGTCAGGACATGGTTATACTCGGTAGCCCTCGGTTGGCACATTATCTTATGCAACTTGATTTAATAGATGAGTATAAAATTACGGTGTCTCCTGTGCTGATCGGAAGTGGGTTACCGTTATTCCGAGGTCTTAACCAAAAGATCAATCTTCAACTTATTGAAAATAAAACCTTTGATTCCGGGGTGTTAGGTCTCGTTTATCGGGCGATAAAATGAAGGGATTTCTTAAAGTCAAATAAAGGGAGAGAATCCCATCACACACGACCCAGTCTAAGATAAAATGATCTAAGGCTGGGTCATTTCTATAGGGTTAGATGATTAATATCAATTAATTGAACGCGAAATGGTTGATTAGCATTAAAGTTAAACGACTTAAACTGGAGGTTTTAAAAATGAAGATTGAAGATATCTACAATGATTTACCTGTACTTGAGACCTCAAGAACGATACTTAGAAAAATTGAAAAGAATGATGTACAGGATATCTATTCTTATTGTAGCGATCCGGAAGTTTCCAAATATACAACATGGCATCCGCATATGAAAATAGAGGATACAGAGAATTTTGTTGATTTTATCATAGATAAATATAACAAAAGCCAAATAAGTCCATGGGGGATACAAGATAAAAAGACAGATAAGATCATCGGAACATGCGACTTTGTAGGTTGGGATATTAATCACCATAAAGCAGAGATCGGATACGCGTTGTCAAGAGATTATTGGGGACAAGGTTATATGACGGAGTGTGTGAAGAAAATAATCGAATTTGGTTTTGAACATATGGACTTAGTTCGAATTGAAGCTAGATGTATATCAGCGAATACGGGTTCTTCAAGAGTCATGGAGAAATCAGGAATGGAATTTGAAGGGGTTTTTAGAAAACATGTATTCATTAAAGGGAAGTTCGAAGACCTCAAAATGTATTCCATTATAAATGAGAAGTCAGCGAAAAGAGTGGAAGATAACATTGCCATCCGATAACATAATTATTAAACAAGGTTCGAAAGCATTTTACTCATCAAGACCAAGCTTGGGAATTGACTTAGACACGAATATTGTGAGGGTTACATCATGAAGGATGTAGACAGAAAAAGAAGGATGGGTCTATCGAGAAGAGAGGCAGGTTATTGAAATCTTCCATGATGGAATAGTAAGAGTGATAAAAAAGAAAGAATGAGGGTAGTAAGAATGAGGATCATAAGAGATAAAGAAGAACTCGAAGGCACTTGTTATATTGAGGTTTTACCAGGAAAGTATCTTGAAACGTGTTGGAATGAACACTCTATTTTTTTGGATGAAGAAGTTTTTGGTTATTTAGAAAAAGCCATATATGATATATATCCTAAATATGATCATTATGCATTTACTGAAATACATCGAGATACCTGGATGTTAATTCTTGAACAATTAAATGAGCTTGTTATTCTACTTGATGAGAAGGTAACAATGGATGAACTCAAAGAACATGTATATTTCTTATTCGGCAGCTCTGAAGATGAGTTTCAACAAGACTTTGATCATAACGTTCAGAAGCTTAGAGAATTAATTATAGAGTTTGAAACATGGATTAAAGAACAATTGAAAACTCAAGAATATATTTCAGTTCTGGGGATTTAACCAAGGATGTTTGGAGGGGGAATTTTGCGAGTAAGTACATTTCTCGAAGAAAAAGATTTTAGATTGAAAGATATGGAATACTTGTCTCCAGCAATCAAAGCGCCGGTGGTCGATCATCACATTAATGTCCCACAATTCGGATTGTACGAAGGTCATGATCCAAGCGTTGCATCAATTGACGTTCAATTTCTTGTTGGAATATTTCAATTTGATAGTTTTCCATTCAAGGGAAGCTACGAATCTTCTCGACAAGGAGAAAATGAGATTTAAGCATTTCATGATCAATGATGAACTATATTATAGGTCGACGCTTACTCAGTATAAAGAAAAGTTAGGTCATGCAACTGTAACGAAATTAGGTGGGAGGCAGGAAATTGCTCCAAAATATGATCCATATGATAAAAGAAAAAAACATAGAGGACATCAATGTGTCAGGGTTTATCTACTTAGAAGAAAATGGGATGTATGAATTCACTCCAATGCTTACATTTGTATATGTCAAATTCGGAGAAGAATACTTGGAGTTTGCTTCCATAGAACAATATTCGAGACTAAGAATTACGATTGTGCCCTCGATCAGACATGATTTTGAATTGGTTGAAGATTTATATCCAGCGGTGTCTTCAATCAGTGATGTGGTACTCACTAATCCTACATCGCTGACGAATATGGTTTCGAGTATTAAAATTTTTAGTATGGAAGAAAAAGAAAATGAAATTATATGTGATAGCATTTTGATTAAGCTGAAGAATGAACAAGTACTGTTTTTTGATCCAACTTTTCTCTCTGGCATTAATATAGGTGGAATAGAGCAGTATGAATTTTGGCGGATTCATAATGAAGAGGAAAAACAAGAGGTATATATCGAGATTTAACAATACGATTGGGAAGGAGGGGGAATCGCCGACATCGGTCAGATCGGATTAGAATGGTTACCTATCGCAAAAATCAAACATTCATTAATACAGAAAGAGATCTTAAACATAGAACATATCATTTTCCCAGGACAACGCATGACTTTTTACAGGAGTATTTGTTAGAAGAGATTCAAGAAGTCTACTTATGCAGGGATTTTAGCAGAGGAGGTCATCATGACATTATCGAGTACTGATTATTTAAGCAAGTTATCTTTTGACATGGAAACAACGACAAAAAAGGTATATAAAAATATAACAAAAGTAAAAGGAAAAATGGTTACTGTTGTTGATACCAAAATTTCTTTGTTTATAGACGGTCATAAACTGGATGAACATGAGATCTTTTTAGAAGATGTTTACTTCAACTCGTTACTTTATCCAGGGAGATATCCCATGTTCACTTGTACTTGTAGAATCTTTGGATGTGGAGGATACCATGTAGAGGTTGTACATACTCAAGATACGCTGATGTGGAGAATGGAACAATCCCCTTTTATGGATAAAACAATCAGAGGTTCGAATGAGTTTGTTTTTTCATGGAGTAATATAATTGAATTTTCAGGAGAATGGATCGAGAGATTAGAAAATCTCCAAAATCTAATGTTATCCCATGAATTAAAATTTCAATGTGATCTTGAAAAGTATAAAAGTATTGTTGAAGAAGTTAAAACGATGAGATGCTGAGTGAGTCTAGGGAATGAGAGAAGAGCAGCCAAAATGGGAATTAATCATGTTATTTTGGAATTGCATGGAAAGAAAGAACTACAAGCAAAGTAATCCCTCCAACAGGAGAATTTGGGAGAATACAATATAAACACAAAAAAGAAAGTTATGATGGGAGAGAGAGTGAATTAAATGGATACACTTGAAGTCATTGAGCAAACGAGTGAATATGTCGATGTTAAGCATCCTGTAATTGTTATCAATGGCAATCCACTCGATATCTATCTCGATCAGTACTATCCTGATCACCATTTCCTAGGTTTAGTACCGACAGTGACTGAATGGATTAGTTTTAAAGAAGAACTAGATTTATTACTGACTCGGTATTATTCTGAACAAGAGAATGCGATTTTGCCTATTTTGATGTGCCCAGATGATACTGATCTGATGTGCACTGTAATTGTGGCTGAAGTTACAAAGAATGATAAAGAAGTGATTTGGAGCAAAATCGGGATGGATATGAGCGAGCTAGGCATACCTTTTAATTATGAACTTATAGGCACCACTGTAAATTGGCTGGATCTCATACCTGAATTACGATTTGATAAAAAGATTTATTTTGAAGCTCTCAAAGAAATTTATAAACCGAAGGATGAGCTTCGATAATTGGGGGAGAAGTACCAAAGTGAAATGAAATAAAGAGGAGTCATCCAGGATGATCATAGAAACTGAAATGACAATTGAAACATTAAAAGATCTCGTAGGTGCAGGAACAAAGCATTTTAAAAAAGTCGAAGTAACAGAATATGGAGGTATTCATTATTTTAATTTTGACGAAGTGATTTTTGAAGAATGTATACTGTCCTTGGACTTTACTGGCTCATCTTTTAGACATGCAAAGTTTATTCATTCGAACATTAAAGCTTCAATGTTTGATGAAGCTAATTTATCTCATTCAGAGTTTATTGATAATAGTATTGATGCTTGTACGTTTAAGAATGCCCAAATTGATGGAATTGTTCTTCTTAATAATACTCAATACTCAAGTGAAAATACAATTGAAGATTTAAAAGAAATGGTAGGCAAATAAGAAATTATGTGATAGTAAAACCCAAGTATCTGTCTACAAAGAAAGCTAACAAAGTTATCTGAAACAACGAACGACTTTTGGACGTCTATATAAGAACCAATAAATCGTAAATTGTCACAGACAAGAGTATGCATAACGGGTCAGGGGAAGGAATGAATCAAATCATAGCCAACATCTTAACGAATATAGAGTTTTATCTAAAAGCATTATTAGGATACGATGATATTGTTAATTACCATTTTAGATTTGTAACTACATTTCTGGGGATACTTATCTGGTTGTTCATAGGTTACCTGTTAGATGTAATGATGCGATCAAAACATAAATCGAAGTTGAATCAATCCAAAGGATGAGTACTAGACAAAGCGTACATAGCAGACTACATACAAAGGAGTTATACATAATGGTAAATCATATGACCAAATTGGGATTTCGTGTGCATTCCCCAGAAGATTTTGAAAATATCGCCGAGTATGCAATTTCAACTGGAACCAGAGTCTGCTTGAAGACTGAAGAACTACTCACAAGGATTATCAACGAATGGGACCCGCTTGCACTTCTGGCTGGTGGGGCACCAAGTAATGAATATGATATTGAGGTAAAAGTGATAAGCAAACAAGTAAACCTAGCTACCTAGCTACGAACGAAACTCAAATAGCTCAAATCATTTATACAACATTCAGAGACAAGACGGGGATAGAATTAAATCTATTGAGCTGCTTGAAGTGTGCGTTTCAAATGGTCCAGGAGATAAAGGGTTAATCAACAATGAAAATAGAATAAAAAAACTGAACCATGTATGTCGTTTTGTTAAATAGTCACTTCTAGGCTGACATCTCAGCCGTACAACTGTGATGTCAAACATGAGCCCCGCGATTCATTGTCGCGGGGCTTCTCCATAAGGTGCTGCATCCAACTATAGCAGCACCCCACTCTTACGCGGCTTACCCGTCCACAGCCGCGCCATGCTTCACCTTTTACAAAAATATTGACGCAAGCGTAACTGGACTTTCTGAATTGACAAGATAGAGAAGAAATGTCATGTTTTTAATACGAACTATGATTAGATGCTGGCCCTGAATGATTGATACATATCGAATCTGAGGAGTGATGGTGGTTGGATATTAAAAATCAAAACGGTGATTTTCTTGGTAAAATTCAAATTGAATCGTTGGATAGCGAAGATGGTATGGACCAGATCATAGGCAATCTGAGACCTGGTGACGGGAAAGCCATATATATTGCCGACGCCAAAGAGAATTCATTCACGCAACAGACGAATTATGCAGCCGTTGAATGGGAGAATGGCCTGGAGCAGTTAAAAGAAAATTTAACTTCGTGGAAACCTAGATTTCCGGCTCAGGTTGAGCACAATTCCATTCAGGTCTACTATGGATTCGATAATCTGACACCGGATGAGATTGAAGCGATGGCGGAAGAAAGCGAAATGACAGGAAAGAATGTGATCGTCCGCGATCTGAAACCGAACAATAAGCTTGTAGGTGTGAGCATCACCTATGGAGGAGAGAAGTCGTTTACACTCCGGATTTTCGGAACTACCAAAAGTCGAATTGGGTTGTCTGAATCTGAGTTGGCTCAGGTGAGAACATTACATGTACGAGGTGTAGAGGCCTTTTATTTTACAAACCATGGTACAGACCGCTTGATTTGGATTGAAGAAGGAAGTAGTGGAAAGGCGCTACAATATGAACTATTTGGCAAGCCAATGCCTGCCGATATCCTTATTAACATAGCAGAATCAATGACTACGTAGAACGGGAGAATCGAGAGTATGGATGATTCCACGAAAAGACGCATACAAAAAATAATGAACAGCTACACTGAAAATGCTATACCTAAGCAGAACCAAACAGGCGAATAAGCTGTTAGCCATTTTTAAAAAGAATCTGGAAGCATATATGGCCTTTGAGGGCATTCCCCAGGAATGGGCACAGTATTATCTGGACCAATGTAACGACCGCTTGATTACCAAAACGGACAGTCGAAGTGTAATCGGGAGCATGAACGAAATCATATTTGTGATGAAGGCTCTTGAAGGAAATGACAATGATTTTAGAGATGAGAATGCACGACACAAATTTAACAATCGCGGCATTTACAAGCCAATTGATTATCATGAGCCGATCAAGGTGTTTGTTAAGGAGCTACAGATGAGGTTTGAGGCGAGGTGAAAGGATGGGTGTTGGTCAAAAATATAAACGCAAAATCATGCGATCTAATCGATTATTCTATTGGTATGTAAAGCCGGATCTGGACGATGAAGGGATCATTAAGTTACATATCGTTTCTGAGGATAAAAAGCTTATCGTAACCTATGAGGTGGGACAATGCAGTAGAGGCCATAAGGAGTTTCCCATGTTAGTCATCATCGGCAAGGAATTCGAGGGCTGGACAGCAGAGTATGTTGGTCACAGAAGAGCACTAACACCAATATGGAACGATGAAATTGTCGCTCCAAGGCTGATTGGACAGATCATCGACTGGTGTTTACTGAAAGATAAAGAGATCAGAGAGATGAACTGGAAAGGTGAAATTATTGCATTAGGAGGGTGTCATGGATATTGTAACCAAACAGCTGAAGCTGGAAGAGCTTAGTGATTTGAAATATGAAGTGCATATTGGAGACTCCAAGGCAGTAAGTTATTGCAAGACGATGATTTTAAAGTTCGTGGGTGAATATGGTTATGGTTCTGGGGGGAATTCAGATGCCATCTATATGTGTGCAATAGGGAAAGCAGTTTTGGAAGCCTGGGAACCAGCGGGTTTGATCCTTGATTTCAGTGAACTGTCCTATGAATGGGGAGATCAACTCGAAAATGTTTTCTATATTGGTGAGGATCAGTATCGTAACATTCCTTTTCCAGTAGCACTTATTGTAGGCGACCACTCGGAAGAAGCGATCAGAACGTTAATATTGGGTGTATACAGTGATCAGACCACCGAGGACATTGACTGGCTACATCGTGATCTGAACAGCGCGTGGATGTTCATTGAGGAGAAATTGACGGAGTATGATCGAGATAAACGATTGTGAAATCTGTCGTGATAACCAGTTGTAAATAAATCCTAATGAAACAGCCCCAATGTCGGGGCTGACTCCTAGTCCGGATTGTATTTCTTCATAACGGCATCCCGAAAGATCTGGTAATCGGATAATTGTTGTGATGTGGAGGATTCAGGTAAGCTATATTGGCTTACGCCTTCCAAGCTGAATTTTCCCAAGTTATCATTAATCAAACCGTAATCTCCATAGGAGTTTCTTAGCAAAAAAAGCACACTTGGTTCACTCTTCTGCAGTTCTACATAATCATTTGCCGTGTACTTGACATTCCCATCCAGGCTGACAGGTTCGATGACTGTCAATTCGGTTAGATCTGAAGGGAAATCCTCAGGTTTCTTTAGTATTTTCGTAATCTTGATGTTGGCGTTGGTGTGGAAAGATTGCATGGTTCCATCATCAAATGCAGTTATCACATGCTCACGATCCGCAAACCCGTCTGTTGCATAACCAATCACGATTAATTCAGCAAACGCATCCAGCTTTTCCACTTCACTGAAGGTGATGGAGTTGGCAGGTAGATTGACTACGGTATAAACGCTTTTCTCCGGTTTGGATTGAACATTCATATATGTGATGATCGATACAGTGACGACGAATATGCATAAAGCGAATATCAGAACAGATCTCTTTTGGAATGAAAACATTAGCTTATCCTCTCTTAGATATTGCTTTTCTTCACTTCTACTATCACATAAATGAGAATTCTTGTAAATTATCTATATGAGTAAGAAGCGATAGTTAAAAGGATTTAGGAGTAGGAACCGAAGGAGAGAAGCCTATGAAAACGATCATTTATATGGTTAGGCATGCCGAGTCGCCGTACAATGAAGGAACGGAAAGAACAAGAGAACTTACCTTGAACGGTAAGGCGAATGCAATCAAAGTAACAGAGATATTAAAGGGAAAAGGGATACATACCATTATTTCAAGTCCGTATGCCAGGGCTGTTCTAACTTTGGAGGGGCTGGCAACGGCTTTAGGATTAGATATGCAGCTCATGGAGGATCTGCGAGAAAGGCATTTTTCAGATGAGGTTGTTGCGGATGAGGATTTTAGCGCTATTACGGAAAGAATGTTTGCTGACCCTGAATATGCATTGCCCGGAGGCGAGTCTAACAAGGTGTGCCAGCATAGAGCTGTGAGTGTATTGAAACAGATTTTAGAAGAGTATTCTGGGAAAAAAGTAGCGATCGGCACACACGGACATGTCATGACGTTAATGATAAATGCCTTTGATCCAACGTACGGAGTGGACTATATCAATCAGATCAGCAAACCAGATATCTATCAATTACAATTTGACGGGATGAGACTAGAGAAAGTAACTAGACTGTGGGAAGAATAGGAGATGATCCGAATGACGCTACAAAACTTGTTTCAAGAAAAACCTACGAAACGATGGAATCATAGAATGATCGAAGACGGAGATGAACGTTTCACAGAAGAGAGAATACGGATGTCGGAAAAAGTTGTGGTCACCTTCAATGAAATGAATGAAGCGCATGATTATTTTATTGAAACGATGGAACGTGAGGAACTGGCTGATTTTATCGACAAGGCGGCTAAATTGGCTGGTTTGCACATCAAGGAGGATGAAGATATTACGGAAGAATGGAGAGAGTGGTAGGGTTGCTTAAAAAAGAGGGGAGAGAGTATGGATGGATCAGCAGGAATATGGTCGTTATTTACTAGCAATGGGCGGAGAAGAGTTTGAGCCGGAAGAAGAAGAACAGGTGAGCGAGGAACATCTTTATGGTTTTTTTCAATGGTTTATGCCAGTGGGAGCGGGTGTTGAAAGAGTGTTTGAGCCAATTCCAAGTGGCGATCGTTTTCTGGACCGAATACGTCCAATCTATGAGATGCTGAATCCCGAGGATTTCACCGGAGAATATGTACCAGGCTATTTTAACGGTGGACAAGGGACTGCTTCAGAGGAAATGTTGCGAAGACTGGGCGAAGATCTGATCAAAGGATTAAAAAGTCTGTTCTCTATCGTACCAGAAGATGATGAAGCAGCGGAGATCGCTAAGGAAGCGTTACAAGACTTGGCTTGTGTGAAGGAAGTCGTTGTGTTACCACAGGGTGAACTAGGCAAGTTAGAGCAAAGGGCTATTCAAGGTACGAATGAGGAAGATAGTGATGCAGTATATGAAGCACTAGGAGACCTCCTTCGCTCGCGCAGTGACTACGATGAAGCGATTGAAATTCTGAGTGAAGCCTACTATTCTATCGCTTGTGATTATTGGGTCGCCTATTATTTACAATGGCCTCGTTATAAAGGTCTGCAGGAAGCAGAAAATTGTCTTTATCCATACTTTGAGCTGTACCGTTATGGGTATAATCTTCATTGGACTAAGACAACATTATTCATTGGCAAGCGTTAATCGTATTAGAGCGTATAGAAGGAGTATATTTATGAAAATAGAACCAACGAAAGAGTTTGCTTGTATGATGAGTATTATGCTGGAGAGTAAATTAATCTGGTACAAGCACTTTCACCTGTTTTGTGATTACATTATCCTGGCATACGAGAAGCCGCCATATTGGATCATTGAATTAGCAGCAGCGAGATATCAAGGAGACACTATTCAGATCGTTAACAGATATATTCACTCCGAACCTTTTATCGATGATTATCTTAACTCACTACACGATCATTACATCGCTTGTTTGTATATGAAGTATGATAGAAGAGAAATATCCTGGGCCAGTTTTTTGCTGGGTTCCGGTCAGTATGCTGACCATTACCAAGCAGTGAAAGTGGAGTGCGAATATGTATATAAAATGTTAAATGAATATGAGGCTGAAGAGTTCGATATGGAGCTTGAGCACAAACAAAGTGAAGAGATTCGGGAAACATTTCGGAATGAGATCATGGAAGTGCAGAATATCTATGATGTGTTTAGGGTGTATTTTAAACAATATATAAAAAAGGAAAGAGAAGCACCCATGTAAAGGGAAGGAAAATGATGCCTGATGGAGCGATATAAATCATTTCAAGGAAGACAGCTCATCTACCAGTCGTATGACAAGTTGCTGCAATCGTATGATGTTCATGTCGAAGAGGAGTATATCGAAACGAGCTTTGGACAGACACATGTAATTACTGCCGGAGATTCGCAGAATCCATCCTTGTTACTTTTCCATGGCACTGCGGATAATGCGGCAATGATGTGGGTGTACAACATGAACGAGCTATCCAGGAAGTTCTATGTCATAGCTGTTGATTCAATTGGAGGATCGGGGAAAAGTGAGCCGAACGCCGAATATTTCAAACGTTTTGATCAGGTGAAATGGATGGATGACATCATGGATGCCTTTCAGCTCCACGATTCGTATATTTGCGGCGTGTCTTATGGTGCATATCTATCCTATTTTTACACATTAAAAAGACCTGAGAGAATCCGAAAAGCGATGTGCCTGGCAGGCAGAATTCCATCGAGTACGTTTGAAGTGATGTCTAAAATGATGAAAGCCTTTATGCCTGAAGCGTTGTTCCCATCGGAAAAGAATTGTGAGAAGCTGCTTCGAAAATTATGCGGCCCTAATTATGCGGTCTTTGCCGAGAATGAAGAATTGATGCGACACTGGTATTATTTGCTGAAATATTTCAACAACAAGTCTATGATGAAACACCGGATTCAATTTGTTGATGATGTGGAACTTGCTACACTGGTAGGAAAGGCCAAGTTTCTGATCGGCGAACATGACATCCTCTCTAACTATCCAAAAGCAATACATAAGCTACAGCGCAACCAGTTGAATTATGAGATCATTCGAGAAGCAGGTCATGCGATTAACCACGAGCAAGCGGATCTGGTAAACCAGAAAATAATTGAATTCTGGAATGAATAATGGCAGTGAAGCAGCAATACAAAGGAGAGAGTACATGAAGCTTTTTCATGGAAAAGAAACCATCGTTCAACAGGCGATGCCTGCGATGCCGTCTATTTGTACACCTCTGGGCACCCTTGAGTTCTCACTTTCGATCTCGAACCAATCCTATCTTGCAACAGATTATGCAGGGCTCACCAGCGGTGGATGGTTGTATAAGTATTACTACGACTCATGGGACTGCGAACTCGCAATTTGTAGAGTGGATGTAGAACTTGCTTGCGATCAGGCAGTAGATGAATGTTGGGGAGCTGTATTCCGAATCAAACCGAATGGTGGGCACCGGATTGATGAGTGCAACTTCACGGCCTCGTGGAAAGAGGGATATAACTGGATAAGCTGTGGATCGGATACTGGAGAAGGACTCGAAGCGATTGAATATAAAAATCAAACTGATCAGTTACATATCGGTACACAAGACGGAACGCTGTTAATGATGAGAAGAAATCATGGTGATCGGATTCCGAAATCCTTTGGTAAAGGTATTGATGTTGAAGCACAGGGATACATCCTGAGTTCTGGAAAAGGGATTAATGTGCCCATGTCACAGATGGAATCGGATGAAATATGTGAAATTCATGTTGTAATCGCTTGGAAGAAGTATGTAGAAGAAGACGTGTCTACCTGGCTCGCTGTGGATCAATTTTCAAAGGATATATTAAAAGGAGAAGGGCTCAGATAGGCAGTACAATTTTGTGGAGGTGATACACATGGAACGAGGACTCATTATCTTTTTAAACGGAACGTCAAGTTCAGGCAAGACAAGCATTGCGCTGGAAATGAAAAAGCAGGGAGAGATGCCGCTGCATCATCTGTCTGTAGATCAATTTTTTCAAAATTATGATCATTTTATTGACACGACATATCCAGATATGAAGCCAACAAGGGAAGTGGAGCCGGGTGTGATGTCAGATATCCTTTTTGGCCCGATTGGCTCATTGTACTATGCAACGATCAAACTATTTTCGGAGTTGGGCCTGAATGTGATTGTGGATACGGTTATCAGCGATGACAAGTGGTTTAACGAATTTTATGATTTGCTTGCAGATTATCCGATACTGTTTGTTGGTGTGCACTGCTCCAAAGAAGAACTCACCAGAAGAGAGCAGAGCAGGGGAGATCGTGAGATGGGACTTGCCCATTCCCAGTTCGATTACATATATGCCTATGATGAGTATGATCTGGAAGTGAACACGGAAGAACTCAGTTCAGTTGCATGTGCGGAAAAGATACTAGGTTATATGAAGTCCGAGAAGAAGTACTCGGCATTTAAGAAGTTAAGTCGAAGATAACTAGAAGATAAGTGAAGGAGAAGGGGCGGCTATTTATAGTTTCATAAGGGTGTTGGACATGTTGAACCTAACGATTCTTCGTTAGGTTTTTTCTTGTTTCTCCGAGATCATCGATAGATAACGATAACGATCAGGTTTAGCGTAAAAGTCGTCTGTGTTATTGAAAGTGGGCATTCTAGGTGCTGTTAAGTTGAGGTGTAATCGTACCCATCGAATATTTTATTTATATATAGAATTGTTCTATAAGTAAACCCGTTGACGATGTTCCTGTTGGAATGCTATTTTTAGATCAATTAATTCCTAGTTAACATGTAAGAATTAGTGGTTTAAAATAATCGCACACATAACGGGGGAGAAAAACATGAAAAAATGGTCTGTTCTAACACTTACAACTGCAATCGTATTGGCGCTCACAGGGTGCAGTACCGGGGGAGACACGAAGACGGCATCGGGAGCTGGTGGAGCGAACGAACCAACCAAGATTATTGTGGGAACAGGCACGCAATTTCCGAATGTCGCTTTTATTGACGAAAATAACAAACTGACGGGATATGATGTAGAACTCGTCAGAGAAATTGATAAACGGCTGGATGATTACGAGTTTGATCTGCAGACGATGGAGTTCACGAACTTGTTGCTCAGCCTCGAAACGAACAAGATTGACATGGTCGCGCATCAGATGGAGAAAAACCCGGAGCGCGAACAGAAATATTTATTCAACAAAGAAGCGTATTCCCACTGGAAGAACAAAATCGCGGTTCTCAAAGATGATAATACCATTCATTCCATTGATGATCTGAAAGGCAAAAAAGTGTTGACGACAGCAACCAGCGCACAAGCTATCTTGCTGGAAAACTACAACAAGCAGAATAACAACGCACTTGATATTGTGTATTCAAGCGGTGTAGCTAACGATTCCATCGCACAGCTCAAAGCTGGACGGGTTGCAGCATTTGTAGCGGCTGACTTTACGCTTCCACTCATTGATCCGAACGGCGAGCTGAAACTGGTAGGTCCACCACTCAGTGAATCGGACACCCTGTTTATGTTCCGCAAGGATGATCCTGAGGAGCAAAAGCTCGCGGATCGCATCGATGAAGCGCTGAAGGAAATCAAGGCAGACGGCACATTGAAGAAACTGAGTGAGCAGTGGCTTGGCTTTGACGCTACGCAATCGGAAACGAAATAACACGTAGAAGAAAGGCAGGTTGCAGCGATGGGTGCACCATTTGAATTCAGTTATGTCATGGACTACTTTGTAAAGCTCCTACCCACTATCAGTACTACGCTTCTCATCGTCGCTAGTGCAATGGTACTTGGTCTAATCATCAGTTCCATCGCGGCACTGCCGCAGATGTACAATATTCCGGTGCTGAAACAGCTGTCTAAGCTGTATGTATCCTTTTTTCGCGGAACACCGATCTTGATTCAGCTGTTTTTGTTCTACTACGGTGTGCCGGAAATTTTGGGTTTGTTCGGTATTCATGCTAACCGCGCACCTGCCATCTATTTTGTGATTATGACTTACTCGCTCCATAGCGGAGCGTTTATGGTGGAGATGATTCGCGCTTCCGTTGCTTCCGTGGATCAGGGTCAGGTAGAAGCAGCTTATGCCATGGGCATGTCTGGCCCGCAAGCGTTCTTCCGGATAGTATTGCCGCAAGCCTATGTGACCGCGTTACCTATATTCGCCAACATGGTGATCGGTAGCTTGAAGGATACATCCCTTGCGTTCAGTGTGGGTGTCATGGAGATGACGGGCAAATCGTCTACACTGGCAACGATCTCTCGTCATTTTATTGAAGCGTATATCTCGCTGGCGCTCATTTATTTTGTTTTGAGTTTTGTGCTGGAGAGGGTCTTCCATGTACTTGAGCGGAAAGTGCAGAAGAGGGGGTTTGCTCCGATATGAGCTTTGATGCTTCCTTTGTATGGACTGCGTTCGTGCAACTTCTCGGCGTCATCCCGACTACACTGGCTATCACGGTGGTCTCGGTGGTGCTTGGTTTTATCATCGGTACAGCGGTTGCGCTTCTCCGCCAGTTTCGGATTCCTGTACTGAGCCAGCTGGCGACGGCCTATGTTACGTTTATTCGCGGTACACCGATGATTACACATCTGCTACTGATCTATTTCGGTCTACCGATGATCATTGACAGTTTGTCTTCATCACTCGGACTTGGGTTCAACTCGTCGTCCATTCCATTGATTGGTTTTGCTTATCTGGCGTTCTCGATTACGGCTGGAGCCTATGCGTCAGAGATTGTCAGATCTGGCTTGCTCGCGGTGGATCGCGGTCAGATCGAAGCGGCGTATTCTCTGGGCATGACAGCGACGAAGGCATTGCGCAGAATTGTGTTGCCGCAGGCTTTTGCAGCCAGTCTACCCAACATTTCAAACATGCTGATTGGCATGTTGCATGGATCTACCCTGGCATTTGCAGTTTCGGTGGTGGAGATTAACGCCAAGGCGCAAATTGTAGCATCGACCAACTGGAAATTTTTTGAGGCATATGTGGCGGCAGCTCTCATCTTCTGGGGACTGACCGTCATGATCGAAAGACTGACCGCAGTGGCAGAGAAGCGGTTCAGATCGTACAACCGGGGAGGCGTGTCATGATTGAACTTAAGCAAATACACAAAAGCTTCGGAGACAATAAGGTGCTGTCAGGAATTGATCTGAACGTGGCGCGCGGAGAGGTCGTTGCGATTCTGGGACCCAGTGGATCAGGCAAAACAACGCTTCTGCGCTGCATTAACTATTTGGAAAAACCGGATTCCGGGCATATCACACTCGGTGATTTTACCTTGGATTACGGCAAGCACGCCAAAAAGGACATCCATGCCTTACGCCAAAAATCAGCGATGGTCTTCCAGCAATATAATCTGTTCCGCCACAAAACAGCATTGCAAAATGTGATGGAAGGGCTTGTGGCTGTTCGTAAAGTGGCTAAAGAGGAAGCGCGGACGCGGAGTATCGCTTTGCTAGAGAAGGTAGGTCTCGGAAACAAGCTCGATTCATACCCTAGCCAGCTTTCAGGTGGACAGCAACAACGTGTGGGTATTGCACGGGCACTGGCGATGAATCCAGAGGTTATTTTGTTCGACGAACCGACTTCGGCGCTGGACCCGGAACTTGTAGGCGAAGTGTTGGCGGTTATTCGCCAGATTGCACAGGAAGGCATAACGATGATTATCGTGACTCACGAGATGGGTTTTGCCCAGGAAGTCGCGAACCACGTTGTATTTATGGATGGCGGGGTCATTGTGGAAGAAGGAGAGCCGAAGCAGCTGTTCCGCTATCCGAAGGAAGAACGTACGAAGCAGTTTCTCAAACGCATTACACCGGATACTGCATATTCCATATAAGAAAACGGGATCAGAAACATGATAAGGAATATCCAAGGGGGAAGAGATATGTCATTTACATTAGGGATTTTGGATCAAAGCATTGTATTTCCGGGCCAGTCGGCTGCGGAGGCGTTGAAAAATACCGTAGAACTGGCGAAGCTTGGAGAATCACTTGGATATGACCGGTTTTGGGTAGCGGAGCACCATGACTCGGAAGGTGTTGCCGGATCATCGCCAGAAGTGCTCGTTTCGTATTTGCTTGCACAGACTCAAAAGATTCGGATCGGCTCCGGTGGTGTTATGCTCCAGCATTATAGCCCATATAAGGTCGCTGAAAGCTTCAATGTGCTCGCGACACTAGCTCCGGGAAGGGTTGAACTTGGGATCGGGCGTGCCCCGGGCGGCTTGCCTCGTTCCACGAAGGCGTTGCAAAAGGGAATTGCCGAGCCGGAAACGCTGGATGATAAACTGGTGGAACTGAGAAACTTCCTGAACGCTCCGGCAAGTGAAACCCATGCGCAGCCAGGACTGACAGCACATCCGTTGCCGGGACAGCCGGCACGTATTTATATGCTGGGCACGAGTGTTTCCAGTGGGGAACTGGCAGCCAAGCAGGGGCTACCTTATGCGTTTGCGCTGTTTATCAACAGTGATCCCGAAACGGCACGCACCGCTCTGGATACGTATCGCACGCAGTTTAACACTGAACATGGCGGAGAGCCTGAAGCCATTCTGGCCTTGTCGGTCATTGCTGCAGATACGGAAGAAGAGGCGAATGCGCTGGCGGGACAGCACAAAACGGTGCGTGCAACGCTGGCGAGTGGCAAAACCGTGAATGTGCAGACGTTGGAGCAGGCAGCGGAATTTGCAAGGCAAGCGGGAGAAACGTATACGGCGGTTGAGCGCGAAGCGGACATTACACGCGGCACCAAGGAAACCGTGCGGAAGCGGCTGCTGGAGCTTTCGGAGGAATATGGTGTGAACAGCTTTGTGTTTACAACGATTATTCCTAATTTTGAACAACGGACACGTTCATTCCAATTGCTCAAAGAAGCATTTACGGGGGAACTGGTGTAAGCACAGCCATGGCTAAAGTCAATATTGTAGTTGAACTTATATCGATGGGAGAGTGGTCATGATGGGGAACACAACAGTGAATATAGAATCCATTATTTCGGCATATGTACACGCGTATGAAGAGATTGAACAGGAGATCGCAGGACTGACCGAGCAACAGTTGAAGTGGAAGTCTTCTCCATCCTCCTGGAGTGTTACCGAAGTGCTGGCACATCTGGTGGATCATAGCATCGTCGTATCCTTCCGCATCCGTGAAATATTAGCGGGATCACCGGCGACGCTGCCTGGTTTTAATCAGGAAGCGTGGATCACTGGACAAAAAGCAAATGAGGAACAGATCTCTCAGCTGATTACGATTGCTAATGGTCTGGTTCAATACAATTCAGGACTACTGGAGCGTCTGAGCGACGAAGAATGGGAGAAAACCGGCGTTAACTTCAAAGGCGAGACGGTATCTCTGACCGCGATCATTCCGGGTTTTGTCGCTCATGTGCAGAACCATCTCAACCAGATTCGCAGAATCAAGCAAGCCGCAGCTGAAAAGCAGGTGCAGTAATAGGAAATGCGGAGGTCAGAGCGACGGAAAAGCAGGCATCCGTTATGCCTAAGTCCGTTATGTCTATGATTCTATGGTGGATAAGGATCTGGAATTGAATAGGGAGTGACCCGGAAGAGTGGAATATGGCTTCAGATGAAAGTCAGGGCTGGGGCCAAATCTTTCTTTTAGCGTTGTCCTGCCCTACTAAGTAGATTTCAGCAATATCTCCATAAGTATTAGTGAACGAGATGTTGAAGTCCTTATCACCTCTAATGGGAAATTTGCTGCCTTTGATCTGAATGAATAGTGAATGATCATGATGTGAGATGTTATAACCGTGATATTTGCTGATACTGTCTCCAAATCCACCTTGTATCGTAATAAGCTCTGGAGAAACTTCAGTTTTCGTAATCATAATCTCTTCCGGATCGACAACCTTGTTTAACATAAAGAATCCAATGATAATAGGAAAAGCAATAATGGCAACGGTGAACACTATAGTGATATACTTCCTATTTAGTTGCATACTCATGATTCACCTCATAGTTAGATGATATGAATCGATGTCTCCGTCATTATGGGGGTATCGATTCTTTGGTTTTAAACAAAGGCCTACATAGAGTATATAAGAAATTGAACGAACCTCCAATCCGAACGACTTATCTCCCTATATTCACAATTTTCCCGGTCCAATCGGGCTGGCTGACTGCCGCACGTACTAGCCCATCAGCACAATCTGCAAAAGGAAGTGCAGCAACTGGATTGATGCGAGCGAGTGGACCAGCCGTATATTCCAAGTTCCCTTCTGCATACTGAAGCACGGATGCACGCATGATGACCCATTCGAGATCACTTTGGATGAGCGCTTGTTCCGCGATACGTTTATCCTGAATGGCCTTCCAAAAAATACGGCGCATCAGACGCACGGCGAGACGGTTGACATAAGAAAGCTCTCTCCCATCGCTCAAATTAATGCCGCTCTGCATCACAATACGTTTAACCCCTGTATGCTGACAGGCTGCAATAATATTTGGAATTCCCACAGACATGACCGTACCTGGTGAGAAATTAGCCTTAATTGTAAGTAAAGAGGCACTGAGATTACCCAAGCCTTTCTTAGCGGAGGTGGATGATACATTGAGGGGAGGGCCTATACAACTGATGACAGCTTCTGCCCCGGAAATCGCCTGAATCATAACAGGTAAATCGAACACATCCCCTTTTCTAACGGTAAGTCCTTCTGCCCCTGAAATAGCTTCGGGACGACGAGCAACGGCAATAACTTCATGTCCTAATGCAAGGGCACGTTCAATCACTTTTTTTCCCGTTCCTCCGGTAGCCCCAATGACTGCAATTTTCATATGGTTAAACTCCATTTCTCACTGTTTTTACTGTGAATTAGTGCACAGTAGTGTATTATTAATCGTATTTGTATAATGGTATACGTAAATAAAAATCTTACAATGGCTAAAAAGCTGGATTGCGTGCAGTTGTGCACAGATGATTTGAAAGTACGTATTAACCATGAAGAAAAAGGGTGATGTGAAGTGGTCAAGGTGGATCGAAGGATACGCAAATCCCAAGAAGCGATCAAAACGGCGGTTATTGAACTGATGATGAACAAAGATTTTGATCATATTACGATCCAGGACATTGCAGGCAAAGCGGATATCAGCCGCAGAACGATCTATCTTCATTACACAGATAAATTCGATCTTCTGAATAAACTCATCACAGAGCATATTGAGAATTTGCGTGAAATCTGTGAATCTACGGAGATGGACAAGGGTTATAACAACATGGTATTCATGTGGTTTGAATATTTTGAGAAGCATTTTTTATTTTTCTCCGCATTGCTGGAGAGTAAAGGCAGTTCTTTTTTTCGTAAGCAGTTTCTGGACTTTTTTATCCATGAATTACAGAATGGGAACGAGAGCGTTCCAGGTGCTAAGAACACCGAATTATTGAAAGATCAACTTGTGGAGGTTCAGTTTGTGGGGGGAGCTATCATTGGGGTCGTGGAATGGTGGTTTACACATGAAAGGCCTCTCCCACCTTCCGTGATGGCTGAACGTATAGGAGCAATGCTTGAACGAAATCTGGATATGAATCCTTAAAAATATTCCTTTGGAGGAGATCCACTATGAATCCAGAAGGGCATATTCAACAAATGTTACATACAATCATTGAGAACACACAATCCATCATCAACGATAATCAGAAACAATCCTTCGGCTCTCTGGAATATTTCCTGGGACATATTCGGGAGTATCAAGATGAAAAGCAATACCTGACAGATGAGTGGCATATCCGCACACCTCGCTGGCTGGGGGAGTATGGCAATACGCCGGAGGAAGAAGAACTTCTTGCAGACATTTACCGTCTTCATGCTTACATTGCTAAGAAATTAAAAGGCGGATAGTGGATAGTTAAAATATCAATCATGATGTCGCATTAGTCCGACTGAAATGTCGCAAAAGTACATGGTAACACGATACACAGATCGTTTATACTCTCTTTATGTTTCGATAATGAAAATCATTATCACTAGTATACATAAGGGGGATTTACAAATGAAACAAGGAACAAACGGGCAAGCAGCCAGAAGCAAAGGCTATCCTGCTCACAAATCACGATTACTCATGGGCTTGATGTTGGCCCTGATTCTCATCCTGACGGCTTGCGGAGCCGGAACAGGTACAGATAGCGGTAAACAATCTGCGGCAACGCCTTCGGATACACCTGCGAGTACAGAGACGAAGACCGATGGCGCTTTTCCAGTAACGATCAAAGGTATGAAGGGGGACATCACGCTAAACGAAAAACCGAAGAAAGTTGCAGTTCTTGATGTTAAGTTTTTGGATCAGATGTTAGCCGTTGGCGAAAAGCCGGCAGGTAGTGTTATCGCTGGAGGTAACACTGATTTTCCAGAATACTTGGGCGATCAGGCAAGTGGCGTTGAAGTTCTCGGTACACGGGACGAGCCTAACCTCGAAGCCATTGTAGCCTTAGATCCAGATTTGATTATCATGACTGACTTCCAAGAGAAACAGTATGAGAGTGTAAGCAAAATCGCACCTACCCTGGTACTCGATTTCTACGAAGATTGGCGTGATACGTTAGCTACAGTAGCTAAGATTACAGACAAGCAGGACGAAGCAGAGAAAGTACGTACAGCTTATGAAGAGAAAGTGGCAGGAATGAAAGCGAAACTGGCTGAGAAGCTGGGCGATGAGACGGTAGCATTGATTCGTCCGCGTAAAGAAGGTATCCGTGTTCATGGCATCGAGCACCGCACAGGCGGCATTCTGTATAATGATCTGGGCTTGAAAATGCCTGCACTCGTTGAAGGAATCAAGGATGATACTTCCGTAGAGATTTCTATGGAGAAAGTGCCTGAGATTGGGGCAGATCGTTATTTTGTATTGTCGGATGAACTGTTTGCCGCAGAAGCAGAGGCGATGGTGAATAATCCGGTATGGAAGTCTCTTGATGCTGTAAAAAATAACCGTACTTATGATGTAAACTCCACACTTTGGATCGCATACTACGGACCGCTTGCGATTAATCTGATTGTAGATCAGGCATCGGAAGCCCTGCTGGGATCGAACTAATATGAGCCGATATCTCTCGACAGACGTATGGAAAGAGACGGTGGAGGATCATTCGATTTTGCTTGGCGAGCCGCCTCAACATAGTGTCCGTAGCATTGCGCTGAGTGAGCTGCATGACGAAGAGGCGTGCCGAGAGTATATCAGCTGGTTTCAACATTATATCGATGCACCAGACATGAAGGTTGCCGCTTCCATGTTAGCCAAGCGACTTGGCTATCTATGGACGACTCCGCTGGTGACCGCGATGACTTTTCATCATCAGCATGTAACCTTTCAGCTGGAGAACAGCTTTCTCTATCATCCGAAGCTCGAAGAACATGAGGAGGGTACACGATTTCCTTTTCTAGCGGTGAACGAGCTTCGGGCTGAGGAATGGACTGGAGACAGAGCCGCGTGGCGGGAGAAGGTTGTTCAGGAGATGTTTGCGGTTCAACTGACACCGTTGTTAAAGACACTTGCTGCGATTGCACCCCTTTCGATGAGTATTCTCTGGGAGAATATCATGGTACGGATCGGGCGACTATTCGCTCCTGATGAAGGTGAGACGGAGCAGGAACGTAAGATCATTCGAGAAGACTTCGCTTATCTGACGCAAGTGGCGTCTGGACAAGTGTTTGGTGAGAGGAAGAATCCGTTAACCCGTTTTACCGATTGTAAGGACAATGTACATGTTGCCAAAAGCGAACGGATCACCTGCTGTTTCTATTATCAGATGTCAGGGGAATATTGTCTCAAATGTCCGAAAATTGACAATGAGAAAGAATCTCAACTACAATGACAACAGCAATGATTATACCGATGCGATTGTCAGGAGATGAGAGAAATGCCGCTGCAGGAACAGACGAGTGGTTGGAGTGATACAGCGATCAAGATGCTGGACGGATATAGCGGTACTTTGCAGACAGGCAGCGTTTTACACGAAACAAATGTAACTTCTAATGTGCTGCTGCTGGCATACGGAGGGGAAGGGGAGCTTGCAATGGATGGCGAGGGTTGCCACATTGGAGCTTCTTTTGCCTGTCATGCGGTGAAGGGATCATCCTACACGCTGACGGCCAGATCAGAGGACATTCATTATATTGTGATCCAATACAAGGCTTCTTCCATGGAGGGAGCCTCTATTGTTGTGCCTTCATATCGAAAACATCCGCTACGTAGATCATTTGTGCAGAACTCGGCATCCCATGCGGAATGGATCGAGAATGCGGAAAAAATAGTAGCCAAATGGCGCCGAGGCGAAGGGCTGGAACGATTTTATGCCAACGCCTTGCTCCAGGGCATGATCTATGAGCTCATCATGGCGTATGAACGTGGTCAAGGGGGAGCGGAGTCCGACATGGTCGATGTGGTCGCTTCCTATATTGCGTCGCACTATCGTCAGAATCTGGAGCTGAAAGAGCTGGCTGCCCTCGCGGGCTGTAGTGTAAGACAGCTGCAGCGCCGCTTCAAACAAGAAAAACACCTCGGACCGATGGAGTACGTCATCCAGCTACGTATGGAAAGTGCCTCACGCATGCTGCGTCATACGGATGCTTCGATCGGTGAAATTGCCGACAAGCTGGGTTATCGGGATATGTATTATTTCAGCAGAGCATTTAAAAAGTATGCTGGCGTCCCACCGCTGCATTACCGGCATGCGGCCGCTTCGAGAACCGATGCAGACTATGCGAAGGCTTTGCTGCAAAACCGAACAGCTTCATCCTATGAATCAGCCCAAGGCCCGGTCATCTGTCATATGCAAGGCGAATACACCGTCACCGAAATACCGCAGCGTATTGCTGTCCTTGATGTGCAATATGCAGATCATTTGCTTGCGCTGGGTTTGTCTCCGGTAGGGAGTGTTGGACTTGGAAGCAGCGTGTTATCTTTTCCTCAACCCCTTCAGGCAGGACTCAAGCACACCGAATTACTAGGTACATATGAATATCCCGATCTGCCAGCGGTAGAACAACTTGCACCGGATCTGATTATCTGCACCGAGGTACATGAGCAGTATTTTGAACGATTAAGTGGGGTTGCTCCAGTGCTCATGTTCAAACGTAATGAAAACTGGCAGACGATTCTAAGCTTGTTCGGTGAACTGACAGGCAAGCGAGTAGAAGCCAAACAAATTATTGAGGACTATCTTCGTCGCACGGCTTTGTTGTCTGAGGAATTGGCTGCGGTTTTGGCAGGCAAAAGTGTGGCCCTGATCCGTCCGCTGGACTCTCTCGTTCGTGTGCATTCTGCCGCTCATCGCACAGGTGCTGTGCTGTACCGTGATCTGGGTCTGCCCGTTCCATTATTTGTCGCAGACACCTCCGACACGGCCTATCACATCTCGGTTGAGAGATTACCAGCTGTACAGGCGAGTCACTACTTTTTGCTGAGTAATGAGCTTATGCAGGACGGGATATCTGCGACAGAGCAACGGGTTTTGGAGATGCTTGGTGGTGGCGAGGAGCAGCGAGTGCATTCGGTGGATGCGGCGACATGGATTGGCTGTTATGGGCCGATGGGGATTAATGGGATTGTGGATCAGGTGGAGAAGGCGTTGTTGGGGTGAGGGGTAAACCTTGTGCCACCTATTAAGAGTCTAGTGAAATATCTAACGAAACGTATAGACAGGTCATCTTTTGTCTTGGGAGAGGGGAAAGTAACCTGGACTGTTCGCAATCCGTCAATTGCTAATGTTACCAGTGGCACGGTTACAGGTAAGGCAGCGTGCAGTACTGTCGTCAGCGCTGTCTATGGAGCCCAATCAGTAGATATCAACATAACAGTAACAGGCACGCCAGTTTCGGGGTCAGGATCCTCTCCGAGCAGTTCAAGCAATACAAGCACTTCAATCGATAATAGTACTCCGGCTAAAACGGAACCTTCAATACCTCCTGCTAAGGAGATCATTGAAGCGGCTGCAAAGGCGGGACTACTTGAGGACAAGAGCCCGAATCGGTTTGAACCGGACGCCAACCTTACGAGGGCGGAAGCCTTAACGGTGATCATGTGCATGTTGAGAAAGAATCCAACGATTGATCAATTGCTGGGTTAACCATGAAATAGCTCATAGCTTCTAAGCTGAGCAGATATAAAACAAAAATTTGTCCCCCTTCTCGGTAGGCAGTGTATTAAAACCTGTTACCGTAAAGGGGGATACCTATTTAAAGTTTGGTTTCTTGGATATACCTTCAGGGAGCGATAGTGTCTTAATACTTAAAGGATCGTAGTTTACAAAAACAAATACCTTCTTTTTCTTATCGCCTTCAATGTAGCCGTGGAGACCTAACGACTTGCTTAGATCGGGAGGAGAGAATTTATACTCTGTAAAACGAACAGTTACACCGTATTTTTCGAGAACATAATCTGCAGCGAACTTCTCTGCGGAGGATACAATCGCCTTTTCCTCTTCGGAGGCACATGCTCCAAGCAAGAAAGATGAGAGGATTAAGATTACAAACAGGAAGAAAGGTTTTCTCAAAAGGGACACCTCTGCTCTTTGTACAAAAAGACATAATTGCATTATATAAGATTGCATTTAAGTATATCCAAGATGTACTGGATAAGTAGATAACTTCTTCATACAGGGATTTGTCAACATTTTAGAACATGATCATTCTTTTATGTAGATCGTATTGGTTTCATCATTTTATTGTAGCAGGGAACATTGACAGAAGTAATTGACGAAAGATACAATCCATATATTCCCTATAGTTTCAAAAGCATTTATAACGATTGATCGATTTTAAAAATAACTTCAACTCTCTATTTGGAATTTGATTATATTGAATATGGGTGGAACTGATGAACATTTTATAATTATTACCCTAGACTTAAGAGTGAAAAGGAATTCACCAGACAATTAATGAATGGCTAGTATCAGAGAGTACTTAACTCAGATGTTGGAGTTTTGAGCAAAATGCTGGCTTGAAGTAGAGTAGTTGCTTTTAGAATATCACAAACTGGAGAGTTTTTTTACGCTTTATAAGAGAACCAGATTAGTTAAAATGACTTTCATATATGGATAATTAACTTAAAAAGGGGTTTTGATAGTGAATCAAGAAGAGGCGATTAAGAGAATTGAACAGCAAATTTCAAATATTGAGGTTCTGAGAAGAGTACCTAGGGGAGCTTCATCACCTGAATTTAGCAAGTGGCACAGAGATACCCAGATAATAATTACAAAGATATTCGGAGAAAAAACAAGACATATTAACGATTTTGATGGAATTAGTTATCATGTTAACTTCTTTAGTAGTAACACTCCAGATTCATACTTTGATAAATTCTATCAAGAGGGGCTAGATGAAGTGACATCTATATTACAATCATTTGCTCAAGAGATTAATGATTTTGGTATAAGTGCAGCAACTATTAATAAATTAACTTCGTTTGATTCGGTCCTCAAGATATGTCATAGATTTCATAAGGTTGCTAGGCAATTGAGATCGAGACATAGTGATCGCCCCACTCTTGAGATCAATGATGAATATGATGTTCAGGACTTATTTCACTCCTTATTACTGCTGGATTTCGATGACGTGAGACCAGAAGAGTGGACTCCAAGTTATGCGGGAAGCAGTTCAAGAGTGGATTTCTTGTTAAAAAAAGAGCAAATTATAATTGAGATCAAGAAAACTAGAAAAGGATTGGCAGCAAGAGATGTAGGTGAACAATTACTGGTGGATATTCAAAAATATCAGAGTCATCCCGATTGTAAGATGTTGATCTGTTTTGTATATGATCCAGAAAATAAAATTACAAATCCATATGGTATTGAGAATGATTTGAGTAGAGAATTTGAGGGAATTCCAGTCAAAGTTATTATTAATCCTAAATGATTTATACAGATATAATACAGGTTTTACAATATTTTTATGTGGAGTGTGAAATGATTTTGTTAAAAAAAGTTAAAAGTTTATTTGTTAACTCTAATAAAAGCAAATTAAGTGTTTACAATCAGCGCATTATTCAAAGCGACAATGATAAAAAACAATTGTTTGAAAACATGATAGCAGCAGTAAAAGATACCATCTCTCAAAACGAAGAGTTGGAACAATCGCCAATAAGGCATCCTATTTATGATTTAATAAAAATGATAGGGCTACGAATTCAGGCGAAATATCTCACTAATAAACTATATGATCCCTCACATGTTAGACTCCCAGATATCACCTCTGATGAAGTGTTTTTTAAGAAACCTGTTGAAGATAGAATGTACATTACTAGTTATCTTAAACAACTTAATAATGAAGCATATTCTGTAAGTCTTAAAGATGATTTAGTGTTACCTTGGCCTTGGAATTATGAAAGATTAATAGACTCTCTGGTGAGTATAGGTGAAGATAGACATTGGGGAAACTGGAAAATGGATCGTTCGAATCATAATGTGGAACTTTGGTTACCAATAAGGGTTGTATTTATCATTGGCGGAAATCATTCTATTACTTCTGGTATAGTTCAAGGTATTGGGACGTTGAAACCCAATTATGTTTATGACATGACCTCTATCTATGACGTCATATACACTGACGGGGTTTACTACTACAGAAAAGATGATAATACAAAACTTGAGAAGGTTAATGAAGTTGAATTTGCTGTGTTATTTGAGGTTGGAAGGATAATGAAGGAGAAAGGAATTTATTAATTATAGGCATGATTTATTAGGGGAGGTATGAGGATATGATTAAATTTGATTTGTTAGAAAATAGAACGGACTTACTGAATTTCTTGGCTATGTAACTGCGTATTTATGATTGAGATAATATATAGAAAGGGGTGTTGCCCTCATGGTGACTATGATCGAGATTGGGGTTAGTGATAATGTATCAACAACTGAAAAAGGTAAGCTATTAGAAACCTTGGGACGAGAAGTTCTTGAAACAATGCAATATGATGTTATAGAGGAAATACGATTGACTGGAATTGAGGTAGACCTATTAGCTAAGCATAGGATGACTTCCGAAGTGATTTATGTTGAGTGTAAAGCATATAAAGATACCAACACGATCTCAGCTGATGTTATCACAAAATTACTAGGAAACGTTCACCTTAAGAGAGTATCCGCAGGTTGGCTGTTATCTACTGGGCCTCTAGGCAAAGATGCAAAAGGGATTGTTGAAGAGTGGGAGAAACAGTCCTCTGAACAAAGAAAGTTACTACAAATATACTCCCCAGAGAAGTTGGTTAATTTAATAGTCAATTCAGGGAGGGTTTGTAATCCCCTTTCATTGGAATATCCAACCATTGGTTCATTTTCTGACAATGTAACGCTTTTAATCACTAACATTGGGCGATTTTGGGCAGTACCACTTATTCATGTGAGTGCAGGGATTCCCTACGCTGTTATATTATTTGATGCTAAAACTGGAGTGTTAGTAGCGAATCATCATATAATTGATTCAGTATCTAAAATCCCCTCTTCATTTCATGATTTGGAATGGCTCTATCCTAATGCTATTATCGACGAACATTCAATTAATGATCAACTTACCAAAGAATCAGAAAGCGTTATTACTGTATCCTCAGGAGACCAATGGGCAGACTATCGCCCGTCACGTCCACAAGATTTCGTAGGTAGGGATGGTCTTCTTCAAGATGTCTATAAGTTTGTTGACAATGTTCGAAATTCATCAATTAGAACCAGACTTTTAGCATTAAAGGCACCCTCTGGCTGGGGGAAAAGTTCTGTATTGCTTAAATTAGTAGAGAAATCTAAGACCTCCCGCCAAAAAAATAAAAATTATGTTTATGCTGTTGATGTTCGTGCTGCTACAAGCCATAGATATGCTGAGTTTTCATTAATTGAATGTCTCAACTCCGCTATTAAGGATAATTTCATAAAAAAACCTGACACACCAATAAAAATATCAGATACCAATAATCCATTATCAGACCAATCCATTATTGAAATTGTTCGGACTCTCAAATCTGAAAACAAAGTTATTATGTTAATGTTTGACCAGTTTGAGGAGATATTCTCAAAGAAGGAATTATTTCCACTATTTGAGAGTATTCGAAAGCTTAGTATTGCTGTTGACGCCCTTCAGGAGAATATAATATTAGGATTTGCTTGGAAAACAGACGGTACTGTTCCAACTGATCATCCAGCATACCACTTATGGCATGGACTTGCAGATAGAAGAAGAGAATTTTTACTAAATCCATTCGTCGACAAAGACATACTTAAAGCACTCAATATATTTTCAAAAGAGATAGGAGAACCACTAAACCCGATATTAAAGGGATATTTAAAAGACCATTGTCAAGGATATCCTTGGTTATTGAAAAAATTGTGTATTCATGTTTTTTCATTGGTACAGGGAGGAAATCAAGATGAAATATTGGGGAAAAGTCTAAATATCAACGAGTTATTTGAAAAAGAAACAAGTGAATTAAGTGGTATTGAACTTGCTTGTGTAAAAAAGGTAGCACAAGATTCACCTGTCGAGTTTTTCCAAATGGTAGAAACTTACGGAGACTCAACAATTCAATCTTTAGTTAACAAGCGCATCATTTTAAGAAAAGGGCAAAAATTAATCTTATATTGGGATATTTTCCGCGATTATATTCTTACTGGTAAAGTGCCTTATATTCCTGTTACATATATACCTCAGACCCAATTTAGAAGGTACAGTTCAGCGCTACAAGTATTAATAGATCACAAATCATTAACAATCCCAGTCTTTGCTTCTAAATTAGGTATAGGGAGAGATGCTGCAGAGAATATAGTTAGGGATTTTGTTATGCTCGGTAATTCATCAAGGCAAGGAGATAACCTAAAATTTTTGCATGAGAATGCGGAAGAAGCGTATAAAAAAGTTGTAGATTTTTTCACCAAACATATTACTTACGCTAAGATTATCGAGGAACACGGTAACACTTTCCAGATAACACTGGGGGATTTTGAGGTTTACTTTAATGAGTTATACGAATCCTATTCAGAAAAGACAAAGAAGCTCTACATTAATAGAATCAATGGGTGGTTGATTGGAGTAGGATTCATTGAAATAAAACACAATAAAATAATTAATAATGTTGATAATAGTATAAGAGGGTTTTCAAAGACCACTTTTCCTAGATTTAGTAGTCGAAAACGTATGCGAAATGCGAACTTTTTAGGTGAGGCTCCTCCTGAACGAGTTTTAGAATTAATTCGAAAGATAGAAATTGGACAGACAAGCGAATCAACTCTAAAGAATACTGGTTTACGTAATGCCATTTCTCTATTAAATTCTATCGGAGGTTTATCAATAGAGAATGGAATTTTATCAGTATCTCATGAACAAAAAAATATGACTCATTGGCTTGCTAAGACGGTTCTTTCAACACCTACTATGGATATTGTTAAAAAGAATGAGGATAAAGGTGCTATAGAATTAGGAAAAATCATTTCTGCTGAGTTAAATAAAAGTTGGATTGAATCTTCACAAAAAAGATATGGTTCTGCGCTCATTCAATGGTTTAAGTGGGCGACAGAAGTTTTAAAGAAAGAAACAGTTAGTGCTGGGAATTCTAATACCTTATTAGACTAATTATTGTGAAACACCGCCAAAAGCCTAGAAAGAAGTATCTCTGGGCTTTTTGGTAAGTGTTATTTATTTACTTTCTTTGTTAGAAATCTAAGAAGTTATGAAAAAATGACTTAATCCTTAATTTCCTCAAGCAAATATCCCACAAAAATCTCAAAGCCTTCGTAATAATCACCACTTCATAATCCTGAACAAGATGGTATTGATCTCCCTAACAGGAAAGACTAGTCTAATTGATACAATTGTTGCTTGTAACCTGGCTTGAAATTCTTTTTGTTTGATTCCTTACTTTTGCTGATATTTACAATTCAAGAACAAATATTATTTTTTGACACTGTAGGGTTTATTTCAGTGTTTTTTTATTTTAATTCGATTCCCGCATTATAGCAGTCAGATTTTATCTTACAATCTTGAAGACGAAACTATACTCTACAACACTGAGTTTAATAATCGCATTAAAATTGACTGCTCACATCCAGTCTTAACAAGACATGATGCAGTTTAGACCCATCAGAGAGGTGCATGTATGAGCCGGTTGCTTGACTTATTGGAAGAGGAACGGCGCAAGCTTAATCAGCTTGGAGAGGCATCCTTGAAGCAAGCGATTCCGTTGTGGGACAATCCTGCGGTTCAGGAACAGAGCCGAAGGGTGGATGAACTGGTGGCACGAGTTAGTGAAACGAAGGCGAAACATAGTCGAGTGGTACGGCAATGAGTGAAGTACATAATGTGTAGGGGAGGAGAAACTGTGAATTTTCCACCGTGGATGCAGCGTGCGATTCGGGCAAGGCTGGATGAGGTGACTGTGCAGATCGAGCATGATCCTGAACTGAGTCGTGTACGTGGAGAAACGGATGAAGCGTTCGAAGCTTTGTTTACTGGCAAGAATGTCGAGCAGACACCTGAATATGCTGAATGGGAGAATCGTTACATTATTAGCAAAGGCATAGAAAATGAACGGTTATACATGCAGGGGCTGCGAGATGGTATTCAGTTAACGGTATCCTTGCTAGGTCAGTCGATGTTGGTGGAGAGAGGGAATGAATCTGACTAAAGCTAATTGATTTACGAACTTAGCAGTGTGAAAGCCCGTGCATGCTTACATAGATTAGCTTGGTAAGCATGCACGGGCTTGTTCCACTAATGCGGACCGGATTGTATGGGGAAGCGCCCCCGCTTTACACTTAAAAACCCGATCCGAAGCGTGAATAACTCGCTTCGGATCGGGTTTTAGTGCTTTACTTTTCCACAAAACAAATTCTTATTTCCCACTCACAGACTTGAACCAATCATTTACCTCTTGGGTGATCTGGTCGCCGCCGCTGGATTTCCAGTTAGCTACGAATTGATCGAATGCATCGATTGGCAGTTTGCCGTAGATGATTTTGTTGAAGGTTTCGAGCTCAGACTGACGGAGCAGGTTCCACTTGGATACCATGGTTGGTGTGGCTGCGCCGGTGAAATAGTTTTGTTTGCGGATGTCGATCTGGGACATCACGACTTTACCTGCGTACCAGTTTTCAGGTTTACGGAATTCGGCGATTTGTTTCTCGTAAGGTGTCTCAGCTTTCTCGCCGTTCGCGAGTTTTACAGAAAATATATCCTTTAATACGTAAATTGCTTTATAATGTATAAATATAGGATACAAGAGAGGGCATAAAGATATACGTCTAACAACGTAAAAAAGAACCTGGAGACTTGCTCCAGATCATGCCTGTCAAGCATACATATTTTTAGTCCGCCTTTTTCAGGAATCCTTTTTCGGATTTCGACGATCTATAAACCAGCCCGGTCCTTCTACACTGAGAACCTCCTGTGTATCGTAGTTGTAAGAAACGGTAATACGTTCATCCTCATGTCCAGTTATGTGACCGTACAGGTATAAACGTGAATGGATGGAAGGGTCATCCACATCGTGACTCGTTACAACAAAGTCTGCATTGTAGTATTTCTTTATGTACTGAATGCTTATTGGTGTAGCCTTTTCTACAATCATTTGTTTATCTGAGGCAGACATACTTGAACACCCTCCTAGTATAAATAAAAAAATAATGAAGGTTAACAGCAGTAAATTATTTTTCATAGATGTTAAATCTCCTTTTATGGAAATAAACTCTAAAAATACTTTAATACATATTATTGGATTAGACAAGGTGGGAGAACATTGACTTATATCAATGATAAGACGTATTGGACCATTGCTGATGAGGTATACAAACGAGATTTACCCTCAAACGGATATAAAAACGAAAATCTTCCAGGATGGACAATAGTTGAACCTGAGGGAGCAATGTTGCATGATACAAACGGTTCTGGTTTTGATGCTACTGTATTCTATAACGAAGAGCACAATCAAGTTATTATAGGCTACAGAGGGACTGAACCACCTGATCGTCCAATATGGAGCGTACTAACAGACTGGGAGACCGATTTAAGTGATGTTGTGGGGAATCGTGCTAAAAATCTGGAGAAAACTCACAATTATATGGAGCGGCATAAGGAAGAGATTTCGTCGTTACCTTTGCATCAACGAATGCCTTTTATTCAAGAAGAAGCAAGGTATCAGAATAATCAGTTTGTTCAGGCAATGAACCTGTTTGAGAAAGTGAAGGAGGAGTACCCAACTGCTGATATATCAACAACTGGGCACTCGTTGGGAGGGGCTCAGGCGGAATATGTTGCTATTCGTAACGGAGTATCTTCAACAAGTTACAATCCGCCAAGTATTGTACATTTACTTCCCGATGACTTACAAGAGAAGGTTCAAAACGGGGATTATCTGAAAACGAATGTGGCCTATGTCCATCCAGGGGATACTGTTGGATCTGGAGTGAAGAATGCGGATCAGCATGTTGGCTCTACCTATTACATTAATTCAACCTTTGAAGAAGCTAATCGATACGAGACAATCCCTATTTTCTTACCAAAGCGACGAGAGACTTGGTGGGAACAAGCGTTGTTCGGTAACAAGTGGTCAACTGAATTTATTCGTGTTCCGTCTATATCTGGAGAACAGAGTGCACTGTCCAAGTTTTTGGATTCCATGCTCGTTGGTCAGAAAGCACATAGTATGGATCATTTTGCATTCGATGAGGATGGAAACATTAGTAATCCATTATATACGCTAGATGGTCGGCGGGTGGATGGCCAGCCTAGAGTGGAAAACTATTCAGAGATGATGAAGGCAAGAGAAAAGTTGAAGGCTGAAATGAACAAACTTTATGAGGAATATGGTCCTGCTGTTAGGGAAAGTTTAAGTAAACTTGTTACAGCGGTACTTGGAACCCACTCAGTAGATATGGCTAGACAGAACTCTGCGTATTATGTGGGTGATCGACACGGGAGCACCATACAGCTAACACCTGAGGAGCTTGCACATGCTTCCAGACAGATGCGGAATAGCCTACTTGATTTTGCTAGTGATACAAATTCTTCAATTCAGATGTTCCAAGCTTATATATCAACCAGTGAGAGTCGGTCCTTTAATTCAATTGCGTATGATGCTACAGCAATGTTGGAGCGAATTAATCGGTGGTACCAAGAATCTATCACAGACATCGCAGATTATATTGAGCAGAAAAGACAAGATTTTGTTCTTGCAGATCAATCATAGTGTATCTTTAACGAACGTGTAGGAGGTGTACATATGGGAAGAATATCTGTTTCTTTGTCAGACTTGAGAAGAGCAGTTCAACAGTGTGAACAGTTGCAGCAGAACTTGATTCAGCAAGAACAGCAGATGCAAAATATATATAGAAAGTTGGAAGAATGGAAGGGAGAATCCGCAATAAAGTTGTCTGAAAAAATGTCGAGGTTCCTTGAAGGGAGTACATCCAGATTAGCAGAGCTAGAAGCACACCAAGAAAGATTAAAACAGTATATCAGGAAAATGGAAGAGGCCGACTATGGATATCAACGATAAGTCTAATCCCTATAGTATAGCGAACCCATATGTCATAGGGGAGCGCCCCCGATCTACACTTAAAAACCCGAGCCGAAGCGTGAATAAACGCTTCGCTCGGGTTTTAGTGCTCTACTTTTCCAAAAAACAAAATCTTCTTACTTACCACTTACAGACTTGAACCAATCATTCACCTCTTGGGTGATCTGGTCGCCGCCGTTGGATATCCAGTTAGCTACAAATTGATCGAATGCATCGATGGGCAGTTTGCCGTAGATGATTTTGTTGAAGGATTCAAGTTCGGACTGACGAAGCAGGTTCCACTTGGATACCATGGTTGGTGTGGCTGCGCCTGTGAAATAGTTTTGTTTACGGATGTCGATCTGGGACATCACGACTTTACCAGCATACCAGTTTTCCGGTTTACGGAATCAGACGAGGGTTTAGGAGGAGCTACTAACAGGAAGGAAGAGCATTAATTATGTGTTAGGCTTAAAGAAAAAAAGGCAGAAGTGAGGTATGGATATATGAAAAATGGATCTAAGTACTTAATCTTGCTTTTTATGTTTATTGCGATTGTTTCTGTTCTATTTCTTTTGAATATCAACACAAATGAAGCCAATGAACCGCTAGTTAATGGTAATATCATTCAAGTCAAAAATTTTGATCTGAATGCGAAATCAACGAATTTAAAGACAATGACAGAAGGCACGATATTTGTTGAGGGTGAGAAGGAACAGATTAATCATATCAAAATCGTAGCACATGTAGAGATTGACCCCACTGACTGGGGTGGTGTTGCATTTTATATCCCTGATCAATGGAGTGTCTCCAGCATCACCAGCAGTTACCCTGAACATCAATCGAAGCTGAAGCCCGCTGAATATGTATCCACTTGGAAGAACTCTTCTGATAACTCTTCATGGCGCACCATGATTGAGATTGGAAGGGAACGAGATTTAACAGCAAATGGCGGAGGTACTGGAACCATTTTAATCGATTTAATTCCGAATCAAAAGGGTGTGACTCCTTCTGAGTCATTAAAAATTGGTATTGAGGTCGGTTCGGAAGAAAAAGATGGAAAAAGAGTGATGGATACGGACTTCGTTGAAGTTCCTGTAATCTAGAGTACTTACTTAATCGTTCTTTAGTTTGGTGAGCCAGAACTAAAGGAAGTTAAACCTAAGTTCATAAAATAAAAAAAAGAAAATTTGAGTTAGTTTTGACACAAATTAGACACATATGCAAGTAAACTTTTTCCATATATGTTACGTTTATATAATTAGAGGGTTCAACATTTAGTTATCTCGATAAAGATGCTTGTATTCGTTAAATGACAGTGCAGATTTAGATTGTAATAAGAGATTTCCATGCTCTCTTTTACAATACATATGCTTGCTAAATTTCTAGGATGAAGGTGGATTTACTACAAGCTCGAAAGTTCTATTTTGTATAAAGATAGAACTGTTGAGACTCGTTCTTTACAAGGAGAGGATTATGCAGTTCATTTCACCACTAAACTGTAGTGTTTTATGTATTTCAAACAAATGCTGAACAAATTTTTACGGAGAGGTGAATATTTTGAAAAAACGTTGGATGGCAATGTTAACCTGTTTTATGGCTGCATTCCTCATTACAGCATCTGTAAAGGCAGCAAGCTCCGATTATTATAGCGGATCATGGGATACAAGTAGCACAACCAGTTTAGGCATAGCAGTAGGGTCGAGTATGTCCTCACATTTAAGTTCGTTTCAAAGCTGGTATACCGGATGGAATGGTGTATCCTCCAAAGTAGGCTTAGCAAAGCCTTATGAACAATCAAGTCTAGATCAAACACCACACTATGCAAGAATCAATATTATTGGAAAGAATCTTGGTTCTACAGGTAACTGGGCTGAAGCTTGCAATTATAAATATAGTGTTATATGGGGTTACTCATGTGATTGGAATGGATCTTGGAAAGACTCCATTATTGAATTCAATACCAACACGGATTCAAATACAAAAATAGGGTATTCGTTTCATAGTACTAATTTAAAGAAAAAAATATTCCTACATGAATTGGGACACTCATTAGGACTTAAACATCCAGATACTACTTCTAACGCCATCATGAAACAAGGGGATAACGGGTACTATGTTGTACAGACCTATGATAAGTCCAATATAAAAGAGAAATATGGAAATTAAATTTTGGAGGTGTTGATATGAAAAAGTGGGTAATGGCAGGAGTTATAGTTGTAATGGGGGTTAGCATGTTTTTGGGATATAAGCATTTAAATGCACAAGAACTGCGTCCAGATGCAGATTATCACAATTACTCTCTTTCTGAGATCGAATCATTAGCTACTGTTATTGTTGAGGCTGACTGGGAAGAGGAGACGAATTCAATCGTTGAATTAGATCAAAAGGATAAGTATCCATTGGATACACGTACATTTTCAAATATAAAAGTGAAGAAAGTATATAAAGGTGCAGTGAAGGAGGGGGAGGAACTGAACGTAGTTGAGTACTATGCCAAATGGAGAGACGTGGCAGGTGCATATGTCAAATATCCAAATGAATTGTATCAACCCTTAACGTCAGGTAAAAACTATCTCCTGTTTTTATATCAAAGTCCAGAGGAACCTTCAGGTTCATATGAGATCATTGGCAACCATCAGGGTAAGTATGTTTACCCGGAAAGTCAAAGTAACATGAGTATTCAATCCACAAGTGATCTGGATATTGCTGAAAAAGATGAACATTATTCTGCCTTGTATAACGAGGTTAATGAAAAGTATTTTAAGTAGCACAATGGATACTATTTGAATTATAGAAGGGAGCGACCCTGATCTACACTTAAAACCCCGAGCCGAAGCGTGAATCACTCGCTTCGGCTCGGGGTTTAATGCTTTACTTTTCCAAAAAACAAAATACCTTACTTACCACTTACCGACTTGAACCAATCATTCACCTCTTGGGTGATCTGGTCGCCGCCGTTGGATTTCCAGTTAGTGACGAATTGGTCGAATGCATCGATTGGCAGTTTGCCGTAGATGATTTTGTTGAAGGTTTCGAGCTCAGACTGACGGAGCAGGTTCCACTTGGATACCATGGTTGGTGTGGCTGCGCCAGTGAAATAGTTTTGTTTACGGATGTCGATCTGGGACATCACGACTTTACCCGCGTACCAGTTTTCCGGTTTACGGAATTCAGCCATTTGTTTCTCGTAAGGTGTTTCAGCTTTCTCGCCGTTGGCGAGTTTCACGAGTGTTTTCATGTACAGGTCTGGAATACGCGCCGGGCCGGTCAGGAACGGGAATTCGTTGGAGAAGTCTTTGATCTTCTCTTTGTCACTAGTCGGTTTACCGTCTACGACATCCCAGTCGTACCCTTTCGCAAAGCCGTACTCATACGGGCTGCCTGCTTTCGGGTTCGCGAGGTTTTCCAGCAGATAGTTGTAGTACAGGAAGATCGCTTCAGGGTGCTTCGCGTCTTTGTTGATCATGATACTTGCGTTGACACCAGAGTTCTGCCATTTCGTACCGATCTTGCCTTCTGGACCAGCCGGAACAGGGTAGGCTTTGTATTTCGCGCCAGGTACGTTCTTCAGCAGGTCTGGAGCAGGCCAGTCCGGTACCCAGTTTGCGCCAGGCAGAATGCCGGCTTTGCCAGCCGTCCAGCTTTCAGCGGATTTACCTTCGTCCCATAGGGCGGAGTCAGCGTGGATATAGCCTTTTTCCATCCATTCAGCCAGCTTGGCAAGAGCTTGTTTCGCACCCGGGTTCACGGAGCCGTACTCCAGATTGCCGTTTGCGTCTTTGTTCCATTGTTCTTCAATCGTGCCGTATGCACCGAACAACCAGTCGAGTCCGCCCATCCAGGTGTTGGTGTTATTTTTGAGCGAGATGGCCAGCGGGAATACTTTGTCTGGAGACAGACCGTCCGGGTTCTCGTTTTTGAATTTGTCCATGATGTTCTCAAGGTCTGCGATGGTTTTCGGCGCCTCCAGGTTCAGCTTCTCCATCCAGTCTTCGCGGAGCCAGAGCAGGGTATCGTCGTTATCCGTGTACTCCATGATAGGCATGTTGTACTTTTTGCCGTCCTTCGTGAACGGATACCACAGCTCAGGATGTGCTGCTGCGTGCTCTTTCAGAATCGGGCTTGCATACTTCTCGAACAGCTCATCAATGGCGATGAATTGACCGGAGTCGATCAGCTGATTCGTCAGTACCGCGTTCGTTGGTACGGTTACGAAATCAGGCAGCTTCTCGCCAGACGCAATTGCGAGTTGCAACTTCTGTCTGTATTGATCGTCAGTGGCCGGATACCACGTATCTTTGTGTTTCATGCCCAGCGTTTCGAGCATCCAACGGTCATGTACGTTGTTCTCTTTGGTATCGCCATGAGCGTATTTTTTCGGCATCAGCACGGAGCTGAATTCGATGGGCGGGTCGTATTTTCCTTTGGCAAACGCCGCTTCCGCTTCAGCAGAGCCGACAGCCTCTTGTGTATCATTCGTGCCTTTCTCACTGGCTGACCCGCCACTGCCGCATGCAGTGATGGTGATGAGTGCGATGACCATGAGCAAGGACCACCATGTTTTGAATTTGATCATTGTTCAATCCCCCTACGATGTATGATCTTTACACTGTAACTGTACCAAGAGGAGCGGGAGGGCATCTATATGAGTTTGTTAGTTTCGATAGGACTCTCTTAGTGAAAGTGTGAAAACTTTGGTTTAATGCTGGTCGCGGTACTCTTGCGGTGTCACGCCGAATTGACGTTTGAACACTTTGATAAAATACGCCGGGTCCATATAGCCGATCTCCAGGCTGATCTCATATACTTTCTTCGTGGTCGTGACCAGCTTGTGGCAGGCCCGATCCATTCGCAGGCGGGCGATATATTCACTGATGCCCTCGCCGGTCTCGATCTTATAAATCTTGGACAGATGCGTTGGATGCAGGTTCACATGATCTGCAAGCACACGTAAAGACACGTCTAGATGCAGGTTTTTATCCGTAAACTCCTGTATCTTCTTCACGTATTCCGACCGGGTATCCTTGACCTCGTTGGATGTGCCTTCCTTGAGCTTGGCGAGTACGCCGAGCGACCATTTACGCAGTTTGCCGATGGTGGAGAAGACTTCGCCGCTTTGCAGCTGATCGATCTCACTGCCCATGAGACCTGCCAGGGTGAGCTTGTTCCGATGAGCGAGGTTCGTGAAAGCAGCGGTGATGAGAAATCCGGCCTCCATACAGTGTTCCCATGATTCCGACCATTTCTCGTCCAGTTCGGCGCAGACGGCATGTATTTTGTCTTCGGCGGCATCCCATTGGCCGCTTTCCAGCAGCTGAATGAAGGTGGGCGGTGTGTACAGCACGTCCAGCGGACCTTGTGCCGCTGGTGCTTCGACATCGGTCACCCGCATGACGAATTCACGCTCGTCCCCGACGATCTGGCGGAAGTAGGCGGAAGCCTGACGGAAGCGATCGTAGATCTGTTCCGGGAAGGTGAACCACTCGGTCATGACAATGGAGAGGGAGCCTTTCAGAAACTGTTTTACTTTGGATTGAAGCTGAATGGACAGCTTCTCCAGAATGGTTTCTTTTCCAATATCGCCGCTTCGTTCCTTCAATTGCAGTAAAAACACGACATACCCGTGCTCTTCCTTCACACCCCACACGTGCATAAACTCACCCATAATCTCCTCCGCCATGTTGATGATGGCATATTCGATCAGGGTCTGATCATGACTGTCGTAGTGGCCGAACTCATTATCCATGCGTACCAGCATCAGCGCGGCATCTCCGGTGTGGAAGGGCAGGTCATAGTTGTCCAGTTTACGTTCCCATTCGCTGGCGGAGAACCGATGTCCCTGTAAGGCTTCCAAAAGAAGGCGTCCACGCAAATGCGGCAAATTCTCGCGCAAAGTAAACTGCGTCCGTGATAGGGAGCTGACAAGCGCCCATTCATTGTTTAGTTGGTCGATGGCTTTCTGCACGGCGCCGATCAGTTCGTCATCTGTTGGCGGTTTGAGCAGGTAGTCCACGGCTTCGTACTGGATGGCTTTCTTGGCATAATCGAATTCGGAATAACCGGATAAGAGGATGCATTTTATTTTTTTGTCCCGGATGCGGATGCGTTCGATCAGCTCTATGCCTGTCATTTCCGGCATCTGGATGTCCGAGATCACGATATCAATCGGGTGAGTTTCAATGAGTTGCAGGGCTTCACGAGCGGAGTATGCCCGGTGAACCTGTTCGATCCCGAGCGTATGCCAGGGTTTGGTCATGGACAGGTTATCGACCCAGTGTGCTTCGTCGTCTACGATGATCATTTGCATGTTGCTTTGTCTCCTTGCTTGAGGGTTTACACGCTTCTAAGCTGACATGTGTTGCAAGCAGTATATCACACCACCATCCGCTTCTCTATGGAAACAGTTCCGTGCACATATGCCTTTGAAAAAAAGGAATGAATAATCAATATTTAAGAATAGTAATCCGATATATAGGGTGAAACTGCAATTGCTAAACTCCTCCTTAGAGAAGTAGGATGAATATGTACAGCTGGTCACCGAGCATTTGGAGACCGCGCAGCAAATGAGGAAATACAGAAATACATAAAGAAAAAGATGACGATGAAGAAGAAGAGAAGGAAGACAAAGAAGAAAAAGAAGAAAAAGAAGAGAAAACGTATCATTACGGGGGGATTTTGTGAGTACAACAAATCATTTTAATTTTGAATCGGACGAAGGAACTCGTATCCATGTGTATAACTGGCTACCTGCGAGTGATACTCAGGTCAAAGGCGTTGTACAGATCTGTCACGGGATGGCGGAGACGGCTGCCCGGTATGAGCGATTCGCAACTGCACTTAACCAAAATGGATATATCGTCTACATTCACGACCAGCGGGGGCATGGCAAGACGGCAGAGGTTCTGGAGAACGTAGGGTATTTGGCAGACAGCGACGGATTCGAGTGGATGGTGCATGATCTGTATAAACTGACTGGCATCATTAAGAAGAAGTATCCTGAACTCCCTCTATTTCTGATGGGTCATAGCATGGGTTCTTTCGTAACGCAGCGTTATCTAATGCTCTATGGCGAAGAGCTGGAGGGGGTTATCTTGTCGGGTTCTACGCTGCATGTGCGCTTTATTCTTCATGCGGCTGCGCTGTTAACCAAAGAAGAGATTCGGCGCCGTGGCAGACGTGTACCGAGCCACCGGATGAACAAGCTGTCCTTCGGCAGTTACAACGATGCGTTCAAGCCCGTCCGCACCGAGTTTGACTGGCTTAGCCGTGATGCGGAAGAGGTGGATAAATATATACGTGATCCGTTCTGCGGAACGGTGTTTACGACAGGATTTTTCGCAGACTTTTTCAGCGGACTCAAGAAGCTTGGGATCAAAAACAATCTGAACTTGGTGCGCAAAGACCTGCCAATTCATATCTTCGCTGGAGACAAGGACCCGGTAGGAAGCTTTGGCAAAGGCATTCTCCGACTGTACAACGCCTATAAACAGCAGGGCATCGACAACGTGACCTACAAGCTGTATCCGGGTGGGCGGCATGAGATGCTGAACGAAACCAACCGGGACGAGGTCACCGCTGATATTGTGACTTGGTTGGATAAGCAGATGAATAGATGAGCAAAAAGGTTTAGAAGTAGTCGCAGATAGAAAACGAAAGCAAAAAGATAGCAAAAACGCCTTTACCATCGCCATAATGAGCGGTTGGAAGGCGTTTTTTTGATCCACTCCTGAAGTATTTACGCTAGGTTAATCTATCTTTATCTATCCGCCTGAGTCGTTCCCACGTTCCTTGCTAACTTCTTCGCTCGGGATTTCCCAGACAATTTCGGTGCGGAAGCCGCCGAGTGGAGATGGGCCGAACAGGAGATAGGAATGACTGCCAAAAGTATGGATCATACGTTGATACGTATTCCATAGGCCGCAGCCGACCTCATCTTGCAGTGGCTCCAGCATCTCCTGATTCAACGCTTCATACTGCTCCGGCGTAAGGCCGGGGCCGTCGTCATCGATATAGATTTTGCCAAAGCCATTCGCACTTTCCCCGGTAATTCGAATCTCCCCCGATGTATAAGACTTTCCAATCCCATGGATCACCGAGTTTTCAACCATCGGCTGCAGCATTAGTCTTGGTACCGACTGGGCAAGCATATGCTCCGGAATATCAATGTGATATTCGATGCGGCCGTTGCGAAGCTTCTGGATATCCAGATAGTTGATCAGCAGCTGTATTTCTTCCTGCAGCGAAGAGGTTTCCCGTTCCATCCGGGTGGTGTAGCGATAGTATGCACTCAGGTTATGCGCCATGGATACGACGGCTTGCTCGTCCTTCATCTGTGCCATGTTGATAATGTAACCTAGACAGTTATATAGAAAATGCGGGTTAATCTGTGCCTGGAGCTGTTTCAGCGTAGCTTCTCTAGCTCGTATTTTTTCCTGAAAGACATTTTCAATCAGATCCTGAATCTGGTGAGACATGTCGTTGAAACGGTGGAACAAGAATGAAAACTCATTCTGGTTATTGCTGTGCAAACGCACGGAGTAATCACCTTGCTGCACGCGGCGCAAACCTTTGATCAGTTTCTGGATGGGGTACTGCACATTGCGATACAGAAGGATGGACGCCGATATACCCACAACAAGCAGCAAAATCATGCAGACATAAAACAGATTTTGACTCAGCGAGATCGGCTGCAAAATCTGATACAGGGGCACGACATCGACCAGATGCCAGTCCAAATATGTGGATTTGACGGTGCTGACGAGATAGTTTTTGCCACCCAGTTCAACCACATCCTGTGTTGTATCTTCGAGCGAGTGAGTGTCCAGATAACGGATTAGTTCGCCTGATAACTGCTTGTCAGCGGTGCGGTTCAGGATCGGGGCGTTGCCTTTGTGGTACAAGATCGGATCGCCCTGGCCGCCTGCTTTGTATGTGTCGAGCATATTCTGAATGTTCTCGTAGCTGAAGCTGGCTTCAATGACCAGATTACTGCCTGTGAGCATACCTGGTTGTGCTAATGAATCCGTATAGAACCAGTAAAAGGATTGCATGGCGTCTTTCGCGTCAGTGGAATGATCCCCGTAGGTCCATTGTCCGCTCATGTTTTTTTTCAAATACGCCTCATCATAACCTGTATCGCGGGTGTAGTTCGCTATAACCTCTTTGTTCTGCTGGGAGTACACCGCATAGCGGGTAGGCCAGAGATCGGTTACGCCGGTCTGGAGTGTCATTTTCTCCTGAATGATATACCTCGTCTGCATCTGGTCATACTTATCCTGCCACAGATTCAGACCGTTGAAGGCACGCACGTTCGGATCACGCGAGAGAATCAGGCTGAAATCCATCATCTGATTGATGCGCGAATCGATCTGACTGGACAGGAACGTGAGCTGCTTGGTGTTCGATACCTGCAGTTCTTTGCTTACGACGTCATATGTGACGTTGTTCGAGTAGGTGTACATGATCAGAATCGGGATGAACAGAATGATGATTAACAGATTGATTTTGGCGAAAAGGCTGAAGCGGGATCGGATTCCTTTTTGAAAAACGTTAAAGCGCTCCCATGTATACATAAAAAGTCTCCTCTATATTCACATACTGACTATATTGCTAAGCTTTTTTCTCACACGTTAACAGAGAGGGCAGAAAAAACCGGAAAAGCAACGCGGTCGCTTACAAGCTTTCTGCAAGAAAGCTGCATCGGAAGCATACGCTTATCAACGGATTTTCCCTATGAAGAAGGGAATCAAAAAAATCTGGGGATAACAGCTACCCTCAAGGTTATTCTGTCCTCGGAGTGGCTCGTGTAAATAATACTTTTAGTTCACCACTATAGATCAAACTAACAAAACCCTATCGACCCTAACAATGTTATATAGTCAGACCTCGGAATGGCTTGATACTATTTATATCAGAGAAGCCCAAGACACACAAAAACTTTTTTTGGGAACAGGAGAAGGTTCATATGGAGGCTAAAATGGAGGGTCAACGGCTCCCGCAGACGAATGCGGGAAACAAGCTGGAACAGAAGAGAAAAAAACGCTACAAACAGCCGTGGGTGCTGCACTTCATGGTGCTGCCAGCGGCCATTATGGTCTTTATTTTTTCATATATTCCGATGTCGGGTATTCTAATGGCCTTTCAGGATTACAAGCCCGCGTTGGGCTTCAGTGGTTCGGAGTGGGTGGGGTTGAAGCATTTCGAGTATATGTGGACCAATGATTATTTTCTGCAAATTACGTGGAACACATTATTCTTTGCCTGCTCGAAGATCATCATGAACTTGATTATTCCGTTTATCTTTGCGCTATTGCTCAATGAGGTACGGAAGATGGCATTGAAACGTACGATCCAAACATTAGTGTATCTGCCACACTTCTTGTCCTGGGTAACGCTGTCCGGTATTCTGATCGACATTCTGGCACAGACGGGCATATTAAATCAGTTTCTGGTGTCCGTGTTTGGCATCAAACCGATTTTCTTCCTCGGGGATGGCAACTGGTTCCGGTTCACCGTCATTATCAGTGATGTATGGAAAGAGTTTGGTTTTAACACGATCATCTTCCTTGCAGCACTGGCGGGCATCAACCCGGCCCTGTATGAAGCGGCTGAAGTGGATGGGGCGGGGCGCTGGAAACAGACGATGTATATCACTATTCCGGCACTCATTCCAATCGGGATCGTTATTGCCACGCTGGCGCTGGGCAACGTGCTGAACGCAAACTTTGACCAAATCTTCAACTTGTACAGTCCATTGATCTATCAGCAAGCGGATATCATCGATACGTTTGTGTATCGCGAAGGTCTGCTGAGCGGACAGTTCAGCTTTGCAACTGCGGTCAATCTGTTCAAATCGGTCATCAGTCTGATCCTCATCGTGATCTCGTACCGACTGGCGTACCGTTTTGCCGGATACCGAATTTTCTGAGAAAGGATGATGATGAACCATGTATCATAAAACGTTACCTTATCGCATTTTCAGCATCTTCAACAATGTGTTTCTGACCATCCTTTCGGTGCTCTGCTTGCTGCCTCTGTATCACTTGCTGATGGTATCCCTCAGCTCGTCCGCCCCTGCAAATGCAGGGCTCGTGACATTCTGGCCGATCGGGTTTACGTTCGAAGCGTACGCCAAGACGTTTGATAACTCCAACTTCTTGTCCTCGCTCTGGGTTTCGGTGGAGCGGACGGTGCTGGGCACCGGGCTTGCACTCATCGTCAATACGCTTGCGGCGTATGCTCTGTCGAAGGAGACGCGTGTGTTCCGCGCTCGGAATATTTATCTGTGGTATTTTGTCATCACGATGCTGTTCAGTGGGGGGCTTATTCCGGGGTATATCCTCATTCTGAAACTGGGCCTGATGAACACGCTGTGGGCACTGATCCTGCCAGGGCTGGTGGCGGTGTTCAACATCATTCTGCTGCTGAATTTCTTCCGCACGGTTCCGAAAGATCTGGAGGAGGCCGCATTTATCGATGGCGCAGGTCATTTCCAGTCGTTTATCAAAATTTATCTGCCCGTGTCCGTGCCGGTTATCGCTACCGTGTCCTTGTTCATGATGGTGGGGCACTGGAATGCATATTTTGACGGGATTATCTACATCCGTGATTCGGAAAAGCTACCCTTGGCGACATTTATGCAGACAATCATCGTACAGGGCGACATGACAAAGATGGACCCGCAAGCGATTGCGAACCTATCCCAGCGGACCATCCGGGCGTCGCAAATTTTTATCAGCGCACTGCCGATCTTGCTCGTGTATCCGTTCCTGCAACGTTACTTTGTAAGCGGAATTGTGGTAGGGGCTGTGAAGGAGTAGGACGTATGATCGGAGTGTCGATGGATTGTCTGGTGTAAATCTTTTTAGTTCAATCTGTATACCATTGTGAAAAGAAAGCTGCCAAACTGGGGAAGGCCAGGGAGGCGGCTTCTTTTTTTTGTAGTTTTTTACACATAAGCGTTAAGCTCCAGTTGTGAGTAATCACAGAGAAGCGTACGATTTTCTAGAACTTTGATGTTTGTTACGATTCAAAAGAAATTCCCTTATGAAAATGTAAATGATCACTAGGATGTTTAACAATAACAGACCTAAGTATCCATCCGTAAATTGAGTTCTCTCAATCCATTTGTTCACCAGTTCTCCAGAAAGAGCTTGCTTCGCTAAATAGTTATTAATATCGTTCGAATGAATTTCATCGATGTAAATGAGTGGGAACTCCATGCTATTGGGGGAGAAGGCTAGTGGTGGATAGAATTCAACCCATTTCTGACCTGTCCATCGATCATACTTATACTTGAAATCTGCGCTGGGTTCAGATTCAAGATTGTCCCATCTCATAAAGCCGAATGCGAGTAGAATACACAGTGTAAAAATGCTGATGATTATCTTTTTATTTTTCAAATGATCACATCCTTTTTGGCGCGAACTATATGTACTTCAACTATTGAAACCCAATCGATGCTAACGGCACTGTACCCGTTTTTTATTTTACCATTCCTTCCAGTTCTCTGGAAGGACATTCTCTCATTGTTAACTAAATCTCTCTAGTTACCTTAATTTGAATAAAATGGTACGATGGGAAAATAAAAATGAATATGAGAGGAGGAAAGCTCATTATGATGACGGATTCGAATTCCTGGTCTGTATGTATATCAAGCGATGTTAAGTTGAACTTTCTGGTCTATGTCGCCAGAGCGTATGGCATTTGCAATACGTATTTCCATGAGCACGGTACATGGCCTGACAGACAGGTTATTTTAGCAGATGAGTTATATCAGGAGTTTGAGACACAATGGCAAGATTTCTGGAAGGGCAGCATTCAACAAAAAGCGGAAGCAAAGATCCGGCAAACAGCTGTATCCAATTTTCGATCACAGGCCCAAGTGAAGTTTGCACACCTTAACCATAACTATGTATCTCCTTTTGTGCTTAGTCCGCCCCATTTTGAAACCATCGAACATCAGGGACTGAGGGATGCTTTGATCGCACAATGGCCATGCTTCATCCAGTGGTGGAACATGCCCGCAGGCGGACAAGCTGCCATGCATTACTGGGAAGGTAAACCGGATGTTATACGATATGTGCGGGAGTTTGAGATGGAAGCGGGCAGGCGAATTCAACCGTTTCATTTAAATGTGGATTTAATCTATAACGGTCCAACTAAGCCTATTGAGGTTACGGATGAATACGTTATTATGCCGATCAGAACGGATTATTTAATGAAGAAGGACTGGTGGATCGAGCGATTTAGAGAGAAGTACTGAGTTGAGCATATATAAGCGCATGTATGGGGTAGCATCTACAATTCACTCTACGAGCAGGGAGAAAAGAAATGGAATTCAGAAAAATCACTTGGGATAATTTTATTGAATGTATTGAACTCAAGGTTTCTCCGGATCAGCAACAATTCATCTCTTCGAATCAGCATGCACTTGCAGAAGCGTACATCGCCTCGGATGAAGGGCAGATCATTATTACCTTTGCAGTATACAAGCAAGAACGAATGGTTGGTTTTATTTCAATGTATTATGACGATGGGGATGGAAATTTCGAATATAGCAGCTATGGCATTTTCAAAATGATGATTGACCATCGTTACCAAGGGCAGGGATACGGTAGAGAAATGGTAGAGCAAGCGATTGCGTATGCACGTTCAGCCCCGCGTGGGGAAGCCAAAGTGGTAGAGCTAACGTATAAACCAGAAAATGTGCCTGCTAAGAGAATCTATGACTCGCTTGGTTTTCAACTTACCGGTGAAGAGTTGTCCTGCGGTGAGGTGCAGGCAGTGTTAACGCTGTAGTGGATGGAGAGAGACTGATATGAGAGAACTTGCACCTGACGAGAATTCAACTATATTGCCTTTGCTGGAGACGATTCGAAATAAAGCCGTATTTGCCCTTTCGGTGATCGACGGTATACAGCAGGGAAGCGTATATGTAAATGAAGGAAACCGAATCACCTCGGCATTTATTACAAGTAGTGGTGGTTTCTACAGTGTGGCTGGGGATGAAACGAACGATGCTTTTGCTCAAGATGTCATTCAGTATATGAATGATGAGTCGAATCATCCTGATTTTTTTGCATTGGGTGTCTATACCCAGGCTTGGGAGAACAAGATAAATGACTATCGTATTCAGCATTCCCAGAAAATCTCGCGTTCATATTATCGTTTTAATCAAGACCGTTTTATAAAGTCGTATGGGGAATTTGATAAAAAGCTGGAAAAGCTCTTTGAGTATTACCCGTTAGACCTCGATATCGCTACAAAATACAGAGAACATTTTTACCCATACTATAAGCTCGTATGGCCATCAGCCGAGAAGTTCTGTGCCCATGGAATCGGGCATTTTATTATGAAACATGAAGAATTGATTAGTGTCTGTACTTCACCATATGTGGGCGGAGGTTATGCAGAGATCGACATTATTACGGTTGAAGAGTTCCAGCGACAAGGGCTAGCGAGTAAGTTGGGGGTGCTTTTTATCCAAGACTGTCTATCACAGAACCTCATTCCCAACTGGAGCTGTCACACCGATAATGGTGCATCGAACAAACTGGCTCAGAGATTAGGTTTTGAAAAGATAGGCGAACATTCGATGTATTGGTATCATGCATGATAGGTTTAATTAAAAAAGAGGCGATGTTATCCCATATGTTCTGAGAGACATCGCCGATTTTCATATTCACGTTGTTTATTCTATGATAGCTTCTAAAAGGTTTTGAGATGACCCCGCACTAGGAAGTTCTTGAACGTTCCTTAACTTGCGCTCAATAGCGCGGGTTCGAACTGAAGCTTGATCAATATGGTTACTAGCCTCTTGTAATTTTTTCTGCGTTTTATCCAGAATATCTCCAAACTTTCCGAACTCTGTCTTAACCCCACTAAGTACCTGCCAGACTTCACTAGAACTTTTTTGGATTGCAAGCGTTTGAAAGCCCAACTGCAGACTGTTCAAAACAGCAGTCAACGTAGTAGGACCTGCGATAACGACTCGGTATTCTCTCTGAATGCTATCCCATAGTCCAGGCTTGCGCAGAACTTCGGCAAAGAGTCCCTCAATAGGCAGAAACATAATGGCAAAATCCGTTGTGTTCGGTGGATCGATGTATTTATCTCTAATAGTTTTAGCTTCATTTTTAATTTTGGTATCCAGAAATTTGGTGTTTTCGCTGATGGCTTGGCTGTTACCTTCCTCATAAGCATCCAGAAGTCGATGATAATCTTCAACAGGGAACTTGGAATCAATAGGTAGGTGTATAAATTGATTTTTATTATTCTTGTCAGGAATCTTAACTGCAAACTCTACACGATCGTTGCTTCCTTTTTTAGTAATTACATTTTTATCGTACTGCTCTACCGTTAGGGTCTGATCTAATAAATTTTCTAATTGTAGCTCGCCTAGTGTACCTCTTGTTTTGACATTGGTCAAAACTTTCTTTAAGTCTCCCACACCATTAGCGAGAGTCTGCATCTCTCCAAGGCCTTTATGTACAAGTTCTAATCGTTCACTAACCAGTTTAAAAGAGTCGCCCAGTCTTTGTTCCAAAGTCGCATGTAGTTTTTCATCGACCGTTGCTCTCATTTGTTCAAGTTTATGGTTATTATCCTGCTGTAAGTGTATTAATTTCTCTTCAACGGTTCCACGAATACGTTCCAGCTTTGATTCGTTCATTGCGGTCATGTCTGACAGATTTTTAGAAAAACTATCCAGTAGGTTCTTTTGCTGGGATGCAACCTCACCAATACTGTTAATTAGAGCTTGATTCATGCTTAGTATTGAACTGGAAAGTTCTTCACGATTCATTTTAGCTGTCGCATTTGCTTCCTGACGATTCTGCGTTGCCTGTTCCATCAACAACCTTCGTATATCTTCTTTTGTTTTATCTAACTCCACTCTAAGTTCATTTTGCTCGTTTCCGTGCTGTTTTCTCAGGTAAAGAGCGACAATTCCTAACAAGATGATTACGTTTAAAGCTACAATGGCAACTTGCATACAATTCTCCTTCTTTCTTTCGTTTTGACTTGATTAGACGTCCTAATTCCCTCTATCTTTTTCGTCATTTTATGCACAAATCCTTTTTTGTTAAAATGAATTCGAGAGTAACTCATTCTTGGATAAATCATAATCATTTGTGCATTTGTGAGTAAACGATGACTCTTATTGTAGTCAGCCGCCTGTCCTGCTATAATTCCCGTATATCGACTGTATTGGGGGTTATGACGTGGCAATATGGACTGTGCCGGATTGCTCGTTCGCTAGAAAGCCTTACGCAAAGCCTGAATAGGGGCGGACTTTGTGTAGGGCGCGACAAGAGTGAGATTGATCGCCCCCTGAGCGTATATCAACATGATGGTTCAACCCGCAGGCTTTGCACCTTATTTGCTTAACTACACTAAATAAGGGGCTGAAGGCCATGCAAACACCATTTATTCATAATCATCAATATAACTACATTTATAAACAAGCCGAATTTCTATTAAAAACGCTGCGCTCGGTCGTGGACCCCAAAGTATTGGATACGGTCCGCTACACCGTCAGTACGAATGCCGTTGGCATCTTCGAGAATCTGACGCTGGAACAAAAGCAGCTCCTGGAGCAGCTATCCACGTATAATACGCCACATGACGTGCAGCAATATTTGAATCAGCTTGAGGCATATCTGATTCCATACCCAGAGGTCACAGCCAAGCAGATTCAGAAGCTGTTTCCAAAGGCAAAGAAGCTCAAGCTGCCTGATCTGGAATCCATTGATTACGCACACACCACGTACCTGAGATGGATCGATATTGCGACAAGCCGATTGTTCGTTGTGTACCCGCACGAGGGGAAGTTCCTCGGGATTGAGGGACGCATTACACCCACGAACAAGAAGGGATACTGCATGTTTTGTCATCGCCATCAGGAGCTTGGATTTTACAACGTGAAGACCAAGGCACAATCGGCGGACAATTTTGCATCCGTTGCTCAGTATGTGTGTATGGATGACAAAGCTTGCAACGAGAGCATTACGGATATTAGCATGCTGGAGAAATTCTTGCTTGTGGCTACCAAATAACGCTGGAGAGTCGGGTGCGATATAGCGAAACCAAAGCAGTATCGTAAAGCAGGACAAAACACAGGTTGTAAAATAGCATAAAACACAGGAAAGGTCGCTCGGTTGAGCGGCCTTTTTGATGTGTAATGACGGAGTTTTACTTACCATAACCGCTCATGGAATGCGGAAACGGGTGATTTATTTTTCCAAAGGCGGAGCGGCAGGTGAGGTGTTTATTTTTTCAATCGTGAATAGCACGGAAGCACCTAAGCATTTATGTTGTTACTTGCTCGGCAGACGTGCTGGCATAGTTAACGCCCAACTCATACGCCTGATTCAGCAGTTCCTCATAGTGCTCCGGCGGTGCTTCTACTGTATTGTACAGAAACTCAACCTTTGAATTAGTCACGCCACAGTAATCGGCAATACCGACATTAAGCAGGTTTTGGATCGAATCACCGTAGCTCCTTTTGTTCATCTGTTCTTCGGATACACCAGCCAGGGCGATCCACAAAATTTGCTGATGATGCAGTTTGTTCGAACCATAGGCAAAACTGTTGTTCATGACACGGTCGATGTAGCCTTTCAGCATCGCTGGCAGATGCCACCACCACAGAGGGAAAACAAAAGCAATTGCATCGTGTTTCTTGAGCCGTGTAATTTCCGTTTCAATCTGAGGGGAGAATCGCTGATTATCTTGTGTATAATCTGGTTCATCTCCTGCTCGCAGGATCGGATCAAAACCAATCTCGTGCAAATCCACGATTTCAGCTTGATGGCCTGCTTTTGTCAGACCTTGAACGAAACGATCGGTGACCTGAAAGGTCAGAGAATCTTTGCGCGAATGAGATACCACCACTAAGACGTTCATTATCAATCACAACCTTTCTGGAGCTTGGTTTGGTAGCCATAGCTCCTCTGCTGATGCTATTATAAACAGAGTTGAAAACTTCTGGAAGTACGCACTTTGATGTTCTATAGGGAGATGAAAGTACCCTAGGAACATGAAATTTGAAGGAAAAACTTAAATGCACCTTAATGGAAATGTCGTGGTATAAGAATCATGATATAAAGACCGTGATATGAGGCTCAGAGAGATAACGGAGGGGAGATCGAGATGGAACAAGGCAAGACGAATGGTGAAGTACTCAAAAAATATAGAGTTGGCGTGGAAGCCGCGCTGGAAGTGATGGGTGGCAAGTGGAAGCCGCTCATTATTTATCACTTGTTTACGGGTCGCAAACGCAGTTCTGAACTGCGGCGTCTGATCCCCGACATTACGCAGAAAATGCTGACAACACAGCTGAGAGGGCTGGAAAAGGATGAGATCGTGCAGCGCCATGTGTACTCTGAAGTTCCTCCCCGTGTGGAGTATGAGTTGACGGCGTATGGATATGGACTTAAGCCTGCTTTGGATCTTCTGTGTTATTGGGGGGAAGATCATCTGGATAAGGTTTACGGCGATAAGTCAAAGGTGCTGGAAAAATTTAAATCCATAGAGACCTGAAGGACAGGAGGGAGCAGCAGGTGGGACATACGCGACACGCTGGAGGTATAACCCGAACGAATCAAGCCGATCAATTAAGCCATTCTGACCAAAACTCGCAAGCCATCAAGGATACACTAGTTAATCATTCCACTAAGGATACTCCGGCAAACTCAACTGATCTAACCAATCCACTCAAACAGACCGTGCCGATCCGCTGTGAAGGGGCTGCTGTGGTACTTCTGAAAAAATATTTAGATGAATACCATGTCCTGATGTTGAAGCGGGCTGGTCGTATGTTACATGAGGAATGGTGTTATATCGGAGGCGGGATTGAACAAGGGGAAAAGGCATGGGAAGCCGCTCTTCGAGAGGTTCGTGAAGAAACAGGCATCATAGATGTGTGTTTATATACGTCTAATCAGTTTGAACAGTTCTATTCACAGGCAGAGGATTATATCTATATGGCCCCCGTATTTGTAGGTTATGTGCACGAGGATCAGTCTGTCCAGTTGAATCATGAGCATAGCGATTACCGATGGATGACGTTTGACGAAGCCAAACAAAACGCAGCATTGCCCGGAATAGATGATATTCTGGATTTTGTAGAAAAGCATTTTGCCAGAAAAGTTCCTTCTAGGTGGATGCGAGTTACTGAAGATAGATAGATTAGGAGGGATAACGATCACATTCAAGACGATTTATCCAAGAGCTGTATTGAACCTCGTATGTATGTTGATCATTGAGATGTTGTTTTTTAGAAATGCTTTTTACGGTGAAAATGGAGTTATGAAATACATCGCCATCTTTATTTTCGTGTTTATCCTCGGTTTTATCATTTTTTTAATCCGGCGTATATTCTTCACCAAACCGAGTATTACGCTGGAAAGCGATCATGTGATCTCTACCAAACTACAGAAATACGACGCCTCTCAGATTGAGTGTATCTATATGAATTACAGACGAATCGGGTTTAAACGCTATGGCAAACGAATTGTGCCGATGGATTTATGCTTTTATTTCAAGAGGGATCAAGAAACCGCAGGCGTAGAAGCTGTCCGTGAATGGGCTGCGCGCAACAACAAAGAGATAAAACACAAGTTTTTTCAAACCTTGGCGTAAACGAGTACGTCTGTAATATAAGAGCACGTCGAGATTGGAGAATCTGGAGGAGTAGCTATGAAATATTTAACAAAAGAGTGGTACGAGACATGCCAGCAGACAGGGCTTCATTTTGGTCTGCGAGTACATAAAGAAGCGGCATCGTTAGACGAGGGCCTTTTCCAGAGGCTGTACAAACGGAAGGAAAACGAACATGTTAAGCAGGAGCGTGAGATTTATGATACCGATCCTCGATTCATGCTGGAGCACGATGGTCAGGTGCTGACCCGTGCAGACAAGGCTTTTAGCGGGGAAGAAGTCACAGAGGACGATCAGATCGTGTACCACATGCCGCCGGAAGAGCGAGCGCATATCGAGAAGCTGATTGCCGAATATGATGTCCGTCCTGCTTTTGATGTGAAGCGATGTAAAGAAAAGTATAAAGAAGCGATGGAGTGGAACTCCCAATATCATGCGGAGAAATTACCACCTGACATCGTGAACCAGATTGCAGACATCCGTGTGTTTGCACTGGGGTATTGCACGAGACAAGTCTTGCGGCAGCTTAAGAAAAAGAGTGCAGAGAGTACCCAAGAGATGGAACTTATTGGACAAGCTTATAGGGAAGCGATGTTGAACCAGAATATTGCGGATGAAATTAAAAGGCGGGTGCAGTTTCATGATTGTGAGGTGACGGAGCTGTTGGCCGCGGACGATCTTGTTATTCGTTTGGATAACCGTGGCGGCTTCACTGAAATGAATAAACTCACGTTGATTGCGCCTGAAATTCTTAAGCAAGAAGGTGAGATTGTGGGTAGTCACTGGTTGTACCAAGAGCTGTATCGGATCGATCAGGGGTACGAGTTACATGTTCTTTTGGATGGAGAACCTATGCCTGAATTGATTGTACGTTGTTCTGATATCATCGCCGAGATCGAGTGAGGGGGAAGAGGTTATGAATGAGATATCTTTGCCGTCATCAGCAGAACATCCCATCGAACCTCTGCGAATGACCAATACTGCTGCCTCGGTTTTTATTGAAATACTGGTTCTTAGTGGTTCTCATCTTGCCGAGACAAACCGGGAAAAAGAGTTTGTGATTTGGCTAGCACAGAGGGATCAGAATATAGTAGGACGGGGAACGGTAGGATTTGAACTAAACGAGATGCCATGGCTAGAGAAGGATGCAGCCCTGATGAAACAGTTTATGGTGAATGTGATTCATGGGGCGGTGAACAAAAGCGGGTGGCATATCTTGGATTATGAACCCGGTGAGGAGTGGTGCCATAACACACTTCAACATTTCCTAACGATGATTCAGGCGTTCAAAGCAGAGGATATCGATGAACAGTCATATCTGGATTGGATTTCTTCAGATGATGAGGATGAATACGAACCAACTGTTCCTGTAGGCCATCCAAAATGTAATCAGCATGGCGTTTACCTTTCTTGCCTCGGCTGTATTATTTGTAACTCTAGCATGTAAACAAGAGAGCATCCCTGTTCACACGAAGGTATAGCAATAACTTGGAGCGAGTAGATCATGCTTTTGTCAGGCACATAAGTTTATAGACAGCAAGGAGATGTACATTGCTATGGAGTTGTTTACAGCGTTAATCGCCGTTTTTATATGTATCATTATCGTGCTTATCGTTGCAGCGGTTGTACGTTATGCTGTGGATTCGTCCAAAACATCAAGAAAACTTGATCTGCTGATGAAGGAAGTACACGACCTGAGAACAGAAGTCAGAAGGCTACAACACACGAAACAGCAGGACAGCAAACATATCATTGATGAAAAAGTGTAGAAGCGGCAAAATCCTGTATGTAAAAGAACATCGGGCTTAACCAAAATAATTCTGATCGGGAGTGGACAAAACTCATGACTTCAAATCAAAACGTTCAGGCTGTTTTTATCGATAGAGATGGCACGATCGGAGGTACGGGGCATTTTATTCATCCGAGAGATTTTGAGTTATATCCAACTGCACAGGAAGCGATTATGCTCTTAAAGCAAAACGGAATGAAGGTATTCGCATTCACGAATCAACACAGAATTGCGCGCGGACAAGCTACGGTTCAGGAATTTGAGGCGCAATTTCAGGAGTATGGTTTCGATCAGGCCTATATTTGCTCTCATGAGGAAGAATGCGGCTGTCGAAAACCCAAACCAGGGATGTTGCATGAGGCCGCAGCGCAGCATGGTTTGGATCTAACGAGGTGCATCGTTGTTGGCGATGTAGGCGAGACGGATATGCTGGCTGCTCATGCTGTAGGAGCGACCAAAATTATCGTAAGAACAGGGTGGGGCGAATCCTCGTTAACGAAATTCAGAGATAAGTGGGCAGAGACAGAACCGGATTATATTGCCGCAGATATTTTGGAGGCAGTACATTGGATTATTGGCAATACGGATGAGTAGAAGTTCAGTGTATAAGGAGTGATGGGATGATTGCAAGAACATGGCATGGAGCGGTACCACTGGAGAATAAGGAAGCTTTTCTGGAATATGAGTACGAAACAGGTGTGAAAGATACACTTGCCGTTAAGGGGAACCGAGGAGCATATCTTAAAGTTGTCGATCAGGGAGCATACGCACATTTTTTCCTGTGTACCATGTGGGAGGATATGGAGTCCATGATGGCATTTGCGGGGCCTGAGCCTACCATTGCTGTGACATATCCGAAGGATGAGGAGCTTGGTTTGATCTCTGATCCAATCGTGATTATACAGGAAGTGACGAGCGCAGGTAGTCCGTTCGAAAATTAAAAGAGAACTACATTACATTTAGGGGAGTTAAAGGAAAAAAATATTATTTCGGAGTATGAATTCGACCAAAAGAAAGAGAAGTTGCTTGCAAAAATCAGATGAAATACAGGAGAAAGATATGATGAACATCAAACCAAGCATTGAGGAGATCAACGAGCTCTTTCAAAAATATAGCATTAACGAACAGATCATGGAAGTAAAGCAGTTGTCGGGAACGACAGCAGGACGGGTGTTCAGGCTTCGTGCGAGTTCGGGCCAGCAATATATTTTAAAATGGGATGATCCGGAGCAGATTCAGATTACATGTGAGTTTTTGGAGGCTTACAGTGATGTGAGACTGCTGCCAAAGGTTCTTTTTATCGATTCGGACAATACCTATTTTGCATACAGCTATTTGGAAGGCGAGACTCACTACAATCGGGGATCTAAGAGAGTTTGGTTAACCTTCATGGTAAAAGAGTTGTTTAATACATATGTGCATATAGCAGATGCTGAGTTCTGGGGAAGAACGGAGTATGCACGTGAGACATGGAAGGAATTCAATCAGATTAGTATCGATGAGGCGAGAGAAAATCTGGGTGACGTGCTTGGATTGGAAGATTACCATTTGGTTCAATCTACCGTGAATCGTCTGTTTCAGAAGGATGAGGCTGCGAGGTTTCTTTTGCATGGGGATGCGGGTGTTCATAATGTTGTGTTCAAGGAAAAAGAACTGATCGGGGTGATCGATCCGTCTCCGATGGTGGGTCCGGTTCTCTATGACTTTCTCTATGCTTTTTGTTCCTCACCCGATGACCTCGACCCGGCATTGTTATGGGAGATATTCGAGCATCTTGAACAGGTGGATATGGATAAGTCCAGATTGATGGAAGAAGCAATGGTTCATCTATACTGCCGGATTGGGCTAAGCAACAAACATCATCCGCAGGACTTGCCTGAGTATCTCGAAGCGTGGGATTTGTGGAAACGACTGTGTGAGAAACACTAGTAACGAAGTTAAGATGAAATTATGATATCATGAAACATCTGTATCAAGATTTCAGTTGTACAAGAACAGGGACGTGCTTCTATGGTGGATGAGTTGTTTTTCCTGAAAGCACTGGTTACTGATCGGATTGTTGCGGCTAGAGTGCTGGCGGAATAAATGGGGTCGTGGAAATGTTTCGATGAATATAATAAGAGAGCTCTGGCTTAAAGTCGGGGCTCTTGTCATTTTTCAGTATTCAACAAAAGAATCTATATGCACGTATACCGTTTGTCGCCGGACTTAAGCAGTACTCCAATTCTAACGATCCCCACGAAGCTTATTTGCCCTGAAATAAGGGTGTCCGAATTCTAACGATCCCCAGGAAGCTTATTTCATCCAAAAACCTGAAAAATACACTGGATTAGAGCAAAATCAGCTAAATAGCGTCTCTGTGGATCGTTAGAAAATAAAAAGCAGCGAGACAGGCCAAATAAGGCTTCTGCTGATCGTTAGCGTTTTAGTTGAGTAAGGAAACTAGGAACATCGTTCCATTCAACAATCCAAACAGTCAATGATGTATTACGGAGGAGGAAGTGTAATGACGAGCACTTATAAGATTCCTGAATTGTTGCAAGATATCATGGATTGGGAGCAGGAGATCAAGCATGAAGTATCTTATCTGGAGACACCCACGGGTTATTTTCTCCAATTCGATCCTAATGATCACGGGGGTTATTTGTGTTCTCCCGCTGATGCGATCGTATTTGCCAATACAGGCATGGATGGCATTCATTATTCATTTTTGACGGACTTTGGATATGCTTCTGATCTAAGTTTAGCGCCTGTAATTCGTGTAGACCCCATGGATTCTGGTAATTATGTGAAGATTGTGGCCAGCAATATACGGGAATTTTTTGCGCTGGTTTTCTCAGGTCATGAGGGACTGCTTCTGAATGAGTTTGCATCAAAACAAGAATACTTGAACTACATTAGAGAGCAAGAAGATAGAGCAAGTGAAGGTCACAGTGAATACTTCGATAGGAAACGCTGGGATCTTGAAAAAAACAAGGTTCGGGACTTGGCTATGCAGCGATTTGATCTTCATCCCATCCCGGACGGATACTCTTATATTCAGGAATCACGGCAGATCAGACGCGGTGAAGTGATTATCGATACACTAGATGGCCTTGGAGTTGTGCTGGGGAAAGATTTAGTGAGTGATCATAAGAGAGCGGAGCCTCATCCGTGGCATGAGAAAGAAATTCCATACGATCAGGAGCAGCAGTTAAAGTCCTATATATCGAGAGCAGATCAGGTGGGTCTGTTTAGTTTAATCCGGGACAGTCAGGCCCAAGGGTTCGATGATCCTGATGTATACCGAGCGATGAAAGATCGGCTCGTTTCATTCGGTCTGACGATGGAAGCGCAAAAGCTGATGCACTACAGGTGAATTACGTTGGAAACCAAGGAGGAAAGGAAATGCGTGAAACTTGGTTTACACCTTATCTAAGCTACATGGGATTTGGGCTTGTTGCTTTGACGGTCATGGGGACGTGAAGCAATTGATCCAGAAGAATATATGAAACAGATTAGAAATCTAAAGAGAAGTATGATCATTAACATCTCTTATCTCCTTATCTTGCTGTGTCAACTAGGCTATGTGATTTTATATTGGGATGAGATTGATATTTAGGCGGTTATAGTTAACTGGATACATAGCAATGTGATCTACGGCAAAACAGACTAGACTTAATGATATTATATCTATAAAATGGAATTATAAAACGAAACCTAGTTTCATTAAATGAAACTTAGTAGGGGGGATGAATAACATGAACTTTCAATTCAATGGCATTGATCATGTACAGCTGGCTGCTCCTGAAGGTTGCGAGAAGGAAGCTAGACATTTCTTCAATCAAATCCTGGGCTGGACAGAGATTCCAAAGCCTGCATTGCTACAGAAACGCGGCGGTGTGTGGTTTCAATGCGGTGATCATCAGGTTCATATCGGTGTGCAGCATGATTTTGTACCTGCTTCCAAAGCTCATCCCGCCTTTCATGTACAGAACCTGGAGCAGTTGCGTGAACACTTGCATTTGAATCGTATCCAAGTCTTAGATGATGAAGCAAGAGCAGATGAGGGAGTACGGCGCTTTTATCTGAATGATCCTTTTGGGAATCGGTTGGAGTTTCTCGAATTCATTGCAGTATAAACAGCAGCATAAACCGAACGGCACAGAGCAGGCTTTAGTGCCAATGCCGATGCTAATGATAGTTCCAGTGCTAGTGCCAAAGTGATCACTAATACCAACGCTATGCTGATACTGTGCCAATGCTGCTCCAACGTATCGCTGATGCTAACGTTGCAACAGCAAAAAAACAGGGCGTCCCTTAACGGGAATCGTCCTGTTTTGTCTTATCCCTATAAACGGAGTGTCCGCACCTGCAACACATTAATGATGGTGATGCGCATGAGCATCGGGTGCGTCACCTTTTACGGTGCAGAGCACCGAGGTGTCGTGAAGATGTTTTTCCGACTCAACCTGCAAGGTGACATGTTTGATCTCTTTGTGTTCCAGCAGATGTTCGATCTTCTGTACAAGCACCTCGGACGCATACACATCCATTGTTCCATCTACCACGATATGTGCGGTCAGTGCATTCAGGTTGCTGGTGATTGACCAGACGTGCACATCGTGAACACCTTTGACGCCATCGACTTGCTGGATCGTCTGCACCAGATCGTTCACATCGACGTTGGCGGGTGTGCCTTCCATCAAAATGTGCAAAGAAGATTTGGTAACATAAAATCCACTGCGCAGTACCAGTACGGCCACGATGACACTTGCTAACGGATCAGCCCAGCCCCAGCCGAAGAACATCATTAGCAGAGCGGCGGCAATTGCACCGATTGAACCAAGCATGTCACTGATTACGTGAAGATAAGCACCGCGCATGTTCAGGTTGCCCTCCGTATCACTGCCGCGCATCATAATCCAGGCGACCAGAATGTTCACGAGTAATCCGATTGTACTGATGATCAGCATGCCCATCGTTGCCACTTCAGGCGGGTTGATAAAGCGGCCAATGGCCTCGTAAAAAATGTAAAGCGCAATAGCAATTAACGTGACACCGTTTAGTGTGGCCGCTAAAATCTCGAAACGTCTGTACCCGTAGGTTTTACCCGTATTGACCGCTTTTTCCCCGAAAGTGAATGCCAGTAAGGCAATCCCAAGGGCAATGGAGTCCGAGAGCATGTGACCCGCGTCGGAGATAAGTGCCAGACTGTTCGTAATGAATCCCCCGAAGGCTTCTACGATCATGTAGAAGGTAATGATAATGAAGGAAAAGAGCAGTACTTTTTTGTTATTGGTGCCGTGCGCGTGATTGTGTCCATGGTCGTGGGTATGATTGTGCCCATTTTGTTGTCCTGACATTGTAATCCTCTCCTTTGGAACGATCCTCTGTTATGTATGTTGCAAGATCATATCGCGTTACGTGTTGCATGTGGTTATGTTGCTGAACAAGTCAGTAATCCGCTTTATCTCCTTAATATGAACATATGAGCAATTACTCATATGTTGTAAACTTATTATAATTCGACCTCATAGTAGTGTCAACCAGATTTGCGAAAATATAAACATAGATCGACACAAACAGCTATACTGGCAACTGCACTGGCTAATGGCTTTGTTTTTGTGCTACCATCGGGGCAGGATCACTATAGAAGGGCGGACAAGGAGATGAAACATCTGCTGCTGGCAGACGATGATGCTAATATTCGTGCGCTGTTGCGCCATGTCATGACGAAGGAGGGATACCGAGTACATGAAGCACAGGATGGTGTGGAGGCGGTCAAAATGATACAGGGGACCCCCATCGATCTCGCGATCCTGGATGTTATGATGCCGGGCATGGACGGACTTGAACTGTGTGATTACATACGTCAGCATTACGACATTCCTATTATATTGCTGACCGCAAGGGATCAGCTGGCAGACAAGAAAGAAGGATATTTGCGTGGCACGGATGAGTATGTGACCAAACCATTCGAACCTGAGGAACTGGTGTACCGGGTCAAAGCGTTGTTTCGACGATATCACCGGACTTCCAGCGATATGATTCGCATGAACCGGATCGTGATTGACCGTAACAATGTGGAAGTGAGCGATGGACAATCGATTCTTTTTTTACCAATGAAGGAGTTTGAACTCCTCTCACAACTTGCGCAGTTTCCGGGGCGTCTGTTCTCGCGGGATGAACTCATTCGGCTTGTCTGGGGGGCGGATTATGAAGGGGATGACCGAACGGTCGACGTACATATCAAGAGATTGCGTGACCGCTTTGCGGACTATACAGATGATTTTGTAATTCAGACGGTGCGAGGCATTGGATACAAGATCGAGGTGAAAGCGCATTGAGATCGTTATACGTTCGGATATTTCTCATTACGGTGGCGGTGATTATCGTCAGCAGTGTGCTCGGATTCTTTTTCTCAAATATCTACTACCATGCGAAGCTTAAAGACTTTAACGATGAGAAGCTGGTCGGTATCGCCATGGACATGAAAAAGTTTGCCGAAGAGCGGCCTGATCCGGGTACGGTACAGCAATATCTTCACAATGCAGCGGCTTTAGGATACGAGATTTATGTCACCGATGGTCAAGGCGATGATCAATTTTACGGCCGTGAATTCCGCGAAAAAGAGTTGGACAGGCAGGCTGTTCGCCTAGTGCTGGGCGGAGATGTGTATCATGGCGTGGCCGAGTTTCCGAGTCAACCATTTATTACCGGATTTTTCGATAATCAATTAAGCAATACGGTGGGGGTTCCGCTGCAGGTGGGGGATACTCGCCATGCCATGTTCATGCGTCCCGATGTTATTTTGCAATTTGGAGAACTGCGGATTTTCTTTGCGCTCATTGGGGCATTGACGGTTGGTATCAGTGTCCTGATCTTCTTGTTTAGCACGCGTTATCTGGTGAATCCGATTGAACGGCTGTCCGAAGCGACAAAACGCATTGCCCAGGGCAATTATAACCTGAAATTAAATACAGCAAGGCGTGACGAGATCGGGCAACTGGCCCAGCATTTTATGACGATGAGTCGAGAATTGGAACGGGTGGATCAGGCGAGGCAACAGTTTGTGTCGAACGTGTCCCATGAGATCCAGTCACCGTTAACCTCCATTCAAGGATTTGCCCAATTGGTGGCGGATCGGGAATTACCAGAGCAAGAACGAGCGCATTATGCATCCATCATTGAAAAAGAGAGCCGGCATCTCTCGTTGCTCAGTAAACAATTGTTACTCTTGTCATCCTTGGAACAGGGTCATGAAGATATGACCGAAACCCAAACCACCTTCTCGCTGAGAGGCCAATTCCGTCAGGCGGTTCAAGTGTTGCAATGGCAATTGGAGGAGAAAGAGTTATCTCTGCGCATGTCTGTACCGGAATCCATAAAGATTACAGGCAATGAAGTGTTGCTGATGCAGGTTTGGATGAACTTGCTTGGTAATGCGGTGCAGCATCTGCCGAAAGGTCGGAGCATTGAGATTCGAGCAGAGCAAATGGATAAAGCGTGTGTCGTGTATATTCAGGATACTGGAGACGGAATTGCAGCCGAGCATCTGCCGTTTCTGTTTGACCGTTTCTATCGGGCGGATCATGCACGAGAACGTTCTTCCGGTGGGACTGGCCTTGGACTGGCCATTGTACAGAAGATTATCCGCATTCATCACGGCGCGATAGAGGTATCCAGCTCAGCGAAAGGTACGCTCTTTACCGTAACGCTTCCGCAGATGTAATCTGTTATTCATTTTCCGTTCATTTTCACCTCCTATACTTGGGTTATCAAGAGGAGGTCAGAGCATATGTACTTGGCTATACGGGAAATGAGGTTTGCAAAAGGACGATACGCCTTGATTGCCACCATCATGGTGCTGGTATCGTTTCTGGTGCTGTTTGTAACCGGACTTGCACAGGGGCTGTCATATGATAATGCGGCTTCAATTAAAAATATGGCAGCAACCCATTTTGTACTCGAACAGGACTCTAATCATCGTTTTACGCGTTCACAGGTAGGCCAGCAGGAGCTGGACGAGGCACGTGCTGTTGTCGGACAGGACAATGCCGAGCCGCTAGGTGTTCGAATGACTACGGTCAGTCCAGCGGAGGATACCCAAAAGATCGATGTCACTTTATTCATGGTAAACCCGGGCAGCTGGCTGGCGCCAACCGTTACTGACGGCAAAGCGATCACTGCTCAGTCCGCAGGACAGGTTGTAGTGGATCAGAAGCTGGCGAAATCCGGTGTCACGATCGGCACGGTGCTGGTGGATCAAGCCTCAGGAACAGAGTGGACAGTGAGTGGTTTTGTACAAAATGAATCGTTCAGCCACGCCCCGGTGGTGTTTCTGAACGAGCAGGAATGGCTTGCGTTGCAAGCTGGGTCACGTGCTGGAGCGGTTAGCACACCAGAATACAACGCTATTGCTGTCAAAGGTGCGGATGATCAGGTGAGCAGCTTAAGTGCTGCTTTGCCCAAGACCGAGATTATTACCAAATCAGATGCCGTATCTGCCATCCCTGGTTACAAGGAGGAACAGGGCTCATTATTGATGATGATAGCTTTCCTGTACGTCATCTCGGCATTTGTACTGGCGGTATTTTTCTACGTCATTACGATTCAGAAGACCAGTCAATTTGGCATTTTAAAAGCGATTGGCACACGAAACGGTTATCTGGCAGGCAGTGTGTCGCTGCAAGTATTGCTATTGTCCGTGGGTAGTCTGGTGATTAGCGTGTTGCTTGTCCGGCTGTTTGAATCTGTTCTTCCAGCATCCATGCCATTTCAATTAGGAGCATCCACGCTAGCTTTAACTTGTGCGTTATTTATCCTGATGTCAATGGCGGGTTCGTTATTCTCGGTGTGGAAAGTCACTAAAATTGATGCGCTTGATGCGATTGGGAGGACGGCAGCATGAGAAACCGACTGGAGTTACAAGGTGTCACACAGACATTTGATGACGGCGGCAGTCCGCGCACCATTCTGGATGAGCTTGATCTGCAGGTGGCAGAAGGGGAGCTGGTCGCGGTGATGGGCCCATCGGGTTCGGGGAAAAGCACGTTCCTGTCGATTGCAGGTGCACTGCTTGAACCCACGGACGGGGAAGTATTGCTGGACGGAACTTCCATTATGGGCAAAAATAAAACGGACATCTCGGATGTACGGCTGCGCCAGCTTGGATTTATTTTTCAAAGTGCGAATCTGATTCCGTACCTGAAGGTGGAGGAGCAGTTATTCGTGGTTGCGAAGCTTGCAGGCATGGACAAAAGCAAAGCCGAGCGCCGTACAGGGGAACTGCTGGAGACGGTGGGCCTGTCTCACCGGCGCAAAGCTTACACCGACAAGCTGTCCGGCGGGGAACGCCAGCGCGTTGCCATTGCGCGAGCGTTAATGAATGATCCGGCTGTGCTGCTGGCGGATGAACCGACGGCCAGCCTGGATGCGGAGCGCGGGCTGGATATTGTAAGCACAATTGCACGGCTCGTGAAGGAGCAGGGCAAGAGTGCGGTGATGGTTACGCATGATGAGCGGATTTTGCCGCTCTGTAGCCGGGTTCTTTTTTTGGAAAAAGGGAAGCTGGTCCAGCACTAAGAGACGTTTGGGTATATGATTTGAAGAGATAGATGGCTAAATTAATACTATTGGATGCGTGAAAGGAAGGTCATATGTTCCCGATGGGAGGTGGCCTTCTTTTTGCGGTTTCGATTATAATTGGAAGCGTATGGAGCGTATGCACTTGATAAGGATCATTACATAACATCAGGACATCAGGAAATGGAATTGGAGAGGATTGGGTAGTGATGAGCAGCATAAATACAGAACAATTTCCGGCACTAAGCGCGCCGATCCACTGGGGAATTGTAGAGGCTGAGTTCCGGCTTGGCGAGCAAATAGACAAGACACTGGTAAGTAATGTGAGCATTATTCCGTTTGTCGGAGAACAGTGTGTTGTGTTTCAACTGGATAACGGACTGTGGGAGTTGCCTGGAGGAACGTTGGAAGCAGGCGAGCATTATATGCGGGGATTAAAACGTGAACTGATGGAAGAACTAGGCGCAGAGCTGCGGAGCTACCAAGTTTTTGGGCAGTTTCATTGCACTTCTCGTGCTCTGGAACCGTATCGACCTTACATTCCGCATCCACATTTCGTTAGAGTCATTGGATACGGTGATGTGGAATTGGTTGGTGAACCGCTTAATCCCGAAGATGGGGAGCAGGTGGTGTCGGTTGAGGTGGTTGGTATCGCTGAAGCGGTACGGCGTTTCCGGGAACAGAACCGGCAGGATATTGCCGAGATGTACGCACTGGCTTATTTGCTGCGAAAAGCAGATAAAGGCTGATTTTGATGAGCAACAGGATATCTATATCTTTGACAAGGCATTCACATGGACGTATGTGCATACGCATGAATCGATGTGCGGGCCGTATTTTTATAAAATCGATCAGGCATAGAGGGGAGGGAGTTTCGTTGCAGGAGCTGCTTAAAGAGATGATCAAAAATGAAGTAAAACCTTTGTTTTCCCGTCACGGTTATACCAAAAAAGGTCTGAATTTTCGAAGAGTCGAAGGTGGTCTTATTTACGGATTCAACATTCAAAAGTCCCAAGGCAATACAGCCAATCACGTTCGCTTCTATATTAACTGCATGATTCATTCCAAGGAGCTGGCGGAGCTGCAGTCTATGATATCAGGCGGTAAAACGATGGAGGAGCAGGCTCATCTCATCTGCAGGATTGAAGAGATTGTCCCATCTGCTCCAGACCGCTACTCGTTGACACCTGACACCGACCTGGTCACCTTTTCAAAAGAGCTGCTCTCCCATCTGGAAGAAGCCATGGAATATATGCGGAACATAACCAGCGCCAGGGATATTGTGGAGTATTATATGAAAAGAACCGCACTGCATTTAAGCGAAGAAACCTTCCATTTCCTGCTGCAAAATGGTGATACGACGACTGCTCAGATATATCTACAACAACTGCACGCTGAATATGGAGTCGAAAATCGCTGGGCGATCTTTGAGAAGAAGTATGCAGCTATTTTTGCAGCGTATTGACTTTAACACATCCTTCAGGATGAATAGTAGACCGGTTCTACTTTATATAACGTTTCCTCAATCGTTGGACATAAGTCAACATCATACACTCCATGAAATTTGATTCTGAAATAAAAACTTTTCAGAAAGTTTTTAATGTTATTTTTTTGCCTGAAGGCAGGCAAAAATTCGGATTCATTCTCCACGGTACCAAAACGTTGAATCCATTGTTGAATGTATGTCTGAGTAAGGAGGTTTCTATCCAGAATACACATGACTGGTTTCACCATTCGTTCGTCTTCGCCATCAGAGTAGACCCGTTCGCTGATCGTCATTTTCTCGTACACCAGATCCAGCATCGTTGATAAATCAGCCTCATCTAATTCATTGTATTGAGCCAAATCTTCCAAAACATCAGCAGCATGAGCAACAGCGTGTGCCCACCCTTTGGTCTCATCATATCCGCGGTAATCCTTTTCTTCTCGTACATTGTGAAAGACCATGTCCTTAATCTGATGAATACGCTCACTTGACAGAAAAGGCGATGCTGCGTGTCTCGTGAAAAGAAGAGGGATAACCAGCATCGAAAAAGAACGTGTGAATACGGAATCGGTATGGGCTTCACCCAATTGATAAAGCAGATGGTTATGATCTAAAACGGTGGTTAAAATGTGTTCTAATTCGTATGTAGTCAGAGGAAGGCTAGGAATCCAGTGAGATAAGGTGGTATAGATCAATTCATCACGCAATTGTGCGTCTACCGTACCGATATTATGTAACATTTCTTGTATCAAGTCGAAGGCATCTGCGGGTGCTTGATATTGATTTTCTTGTATGTACATCAGTTTATCTTTAAAATTCATTTAAACACACTCCTGCGAATCAGATTTCATTCTTGTAAACTTATGTATCAAAGGTATTATACAATCTTTAAGGGGGAAAACCCATATGACAACTGCTAAAGGAACACGGCGAACATGTGAGAAGGGACATACTTTTGTTAAAAAAAGTGATTGTCCGACTTGCCCCAAGTGTGAGGCGGAACGGAAACCAACAGAGGGATTTATGAGTCTGCTGTCTGCTCCGGTAAGACGTGCACTTGAAACAGAAGGAATAACGACTTTACCGAAACTTGCCGAGTATACGGAGAAGGAGATTCTAAAGCTGCATGGGATCGGGCCTTCATCTATGCCCATATTGCGTAAATCGCTGGAGGAAGAGGGATTGTCTTTTAAGGCATGATCTTAAGCTTTTTTTGATCGTTTTCCTCATTCCTCAGCTCATGTGAAGCTACTCTATAACAGATAACAGTTCTTCCATCTTTACTTGGTAGAGCAAGTTCCCCTCGCTCAGCAGCAGGTGATCCTGGCGAAAATCCTGTCGTGCCTGTTGAAAAGGGCGTTTTTTTTCGTTCAGTAATTTGAACTTCGTTCCCTTGGTAAGGCTACCAGGCTTCTGCATTTTCTTGAAAATAAATGTTCCATGCTTCCCGTACCCGGCATCAAATAGGAAGTGATATCCATCCGTACAGAAACCGGAGGAACCTGATATATTCGGATTCAGGAAGTTCACTCGAGTAGATTCAGGTTTGAATCCTCCCGAAATACAGCCAAGTGTAAATTCAGTATAATAGTAGAACCATACTTCTTCTTCGTTCACCACATTGAGCGCATAACAGTCGGCAATATCGGCGCTGTTATTTTTATAGAGTACATTCCCGTATGCGTCCCAAGCTAGCAATCCACTCTCTCCAACGGGCTGATCCCAGCCATAGTTGCCAAAAATACCTTCATCGAAGTAACTGGTCCAGATCGTTCCACGCTCCGTCACCTGTACACTCTGAATCCCGTCTCCGAGCAAAAATTCACGAATCGTTGTGCCTTCCATGTCACACACTTTAGCATTCAGATCATATTGATTGTTTCCGTAATAGGTGCAGCGCGCACCAACGAGCAGCAGATGTTCTTGTAAGGGCTGTACGTAATGATAGTGATATTGTTGTCCACCGATGACGACTTCCTGAACATATTCATCCGATACAATCAGCACTTTGTACGTGTATGACTCCTTTAGTTTGGTTTGCACAAACATACCTTGTTTTCGTTCAGGGATTTGATTAATAAGTAGTATATATGCAAGGCCATCGTGTCCCCACTGCACGGAGACGATTTCGAAACCCTCGGTATAACTGGAAATATCGGCAAAAGGCAGTAACGTTAATTTTGGATCAGGCATGGCTAAATCCTCCTTCAATAATATAAACAATCATAAGCATCATCTTCGACTGCTGTTGTTATGTTGAATTATGACATGTACAGACTGGACGGAACATGGTGAAAGTATAACGATTCCGAAAAAGGAGCTGAGAAAATCATAGGTATGCCTCTTTTCTCTCCTGTAGTACAATAAGGAAGCTGTGTCAATTTTTATAGGGGGATAGATAGCTTTCAAGCGTGAAATAGGAAGGAAACCTATAGAGTATTTATACATATGGAATCGGATAGCGGCGGTTAAAACAATATGAGAGAAGGACGTGTTAGAAGTGCGGCAAGAACCTCTACAAGAACCTCTACAAGAACCATTTCAAGAATCAATGAGAGAACACCGCCCACTTGGTGTGTCTGGGCTCGGAGGCTGGCTGATCCTTATCCAGATTGGGTTGTGGTTCACACTAATTATGCTCCTGGTACAGATCAACCAATCTATGTTAACCATATTCAACACAGAGACATGGGAGGTTTTAACTGCTAAGGATTCAGGCTTGTATCACCCGCTTTGGGCTCCAGTAATTATTTTTGAAACTGTTTTCAACCTAATGTTTCTGGTATTTACAGTGTACGTCATTGTTGCTTTCTATCGGAAAAAAGCAATCCTTCCACGTCTGATGATTATTTTTTACAGTCTCAGCCTCGGAGTTGGAATTGTGGATTATCTGCTGCTTTATCAGATTCCGATAGCAAGAGAACTCGAAGACGGAAGTTCAGTACGGGACATTGCAAGATCCGCCATTGCTTGTGCGATCTGGATCCCGTATTTTATCAAGTCTGAACGTGTTCAGAATACATTTGTTCGTTAAATGATGAGACATTGAAAGGTGACGGTACACATTGAAGATTTTTCTGGTTCGACATGGTGCAGATGAAGAAGGCTACCGCGGCGGTTGGAGCCAAAGGGGACTCACCGAAGCAGGTATTATTCAGTCCAGAGCTTTAGGAACGTATCTGTATGAACATGCAGAGCAATATGACATTCAAACGCTTATCAGTAGTGATCTTCCCCGAGCGATGCAGACCAGCAACTCGATTGAAGAGTCATTGGGTATTCGAGGTATATACACACCCGATTGGCGTGAGATGAATAATGGTGATATGGCGGGTATGCTCCATGCGGAAGCAGAGGAAAAGTACCCCGGGATCTATTTTAATACGCTCAAGATGGACACTGTTTTTCCGGGTGGAGAAAGTCCGACACAATTTTATGCAAGAATACGAAATGCATTCGAGAATCTTTGTATTCAACTCGAAGAGAAGCGAATCCAATCGAATGTTTTGCTGGTGACCCACGGTGGGGTGATTAATATCCTTTATTATGTGCTCGCCAACAGGGAATGGAGTAATACGTCCAGTTTTTATCCCATCGACAACACGAGTATTCACACGATTCAGAACATGGAGAAAGGCTGGAGCATATTGGACACGAACAGGATTCCTCATTTAAGATCGTAAAGTAACAGAACTTCAAGGCACAAGGATGAGAAGGAGGTAGGGAATGATGAGCGGACAAGCGGGAGAGCTACTGCATCAATTAAAGTCTTTATCTGGACCATTTCCGCCCTGGAATTTAGAACAATTGCCTAGCCAGCCGGGAAAGTTGTTTTTGGAATGGCTGAAAATCGCGGTGGAAAGCAACGTAAAGGAACCTCATGCCATGACCCTTTCTACAGTAGATCAACAGGGTTATCCAGATGCGAGAGTGTTAATTTTAAAAAACATCATCGAGGACACGTTCTATTTTGCTTCCAGTTCGAACAGTCGAAAAGGCCAGCAGTTGAACGATAACCCTAAGGTGGCACTTACCTTGTACTGGCCTTCATTGGGCAGACAGATTCGGATTAGGGGGATTGCACAGGATGAGGGAGGCGAGGCAGGAGCTAATGACTTCCGTAAACGTAAACCTGGAGCAAGAGCGGTAGCCATGACGGAGCGTCAGAGTCAGCTGTTGGTTGAGGAGGATGCGTTAAATCGTTCCATTGAAGTTCAGAAGAAACGCCTTCAGGAGGATCCTGATTTTGTTGCGCCTCATTGGCGGTTATACGCTGTGAATGCACAAGAAGTGGAGTTTTGGCAGGGGGATACAGATCGGAAACATATTCGTGTTCAGTATACATGGCAAGACGAACAGTGGCACAAGAACAGATTATGGCCTTGAATTTAAGGCTTATTGGAAGAATTGTTAAGGCTTTCTGGATTTTGCACGGTCTTTACCACCGGAACGTATACAATGTCATAGCGCCCTTGGAATATCTTTCGCTATAATCTTCAGGTTATCAGGACGTGGAGCTTAAACTGAAAGGTAATCAGGGGGAGGGCATATGACGATCAAAAACAAATACAAAGCACTTGAACTGGAAACTCCTGGCGTCTATGAGCTGGAGGGGCTAGAGGTAGGGGTAACTTCCAATTGCAATTATAAATGCGACTACTGCTGCGCCTACAATCGAGACGATGGGGAGTGCATTAGTAGCGCAGAGGTCATCCGCATTATTGGGGAGCTTCCTCATCTCAAGCGGGTACGTTTGTCAGGTGGTGAAGTCACCCTCAAGTACCAGGACTGTCTGGAGATTGTCACGTACTGTGCTGCACAGGGCATCGATACACAACTGAACACCAATGCCAGTCTGCTTACAGAGGAAAGAATCATGGCGTTACGGGATGCCGGGTTGTCGAACATCCATATCTCTTTTAATTATACGGATGCAGAGTCTTATGCTGCTTACTACCGTGTGCATCCACGCATGTATGAGAGACTTGAGCATAACATTCGTTTGTGCACGGAGCTGGGAATGGAGACGGTACTTGAAACGCTGCTGTTCAAAGGCAATCAGGACCACATGCAGGCAATTAGCAATAAAGTCTACGATTTGGGTGTGCGCATTCACGAGATTCAGAATAGTATCAAGATGCCACACACCGACTGGAGCCAGATTGTATCGAAAGAGTCGTTGGTTCGATCGGTCACGGCGTTAATCGAAAATAAAAATCCGGATACCACGCTCTATTTTACGTGTATGGATCGATTCGCCGAACAATTGAATCTGCGTGAACAGCCAGGTGTATATTTCTCGAACTGTGTGGATGGTACGAAACAATTACACTTGCATGGTAACGGGGACATTCTGATCTGTGAACTGTGTCATCCGGTGGTGATTGGTAACATTTATAGTGGCACGTCGCTAAAAGACATCTATAAGCAGCAGCCCGCTGCACTAACGGACTTTCTGGAAAAGCGCCCTTGCCCGGCATATGATGCTTTATTTGCATAGCTCAATTCTACTTTGAGGTCTTCTGATTTCCTTTAACGGAAACGGAAGGCCTTTTTGTATTTTTAATATAAACGATGTTCACCTTGTCTCTTCGTTTCAGATTCATTTAAGTTACCGGCCCTAATATGGCACTATAACGATAATGAATCTGGAGAGGTGAACGATACATGATCCAACTCTTTCAAAAAACAAACCGGAAAGATCAACATAGCATGTCCGTTTCCCGCAAAAAACGCAGGTGGCTTACGATTACCCTGGTGGCTGTAATTGTGATAGGCAGCATCCTGTACAGCCTGGCTGACCGATATTTGATTCGGCATGTACAGGTGGTTGTGGCTGATGATAACACGGCAGCTACTCATACAACGCCGAATGCTGTATCTGGGGGAACCGCAGGTACAAATTCTACTACGACTGCAACGGATGTACATGCAACGTCAGATGACTGGAATTACAGCAGTGATGATCTAAAGATTCAGATCCAGAAAATGCAGACAGGCTCCGGCTCGGATCAAATTACGTATTATGTGGCTGATGTACAGGCGAAGGACGCGAGCAGTTTACGAACTGCACTGGCGGACAATAGCTTTGGTACCAATATCACAGAGGACACATCAGAGATTGCCGAAGCAAACAATGCGATTTTTGCGATAAACGGTGACTATTACGGATTCCGTGATGATGGTGTCATTATTCGTAATGGCGTTTTGTATCGGGACAGCCCGACAAGGGATGCGCTAGCCCTGTTTAATGACGGGACGATCCGAACGTACAATGAAAATGATATTTCTTCTGCTGAACTGCTGGCAGAAGGGGTAACCAATACGTTATCCTTTGGCCCGATTCTGGTGCAGAAAGGTGAAATTACCAGTGATTTCAGCCGTGTGAAAATCGACAATAACTTTGGCAACCGCTCCATTCAGGATGCGAATCCTCGAACGGCTATCGGCATGATTGCGCCGAACCACTATGTGTTCGTTGTGGTCGATGGCAGACAGGATGACAGCCGGGGCATGACGCTGGCTGAACTTGCCCAGACGATGAAAGACCTGGGTGCAACCGAAGCGTATAACCTGGACGGCGGTGGTTCATCCACCATGTATTTCATGGGCAGAGTGGTGAACAATCCGTTGGGACGTAATCGGGAGCGTGGCGTAAGTGACATTCTGTATTTGACGGAGGGACAATAATATGACCATCCTTATTCCATCCTATGAACCTGACGTTCGTTTATTGAATCTGGTTATGCAATTGCAGACGTTTAAGCTTGGGCCAATTGTCATCGTGGATGATGGCAGCGGGGATGCATACCGCGGAATTTTCAAGACAGCTGAGGCATATGGCTGTACAGTGCTCACTCACGAAGTCAATCTGGGTAAAGGGAGGGCGCTGAAAACGGGCTTTCAGTATATTAGAGAGCATGGCCCGCAAGGCGGAGTTGTATGTGCAGACAGTGACGGGCAACATCTGCCACATGATATTCGCAGCATCGTTGAGACACTGCTTGCTCAGACAAACCCTGGCATTGTGTTAGGTAGCCGTCGCTTTACAGGAAAGGTGCCAGCCCGCAGCCGTTTCGGTAACCGTGTTACCCGTGCTGTATTTTCGCTGACAACAGGCATTAAGGTGTATGACACGCAGACGGGACTTCGTGGTTTTCCATATGCGATGCTGGACTGGCTGTGCCAAATTCCGGGTGAACGGTTTGAGTATGAGATGAATATGCTGCTAACCGCACATAAGGAAGGGTATGCAATTACAGAAGAATTCATTGATACGGTCTATCTGGACCACAATGAGTCATCCCATTTCCGTCCTTTAGCAGACTCGTTTCGCATATATATGCCCATTCTGATGTTCAGTACTTCGTCTGTCATATCTGCCCTGATTGATTTTGGATTATTATTTATCGTACAGTATTTTACACACAATCTGTTCCTGTCCGTGGTAGCAGCAAGGCTCTGTAGCTCTATGTTCAACTACACCATCAATCGCAAATATGTATTCTCCGCAGGTCGGAGCGCCAAGATCCGGCAGTCGTTACCGAAATATTTCTCGCTTGTAATGCTCGTGTTGCTGCTAAACTATGGATTGTTATATTTCTATAATGAACAACTAATCATCCCGCTGTTGGCGGCTAAAATTCTAACGGAAATTTCAATCTTTGTGTTTAGCTATTGGGCACAGCGCAGGTTTGTTTATTAATCCGTCTGAGGATCATGCGCTTCCGTTTAGCTCTCAACTGTGGTGCCCTGCTCGATAACAAGTGTGGCCAGCCACATGGATAAGCAATATAAAGAGTGAGCCAACGGGCTCGCTCTTTTTCAGTTGAAGCGGTTTCCAAAATATTGGAGTATAGGGTACGATGGAAATAGAGGTTAAGTGAATGAACCTAATGCAGGAGGTGGATCATGTATCTTCGAAGTGTTGAATTAATGTCAGACAAGATTGAGCAGCCTGGGGAATATCCCTTTAATATCCCATCGATTCGTTCCTTGGAGCGGCTGACGTTAAGCAATAACGTTACGTTTTTTGTTGGTGAAAATGGATCTGGAAAATCAACATTGCTGGAAGGCATCGCTCATCAATGTGAATTCAACACCGCTGGGGGCGGGCGGAATAATGTATTTGAAACACATGCATCAGAGTCCTCCCTAGGAGATTATCTAAGACTCGCCTGGTTGCCTAAGATGGCAAACGGTTTTTTCTTGCGATCTGAATCCTTCTATCAGTTTGCATCACATGTCGATGAGATGCCGGAATCGCTACGATATTATGGTGGGCGTTCGCTGCATGAGCAATCCCATGGGGAGTCTTTTCTTAACTTGTTCATTAACCGTTTCAGTTCAAAGGGGATTTATCTGCTTGATGAGCCAGAGGCTGCGTTGTCTCCAGCCCGGCAGCTTTCGTTGCTGAGAATTCTTCATGACTTGTCGAGTACTTCGCAATTTATCATTGCTACACATTCGCCCATTTTGCTCGGGTACCCCGGGGCGGAAATTTTAAGTTTTGACGAAGGACATATTCACGAGATTAGGTATGAGGATACAGATCATTATCAGATCACTCGCAGCTTTCTGGAGAACCGGGATCGAATGCTGAATGAATTGTTTAGGGATGATTAGCCTGATCCATTGACAGGACGGGATAGTAAATATAAAACGTTAGACATTAAAGGGAGAGATTAGATGAAAACAGGATTGATTATTGTGGATATGCAAGAGAGCATTGTGCGTCAAAAGATGGATCAGAAGGCCATAGACCATGCCTGCGAATATATTAATCACGTCGCGAACGTGCTTCGCTCCAATGACCATGTGGTCGTCCATGTTCAGGATGTGGAAGGCATGGAGGGAGCAGAACCCGAACAGTATCAGGTCATTCCCGAGATTGATGTGGATGGGGAAGATATTATCGTAACAAAAGAGAGTTCCAATGCATTCTGGCAGACCAATCTCGAGCAGACGCTCAAGGATTTAGGCGTTGGACTGCTCATTGTATCCGGCTTTGCCGCAGAAGAATGTGTCCTGTTCACATACAATGGTGCCATGGAGCGTGGCTTTAGACCTGTATTGCTACAGAATGGCATTCTCAGCACATTTCCGGATGCCGTAACCTCAGCCTATAGGGATCGTAACGTGATTTCGTACCCGGTGGTCGATTATTTGATCCGATAACGGATGTCGTAAGCAAAGCTTACTTTTCGTCTAGGAGAAGATTTAGTATTTTTAAAGGGGGCGAAGAGGATGGACCAGTACGACAATGTTTTCCTGTTACTTCTCTCTTTCATCGGTCTGATCTGGACGGTAAAGGGCATAAAGAAAAAGTTGCGGCTGATGGTGTTTTTCGGAGTCATTCTGATGTTGGCACCTGTGCTTGTGATTACGGGCAGGATGGTTTGGTTACCGCTTGTAAGCTCGGTTGCTCTTGTTTCTTCTTTGATTGTGCGGAAAGACGTGAACAGGACAAAACTTTGAAAGAGGGGAAGCCATGCTGCTTCGTCATTGAAATCATAACATCTCAGGATAAAAGGAGGGCTTCGCTTGCCTTGGCCAATGGTTCATTTTGCAATTGCAGCCGAAATCAGTTCGGCCCCATCTCCGTCTCTATTGCTGGGGAGTTTAGCACCGGATTCCATTCATGTGAGAACGAACATACGCAGTGAAAAGGCAAAAACTCACCTGATGGTTGTAGAACATGAATTTCCTACAGATGCCGATTATCAGCAGGTGATTGAATCTAACAGACATGGGATGAAGAAAGACCCTCAATTTTCGCAATACTTATGCGGTTACATTGCTCATATATACACTGATCGTGAGTGGACTTATCAGATTTATCCATCATACGAAGCTGACCCGAATGGACGAATCGTGTACACCCATGATGTGAAAAAGCTAGAGTTCAGAATCCTCCGAGAATATGCTGATGCTTCCCGATGGTTAGATCAGCTGAACACAGCAAAGGCATATGAATTTGGTGGTCTGACAGCACAGGAGGTGTACGAATATAGGGAAGAAAAGCTGGATTTTTTTATGAATAGGGACAACGAGCCTGTAGATGATTTAATTATAGTAACGATGGACTCTATATCCTCATTTATTCAGAAAACCGCTTCCGATTTAAGTACGCTGTTCCAAGAATGGCATGTATACGAACATTTGCAATCATAGTGAGACAGGAAGTGGGGCAACAGGATGGGACAAGGTATTCATTTGGCACAATATGAAGAACGATATTATCAGGATTTAACCGGGTTTACGCTAAAAAATGAACAAGTTCACTTCTCGGCGTTGCCTGCCGAGGTGATCGAAGAGGCTATGATGAATCCGGACAAAGATCCGGTTGTTATTTTACATCAGGCTGTGCCTGTAGGGTTCTTTGTTTTACATAAAGGGTCAGAATACGTGGAGCCTGCGGAATCGGATCACAAAATACTCATTCGTGCGCTGTCGATCTCGGAGCAATATCAAGGGAAAGGTTATGCACTGGATGCCATGAAGCAACTGCCTGATTGGGTACGTAAGTTTCACCCAGAAGTTGACGAAATCATTCTCGCTGTGAATGAGGCAAATAAGGCTGCATATCAGTTGTATGTAAAATCTGGTTTTCTCGACCTTGGGTTGATCCGAATGGGCAGCCGCGGTATTCAGCATATTTTGCACTACACCATGAGGTAGGGAGGCAACATAAATGGACATCAACATGAAGCTCGAACCACATACAAGTAAACAGTGAATAGAGAGGAGCTTGTAATGAAGGCTGAGATCAGAAAAGAAGATTTAAATTCCCAAAAACTAAGCTGGCTGTGTATTGAACCGATGCTGCTTTCCGTCCGCGGACAGAGTATGGAAGCCAAAAAAGAGGTATACCTGCGGCTAATCGAAGGGCAACAAGCGCTATACCTGTTTTACTCCTATCACAATCACACCAAAAGTCTGGCAGAGTTTTATTGGTTCTCGGCGTATAACATCATTGATTTGCGTAGCTGGAGCGGGATCAGGAAAGGCATGCAATTTTTTGATTTGAATGAGATGGTGGATGTACTGGATGATATTGAAGCACTTATAACGGATGCCAAAAAATCCGAAGAAACGTGGCACGAAGTATCGCCAACCGATTTGGAGCATAATCCTCATTTGCTTCAGCAGACGGAGCTGTTATACGCAGCATATCAGCAAGCTTCGCAACAAGCGATCATGACAATGAATGAGTGGGTTCGGCAGCATCAAGACTTGGTTTTAGAGGTTAAGGAAGAAGATTGAAAAGTTCTAAAAGTGCGTGAAACTACTCGATATGGAACATCGTTATTTCTTCTACAGGTAACGTTGCCGGAGGCATGGGCATCATTTGGTTGTTTTTCAAAGAGATGTTGGAGTTGATTACACCTTGGTTCCCGGGATTGCAAAAAAGCGGAAGAATTAAACGACATTCTGAAGTAAGTCAGGTGAACAGAGATGAATGAAGATGAATTGTTGCAATTATACGGAGTGGAGCCTGGCAAGAATCAGCGGGAATCCATTTGTAAGCTGCTTCAACAAGAGATGGAGAACCAGGAAACAGAGGATCATGAGGTGTTGAAACTGCTGTGTGTTATGTTGTTTGCTCTCGGTAGCGTAGAGGACACAGAGCTGATCTGGGAGGCCAAACGAAAAAATCAGGACACGGGTAGTTATATTGATGTGCAGCTGCTTTGTGGTGCAGGCTTTGAAGAAACCATAGCTTATTTGGAAAAAAAGGGCGGCGAACAAGCGCATGAACAGCTGCTATATCTTAGGCAGTGCGAGCCTTATAATTTTGTGGATTTTTCCATAGATCAATGGTTATCTGGATACAAAGTGTATTACGGCAACGGCATTTGAAACCAAGGGGGGAGAGCGATTGTGAAACAGGAGAACGCTATACACGTGCAGGAGCAACTTTGTGAGAAATACCATGCAGACTATGTTCCGAGCGAACCCCACCTGAAGGTAGGGATTTCCTGGAACGTGAAGGAGAAACGTGAACCCATTCACGGGATGCGAATTCAGCCAGAAGGCGATACGACAGGCTGGTACATCTGGGCCGAGGAATACTCGTCAGCCGATGACTTCTTCGTCCCTCTGCACGTTACACATATCGATGAATGGGATTCGAAAATTAGTCGATATCTCGGACTTGCTCCGGGATGGAGGTTCCTGATTGCCGAAGATTATGAGGATGTATGGTATGATGAAGGGTTGCTTAACAGATAAGAAAGAGGTATTAGATTTGAGTTTAACACGATGTGAAGATTTTACGAAATGAGGCCAGCAAAGATGGTAATTCAGCATAGAAAAACTAGAACTAGAAGCAGAAGATTACAGATTAGCGTTGCTTTGGTGGCTCTGGTGGTTGGAATTTTGGCACTAACGAATCCAAATGAAAAAGATTTTGAGGCATGGCTTGAAAGTGAGTATGGAGGATGGGAAGGAGCTCCGAGTTAAGGGTACAGGGATATTCAATAGGTTTGTAAATAAATAATGGAGCTAGCGCGCTTGCATCTGGCATGGATAGATCCATGCAGGCAGCGTGTTTTTTTATGATGGAGGGATGTGGCCTTGAAGTTGACTTATTTCGTTCGTTCGCAAATCCCACATTATGGGTTATGATGTACCTGGGAGAAGATTTTTACAGCGACAGGAATTCATGGGTTGAAAACGAACTGGGAGTGAAGTGGAATGATCCGAAAGTTTGCCTTGATCCTCGGTGTTATGTTGTTGCTTGTAACGGCTTGTCAGAGTAAAACAGAGCCTGAGGATACACAGCAACCAGATGTCTCGGTAAGTACGAATGACGAATTATCCGTGGATGAAGATGAATCAGCAGTCTCTACGCCACAAGATGAAGTTGCCCCGCCCGAATATGTGGATGAGAGCAAGTATTCCGGTGATGAGCTGGAAATTGTCAAACTAATGAATACGCGTATGCGTTACTTATATGAACAAGATGAAAAGGGATATATGAGCCTCTTTGCGCCGGAATCTCCGATCTCTGGCATGCCGAATTATACGTTTCGCAAAATCATTTCCATGGGTGGCATTACGATTACGGAACAAAAAAAGCTCTATCAAGGTGTTGTAATCATTACGGAATTGGAAGACGACATCGACTCCAGCTCCACCATGGTGTTTTGGAAATGGAAAGCAGATGGTGAGCATGCGAAATGGATCATTGCGGACATCGATTAACAAGTACAGCATGAAAGAAGGTACAGAACGTGGTGCAGAAGACTTTATTTGAACTTGTGAATGAGGTGCAGGATGAAGCAAGTTTTATTGCTTTCCTAAGTGCTCTAAGTAAGGATCGACAAACCTGTCCCGGTGAATGGCAGCATGATTCGATAGAATCATTTTTGGAAGCGTCAGCCGATTGGGGGCAGGAATCCATTCACGGATTAACGCATTATGTGAAGCCTGATAACCCTTGGAAGCGATGTGCTCAGATCATGTATATGGGCAAAATTTATGAGTAATAGTTTCGTGTTTGTAAGCGGATTTCAAAATGGGTTTGCTGAAGGATGGGCGGTTCGATGACTGATGCGGTGAACAGAAACATTTCGTATATGCAGGACAACAGTCGATTTAACTTTCGAGTAGCCGGTATCGTACTGGATGCGGACAGAGTTCTTTTACACCAGGCGAAGCAGGATGATTTCTGGAACTTGCCTGGCGGGCGAGTGGAGATGAATGAATCAACGGAGGATGCGATTCGACGCGAGATGATGGAGGAGCTTAGCGTGTCTATTCAGGTAGAGAAGCTGGCATTTGTGTGCGAAGACTTCTATGAGTACGATGGCAAGGAGATGCATGAGATCGGATTCTATTATGTGATTTCTTTGCCCGAAGGCCATTCCTTTTATGATGAACCCGAGTTCAATGGTTTGGAGCGCGATGGCGAATTAACGTTCCGCTGGTTTCCGATCCAAGAGACAGAGCAGATGGAGATTTACCCTGTTTTTTTGCGAAAAGAACTTGTTAATCTTCGTGATGCGAGCAGCATTAGACACTTTATTCAGAGATAGAGGGGTAGCGAGTGGATATTACATTTATTCGTCATGGTCACGCGGTTCATGGATATTGAGCCTTGCCGTAATGTGGAGGAAGCCGAGGAGATGATCCAGTTTCATATCGGTGACTCGGGCTGCAGATATGGAGTTTTTAATAAAATAACCCATCAATTGATCGGCACAGCAGGTTATCACTGTTGGAATCCGAACGTACCATCCAGCGCAGAGATCGGGTTTGATCTAGCCCCTTCTTATTGGGGACAGGGGCTGATGCGAGAAGCATTAACGGCCTTGATTCCTATGGGATGGAACATCATGAAACTGGGATTGGATTGAAGCAACTGTGGAGCAAAAAAATATTCAATCACAGCGGCTACTCGGGAAATTAAACTTTATCAAGTCGGATGAACTGAAGGACGGCCTTTTTTATTACACGTTACATAGGGAATCTATCACATTTGACTAAGCTAGTCTGATGCACTTAAAAGGCTCGACTGACATCGAGTAGGAGGTTTGCATGAAGTCTATTTCTCTTTCATTTTCGATACTTTTAGCCAGTTTTATTTTAGGAGTGTCATTTATTGTTGGCTCTGTACTGCTCATGAATCAGGACAAAGATCAAAGTAATGGAACTCTGAATCAGACAGCGGAACAGCAGACGCTCTTGCCTGACAAGGTTTTGTTAACATTGAACGAAACCGCTACCTATCTAGGAATGAACGAAGATCAGGTGATGAGTATTATTAAAACAGAGCAGAGCAGTCTGAATGCATTTCACCACTTTGAGGGGAAGATGTTTCCCTTTATCAAAGTCCAGGATCAATTTTACGTAAGTCGGGCTGAGCTGGATTTGTGGATACAGGATGCATCAAGCAACCATAGTAGATACATTAATGGGGAATTACAATAGTTATGTCATGTAGCGTTATTCATATCTTCTGATCATCTGCGTATATATCGTTATTTTTAGAGAGGAGATATAAACACTAACATGGAAATCATAGGACAACAGATTCGGATTACTAGTTTAACCGAGCAGGATATGGATTTTATGAGCAAACTGGAATGTGATGCGAGCTTATGGACTTTTGAAGAAACCGTTGAAACGAAGGTAGAGGACGCAAAGGAGAAGTACCGCAGTCATTTCCCGGTGGAAGGCGAGACGCCGTACGCATATGATTTTGTCATCCGCCGCTTGAACGATCCTCATGAGACACCAGTGGGTATGGTTCAGATGTGGAGTTACGTTGATTTTCGCAAAAGCTGGGAGATCGGTTTCGCGGTGTTGCCTGAATATTCAGGAAAAGGATACGGAAGCGAGTCGATCCGCTTATTACTGCAATTTGCATTTAACGAGTTACAAGCACACAAAGTCGTAGGTATGTGTAATGCCGAAAATGTAAGATCAGCGGCTTTGATGCAGCATGTAGGCATGACAAGAGAAGCCGTTTTCAAGGAAGAGTTATGGTGGCAGGGTAAGTGGACAGATCAGTGTTTTTTCTCCATTTTGGACAGAGAGTTTAAGCATGAAATGGACGTAAGGCGGTAGTAAACTAAGACAAGCCTAAATACCAGAGGGGGTTAATCTAGTGGCAAGGCGTAAACTGGTTTTGCTCAGCGATTTGTATTTTGAATCCAATGATGAACTGAATGAGAGAATTCGAAGCTTGTTCCTGCACCAAAAGCCTTCAATCGGTTACATCCCTTCCTGTTCTGATCCACAGCGAATTTATGTCGAGCATACTCGGCGTTTTTATCGTCAGTTTGGGATTGAAGATGTGCAGTATTATGATCTCGATACCGAGTATGAGGAAAGCATGCCGGACTCCCTTTTCGAATGTGATGCGATTCATTTATCTGGCGGAAATACGTTTTATTTTTTAAGTTTGCTACAGCAACGAAATATGCTTGAACAGCTACGTTCCTATATCAGTGACGGTGGTATTTTGATTGGGGTTAGCGCGGGCAGTATCCTGATGACACCTACGATTCAAATAGCTGGATACGGTGAGGATGCAGACGAGAATCATACCGGTTTGACAGATTTAGAAGCCCTTGCTCTTGTAGATTTCGAGTTTGCACCCCATTGGGATCGTTCGGAAGAAATGATGCAACCATTCAGAGAATATGCTCAAAACCATCAAACCAAGGTATATGCGTGTCCGGATGGTGGGGCTGTTGTTGTTGAAAATGAATCACTTGAATTATACGGCGGGGCAACTCCTGCTTTGTAAAGAGAGGATGAAGAGTTGATGCGTGCTATCCAAGTGCACCACTTGAAGCTTTTTCAAGCATTCCAGGCAAAGGCAACCCGGCGGGCGTTGTTTTTGAAGCAGATCATCTGAGCGAAATTGCAATGCAACAGATTGCTCATGCCGTTGGTTTTAATGAGACGGTATTTGTATTGAAGTCTAGAGCGGCCGATGTTCGGTTGCGTTATTTCACTCCGGGCCACGAGATTAATCTGTGTGGTCATGCGACCATGGCGGCGATGTATGGGCTTAAGGCACGTGATGTATTAAAAGGAAAAGATTCCATTACGATTGAAACGAACGTAGGTGTATTGCCAATTCAGTTTGAGCAACAAGGTGACACCTGGTTGATGGAGATGAAGCAGGACCAGCCGCGGTTTATTCCCTTTCAAGGGAATGTTGAGAAACTGGCTAAGGCAATTCATCTGACAACGGATGATCTGGACATGACCATGCCTATCGTATACGGAAGTACAGGTGCGTGGACGTTATTAATCCCGATTCGTCGTTTAGATGTATTTGTTAAAATGAAACCGTATTCTTCTCAGTTCCCGGACATTTTATCTGAAAATCCCAAGTCATCCTTACATCCCTTCTGCTTCGAAACCCGCGATGCAGATGCTCTGATGCATGCAAGGCATTTCTCTTCGCCATACTCAGGCACAACGGAAGACCCTGTCACAGGCACCGCATCAGGGGTGATGGGTGCCTATTATTTGACGTATGTGAATCAGGAGATTCACGAAGTTGATTTTATCGTAGAACAGGGGCATGAGATTAATAGAGATGGCAAGGTTCAGGTGAACGTACGCCGGGAGCAAGAGGGAATGGATGTCCGAATCAAGGGGACGGCTGTTTACGTTCGGGAGATGAAAGTGGACATAGACAGTTGAAGTGATGACAGAAGGAGAGAGTCGCTATGGACGAAAAGTCCGTATTGAGCAGAGTCATCGATATATTAAAGGAAGAGTTAACCGACGCGTTAACAGGAGTGTATTTGCATGGCTCCATGGCGATGGGATGTTTTCATCCGCTACAGAGTGATATCGATATTTTAGTTGTATGCAGAGAGAAACGCTCTTCTGAGACTTATCGCGGAATCGCCGACCAACTGATACGAATAGAAGATGAAATGCATCTTTCGAAAGGGTTTGAGATTAGTTTTGTACTAGAGTCAGCTATAACAGAAGGTCGATACCCTACGCCATTTGAGTTTCATTATTCTGCTTATCACCGGGAGAAGTACAGAAATAATCCTGATTATCTCTGTGGTGGTGATGATGACCCGGATGTTGTTGCACATATGGCGGTTATCTATGAAAGAGGTATCGTGCTGTATGGCAAGCCGATCAAGAAATTGTTCCAACCGGCGAACCGCGAGCATGTCATTCATTCTATATCTTCCGATGCAAATTCAGCGTTGGAGGAGATTGCGGAGAATCCGGTCTATTACGTCTTAAGTTTGTCGCGCGTGCTGTTGTATATCCAGGAATCAGTGATTTACTCCAAGCGAGAGGCTGGAGAGCGTGCGGTGGCAGAAGCATTACCTGAACATCAGGAACTTGTCTCGCAATGTCTGGCTAAGTACAACGGGGAACGTGAATCGGTCAATGTGGATCATGCACGTTTAAGAGATTATGCCGAATATATGCTCAAACAAATTCATGAAGCTATGCAGGCTTAAAGGAGAACATGACATATGAAAGAGTCACAACGAATCAAATGGGAGAAACAATTAAAGCAAGGAAAAAGACATCATATTCTCGTGCGCGGCGTTCTCGGCTGGGGTCTGCCTTTGGCTTTTCTGTATACCTTGGTGATGACGTCATGGAGTGGACAAAGTTTAACCCTGAATGGCGAGTTTTATGTAAACTTACTGACTGCACTTGTTCTGTTTCCCGCCGCTGGCATCTGGTATGGTGCCTGGACGTGGAAAATCTTGAAAATGAAAGTCGAGCAAGGCAGAAGGTAAAGTGATGTCAAGTATTTCTGGACAAACGTCGATGCTTTTCTGCAGCATGGTGTTGGCTATGTTGTTACTCGCGAGGAAGAGATTGTGTGCATATGTCTTTCTGCTTTTGTCGAGGGGAACACACATGCCATTGACATTGAAACACTAGAAGGTCATCGTAAGCGAAATTATGCTGCCTTGGCGGCTCAAGCGTATATGAACGAATGTAACGATAGAGGCCTCCGTTCCTATTGGGATTGCTCTCCGGATAACATAGGTTCGATCCGTTTAGCACATGGTGCAGGTTTATCTCTGGATTTTAACTATCCGGTCTATTGGTACAGCATTTCATAGTGTATGCGTCAGTAATTGAAGGGGGTAAGAGCGTGGATGAGACACTAGAGTCACAGATCCAGTTTCTGATTGAAATAGACAAGCTGAAAACCATTGAACGAAGAACAAGAATTATCCATGGCGAACGGCTCGAAAATGATGCAGAACATTCTTGGCATCTAGCAATGATGGCATTCATATTGCATGGTCATTCTAACAAGGAAATCGACATGCTTAAAGTGATCAAGATGTTACTTGTGCATGATCTTGTTGAAATTGATGCGGGTGATACCTTTGCTTATGACACCCAAGGAAACACAGATAAACATGAACGAGAGCTTAAGGCCGCACATCGATTATTTGGTATGTTGCCAGAAGACCAAGCCGAAGAACTGTTAAGTCTGTGGATGGAGTTTGAGACCAAAGAGACACCGGAGGCCAGGTTTGCTTCTTCCATGGATCGGTTGCAGCCGATCATTCATAATCATCAGAATGAAGGTGATACATGGCAGAAATATAACATTACGAGTGATCAGGTATTAAATCGTAATGCTGAAATTGCGAATGGGTCGGCAACGCTGTGGAAGTATGCACAACAAATCGTACAACATTCGGTAGATCAGGGGATATTGAAACAATCCAAATCCTAATGAAGCTACCGATATTTTAACTACGTTTGGACTTAGGAGGATAACATGGGATACATCACGGATTTGCGAAAATTGGTAGGCACACGTCCTTTGATCATGGCAGGTTCATGTGTATTGGTATTTAATGAGCAAGGCCACCTGCTACTTCAGAGAAGGACAGACAGTTTGGATTGGGGCACCATTGGCGGTTCGCTTGAACCGGGTGAATCGTTAGAAGAGACTGCTGCGCGTGAACTATATGAAGAAGCAGGTCTACGGACGGAGGCGTATAAGCTGATTACCATATTTTCGGGTCAGGATATGTATTACCGTTATCCGCATGGAGATGAGGTCTACAATGTCATGGCGATCTATGAAGCAGGAGGTATTACAGACAGTCCGACGGTTATGGATGATGAAGGGTTAGAGCTCAGGTACTTCGACTTGACGCAGCCGATCCCCGATATCAATCCTTTCACCAAATATGTGCTGTCCAAAGCGGGATATATCCAAGGTTAGTAGGCGTTTCGCACAATATTATCATTTTTCTCTCAGTGATTTACGGATACTGATCTAGTATGATAAGAGTATCATTTTGCAAAGAGAGAGGGTTAGACATGGATACATTTTTGCAGCAAATTAACGAGTTAAATGAGCTTCAGATCGAGCTGGTCAGCCTGCATCCTTTTTTTGCAGAACACCATCCGGTTGTTGTAGCACACGAATCGTTGTTATATATCTATGATTATTCATCTGAAACCGGGCAATACGAATGGGTCAAAACCGTACCGGACGATCTGTACATCCCCGATGACTGTCTCGGTGCAATGCCCGTACATCATATAAACAATCGAATGTGCGCGATTGTGACGGCTTCTGTTTTCAAAGATTTAGAGCAGAAGGTTTTTCTGTTCCATGAATATGTTCATTGCTCTGTCTATGGAAAATACGGGGAACGCATCGTTGACCGTCTGCAGATTAAACATAGAATGACCCAGCTAAAGCGTGTAACCTGGGAGATCGATTATGAATTTCCGTACGAAGATGAGACTGTTGCGGGGCGGATTGAATCTCTTCTATCTGCGTTGAAAAGTGAGGATTTACAGCAAATTCAGGTGGCACGCACCGCATTGTTTCAATCTCTTTCAGAAGAGCAAGCGGAATACTGGAGCTGGCTGGAGTGGAATGAAGGTTTTGCGCGGTATGTTGAGAATTTGATTCGAGCCAAGTATGAATTGGAACCTAATCATTTTGGCGATGCAGCTCCTTTTAACCGTCTCGTTTTTTACGAGTGTGGGTCGGAATATATCCGTTTGCTGGTAAAGGAGCAGACTGCGTATCATACGGATCTGGAGAAGTTGTTTGACCGGATGCAGGACGAGAGAGTGGCAGGTTTGGTGAGCTAACGAGAGATTAAATATATAACCATTCCTTCAATGGAAAAAGGAGATATGTCTATGCCTCTGCCTATGGTACATCTAAGTGTAGCCCATCAATTGGCTGATACGTTGCCTGAACCGCTGGACCTGGGAGCATTTTATCTCGGAAATATTGCGCCGGATGCCATTCATATACGTGAGGGCACGACAAGGGACGACAAACAGCACACTCATTTTTATCCTAAGCAAGAAGACAATTATACTGGACGTCTCCAGAAATTTTATGGTGATTACATCAACGAGCGCACGAGTGAAGGCTGGACTTCCTTTGTTCTCGGTTATTTCATGCACGTGATGACGGATTATTACTGGTTTCGAAGTGTTTATCCCGCATTCGAGGAACAGGTTCGTGAGCATGACCAGTGTGAGGGAGTCGTGAGAACCAAGGAAGACCTGGCCCGTTTATATTACAAGGAGACGGATCAGATTGATTTTAATCTGTATCGCACCATGAATTGGAGCGAAGAAGTATGGTCGGCATTAAATAACTCGTCAGGGTATGAGATGACAGATCGTTTAACGGTAGATGAGATTCTACGCTGGCGTGAGCGTACGTATTCTTTTCTGCAGGGAAAAGCGCCGGGCATTATTCCGTATTACATTACCGAAGAGGTTGTACAAGCTTTTGTTCAAAAAACAGTCCCGCGCTTAATCGACTTATTAGCTGAATGGGAGGCCTTGAGGTGAGATATATCGGAAGGTTGCTTCTATTCTTCAGCGTCATCTTCATTGCAGCGTGCGGTGGCAACAATTCGAGTGAGATAGGCTCCATAGAGGCTGAGAGACTAGAACAGAGTCAGGGAATTCCTACGTTAATCACGTTATCGTGTAATCAAGCTCACTTCTCTAAAACATGCCGCGATGTAGAATTCGACCGCGCTGACGAGATACGCATCGTAACCGAAGCCATATTCAATGCTGAGCGTATGCAAGGGGCCCTTGATTATGTTGCTGAGTACAATATGAACATCACGTATGCAGATGGCTCCGTCACTCGGTACGATCTGTCACTGGGTGCAGATCCAAAGACGCAAGGTTTGCTTGTAAACCAGGAGGATACGATGACTGGATATACGATCCCTCTAGAGAACGCGAATCGACTCAGACAAATCATTCAGCGGCGTATTGACTAGAAGGAGCGGAAAGACAAACAACATGAATACAGGTATATAGATGAATGGAGATGCAGGCAAGTTGATAACAATCGGAACACTGACGACAGCAGATGTGGATGGAGCATATCATATTTTTGAGACAACGATTCCAGAAGCGTACCGTCAGGAAGGAATCGGATTCCTTCTGGATGAAATTCAGGAAGAGATTGAACATAAAAAGGCTGTTGTACAATCTGTTTTGCAACATGAATCTGATCTTGAACCAACGACGACGAGTCCCTTTTTCCTTGTTGCCCGAAAAGAAGGTAAGGTCGTAGGGACGATCTCATATGGGCCTTGCGGGAAAGTCGTTCAGGAATGCACCAACCATGGTCTGGATCACGTTGGAACGCTGGGCTCCCTGTATGTTTTACCTGAATTGCAGGGTCAAGGGATTGCTTCTGCACTTATTACAGCCCTGGTCACCGAACTACAGAAGCGGGGTGTCGCCCAATTTTGTCTAGACAGTGGTTATCGAATTGCACAGCAGAAGTGGCGGCAGAAGTTTGGAGAGCCGTATGTTGTGACGAAGGACTACTGGGGCGAAGGCAGTGAAAATATGGTATGGTTGTGTGAAGTAAAGGATTTTACTGGAAAATAAACAAAAACAAAAGATGACCCCCTGCACGTGAACAGGAGTCATCTTTTTTTACTTCTTTTACTTAGAGCGCATCGCTACATACGCATCATCGTAAAGTATACAGACAGAAGACAAAAAGAGAAGAGAGGAGAGGGACTGCAACATGACAGAAACAACAGATGCACCAGATAAAACAGGAACAACAGGAACAGAGGAATGGAGCCCGCCGCAACAGAAACTTTCCCCTCATGCCATAAGTTTGTGGAGAGTTAGCGCGATCCTCTACAACGTCATAGGCTTTGTGGTATTGGCAGCGCTGCTTATACTGGACTCCGTGTATGATTGGAGACCGTGGATCGGCTGGATTCTATGGGGAGTCACGGTTATATCCGCAGGTTATGCCGTATGGGATATCTTTTTGCAGCCAGTTTGGTTGTATCGATATTGGTTTTATGGCGTTAACGCAGAGTTTGTGCAACTGAAGCATGGGGCATTGAACAAGGTGCACCAGGTCATTCCGATGGCCAAGGTGCAATCCGTATCAACCAATCAGGGGCCATTGATGAGAAAATACGGACTGTACTCGGTGTCCATCGGAACGATGGGTTCATCTCATCATATACCGGCTTTGCCGGAAGATGTGGCATTTGCGCTGCGTAACCAGATTGCGGACTATGCCCGGATTAACGAGGTGGATGAATGACGGAGTTGAAAAGGCACCATGGACTTAGTTTGTTGTGGAGTCTGGGTAATCTGATCAAAAGCACATTTGCCTTCATTCTGTTTTTATTCGTATTCCGTGCAGGGTCAGATTCGACATGGGTTTTCTATGCAAGGATGATTTTTTACATTGGTATTTCAATCGCACTGATCTCTATCATCTGGAAATGGTTTACCACTCGTTATTCAGACGATGAGAAAGCTTTCCATATCTACACGGGGGCATTCAGTCGAACCCGTAGAACGATCCCGTATACGAAAGTACAAAATGTGAGCCGACATACGAGCTTTTTTCATCGATTGTTCGGTGTAACCTCTATACGCTTCGAAACAGGTATCAAGGGTGATGATGCGACGTTTCAGCTACAGGTCGTTTCGGTTTCTGAAGCAGAACGGTTAGAAAAGCAGGTAGCCCGTCATTTATCCGAGGTCCAAGCTACGGTTGAGGAAATTATGGATGATGAGCGGAACGCACAGGATGAGAAAAGCCAACGTACAGAGCAGTATATCGAAACTGGAGAACAAGCAGGTAGTGACGTAAGCGCAAATGCCATAGACAGTGACAATGGAATTAAAGCTTCAGGTAATGTGATCCGTACAGGTGACCATGAAGAAACAAGCGGCTTTTCTATACCTGCTGACAAAGCCTCACTCGAACGCGTCGTTCACTATCGTTCTGCGCGCAAAGATGTGTTTAAAGCATCGTTTACCTCACTTAGTTTTCTGGTGTTGATCCCGATCTTGGGTTCCTTGTACTCAACCGTAAAGGATTTCTTCCCAGACGAAACCGTAACCGAAAGCCTTGTATTATCCTGGCTTGAATCATGGTGGGTAACGAGCCTGATCATTCTGCTATTGATCCTTATATCCGTCGGGCTTGGAATTGTTCGCACCTTTGTGAAATATGGAGATTTCCAGATCACGTCCGATGACAAGCGAATTTATATTACGAAGGGCATGCTGGAAAAGACGTCGTTCTCGATCCAGAAAGACCGTGTACAGGCCGTCAAGATTACACAGTCCCTGATGAAAAGAATGCTGGGTCTTGCTGAGGTAGAACTTACAACCGCAGGTAGTTTGGGTGAAGCTAGCCAGGAGATTAACACATTATATCCCTTTTTACCTGTGAAGGAGGCCTATCGCATCATTGAAGAAATCTTGCCTTCCTACCATGTGACGGAGGAGATGCAGAGGTTGCCGCACAAAGCGTTGTGGTTGCGATTACTTATTCCAAGCTGGGGATGGATACTTGTCACGGGAGTGTTGGCATACTTCAAACCGGTTGTGTTCGGCGTTGAACAGGCATGGTGGATGATGTCGCTACTGCTGCTCGGTTTGATTCTAACAGGCAGGGTGGTTAATTTTTATCATACGCGGTACGCACTGAACGATCAGTTCATTCAATTTCGCTCAGGTGCGCTGACTTCGACACAGTTTCTGTCCAAACGGGAAAAGGTCATTGAAATCAAGATTACACGTCATCCCTTGCAGCGCAAGTTAGGGCTGGCTTCCATCCATACCGTAAATCGCGCCAAGCCTGTCATGCATCATCATGTTCACGATATACCGGGTGACGTGGCAAACGCGTTCCAGATGTGGTACATGAGGCGCTCCAACGAGGTGCAGATCCGGTAGACAAAGGCAAGGGGGGCGTTAAAATGAATAAAACGAAAAAGATTGTATCATGGACGATTGGCATTACGCTGATTTTATTGATTCTCACGCCGTTTATCTATGTAAAAGCTAACAAAATGATCTATGCACATCGTGTCACGACATATTTAACGGAGCAGAAACATTATTCTCCTAATGAGATTGAATCCGTAGAAGGCGTCTGGAGTGTGAAATTGCCACCCTTCCTTGCTGTAGTGAAGTTTAAGGATGAACCGGATGTGGAGTATATATATTTTGCACATAATGATGTGATTCAGTTCAGCCACCGCATTTCGGAGGAGGCGAAGAAGAGCGGCAAAACGAAATCCGACCTGAAGCATTTCGCGCCAATGGACGACCAGCAGTAGAGGAAAAGAGGACGAGGGTTAATGAAAAAAGTAATAAAAGCTGTATTTTTGGATGTGGACGGTACGTTGCTCAGTGAAAAAGATCGTAGCCTTTCCAAGGATACCGAAGAGTCCATCCGCAGGTTAATCCAAAAAGGAATTCATATCATCCTTGTGACCGGCAGACCACATCATCTGTGGGAAGAGTTCAAACATCTTGGCATAGATACGGTTATTTCAGCTAACGGAGCTTTGGTTACTTGCCGTGGTGAAATTATTCATAAATCCATTCTTTCTTCAACCATGGTTAGGGAATTCAGTCATTTTGCTGCGTCTCAGGGACATACGCTTTCCTACTTCACGGAGTCTTTAGGCATGAACGGAACCTGCCGGACGGATCATCGTGTGACAGATGCTCTTCGAGAGACACTTGGATTGATGGAATATCCGGATCAGATCATGACGCTGGATGAGGAGATATACTGTATGTGTTTATACGCAAATGAGGAGGAAACCAACCAATATAAAGAACGGTTTTCCTCTTTGCGATTTGTACGATTCCATCCATACGTTTGCAATGTGCTTGAAGCAGGTGAAGTCAGTAAATCTGTAGCAGCTCAGATCGTTCTAACTCACCTAAATATACCCAGAGAGGAAACGATGGCTTTTGGCGATGGAGAGAACGATATAGATCTACTAACTTATGTGGGCGTAAGTGTTGCTATGGGAAATGGTGGAGAGCGTGTTAAGCAAAGTGCCGATTATGTCACACTGAAAGCGAGTGAGAATGGAATAACCCATGCGTTAAGGCACTACAAGCTTATATAAAAGGACTTTAGTTGGAATAAGGGATATCCATATTGTGGATTTTTATGTAAAATGAGATGAAGTGAAATGAGAAAGCCCTAAAGCATAGGGTGTGAAAAGAAAGGTGAAATTTGATATGAAAAAAGGCTTTATTATCATGTTATCGCTGGTTATGCTTATCGGTGTATCCTCTTCAGCGTATGCACATCCGGGTCGATTGGACAAAAACGGTGGACACAAGTGCTCTGCAAAATTGATTAAAAAAGGTCTGTGCACAGGCTACCATTATCATAAAAAGAAAAAGTAGTTTCCATTTCTCAATTATCTAAAGGAGAACGGAGGAACAAACTTCATGGATCGTATTAAAGCTGTCATTTTTGACTTGGACAACACGATTCTAAACCGGACAAGAACGTTTGAGGGCTTCACACGAAGTTTGATCAACACGTATTTTGGACACATGGAATCGACCGAACATATAAAGCAGCGGATCATCGAGCTCGACGAAGATGGTTATAAGGAGAAACCTCGGCTGTTCGACGAATTATTAGAAGAATTACCTTGGGCCGAACATCCTCCGCACGAAGAACTAATGGCATTCTACGGCCGGGAGTATGTGCGAAATTCGGTGCTAATGGATGAGGCAAGAGAAGTGGTACAGCATTTGAAAGGTCGTTATTTAATCGGTTTAATCACCAATGGTCAAACACAGATTCAATATGGAAAGATTGATCAACTTGGCATTCGTGAGGATTATGATCACATCATTGTATCGGAAGAAGCAGGTGTGAAAAAGCCCGATCCGCATATATTCCGATTAGCCCTTGATCATTTTGGTATAGAACCTGAGCAATGCCTCTACATCGGGGATCATCCGCTGAATGATATACAAGGGGCGGCCAAAGCAGGCATGAATACAATCTGGATGAAGGTAAACCAGCCTTGGCCGGAGGAAGTGGAGACAACACCGCTACATACAATCCATCAGCTTCGAGAATTGAAAACCTTACTTTAGCAAAATTTATGCCGTGTAGATTCGACCTATCTTCCGTCTATGACGTTGCTCAATGGCCTCTTCGTAATCTGCAATCAAAGTGTCGAAAATCTGTTCCCAGGAACGCTGTTCAGCGAATTTTCTACCTTCACGTCCCATTGTGCTTAGCCGTTCCGAAGAATGAACTCGTAAGCTTATCTCTCTTATAAACGCATTCACGTTACCCGGCTCAACAAGTATGCCGCTGCGTTGATGCACAATGAGGTCTTTGACTCCGCCGGCGTTAGCAGCTAACACGGGAAGACCCGAGGCCATCGCTTCCAGCACAACATTGCCGAAGGTTTCCGTACAGGAAGGAAAGACAAACAGATCCGCTGAAGCATACATCGACGCAAGCTCATCACCATGCAGATACCCTGTGAACGTAACATTCGCAGGAGCTTGCTGCTGCATCTTGGGAAGGGCAGGGCCATTACCGACAATGATCCAGTGAACATGGGCTTGTATTTCTGCGGGCAATTGCTGCATCGTGGCTGTCAGGGTGGCTATATCTTTTTCCGGGGAGATGCGTCCAACGTAGAGCAAGATGAAAGGTGCGGTGATCTGATACTGTTCGCGAATGTTGATGGTTCGTTTGCATGGAGCATAGAGGTTACAATCAATGCCGCGGGACCAGAGCTTAAGCCGTTGAATCCCCTGAGCCTGTAGGGTGTACATCGTGTCTTGGGACGGGACGAATGTAGTATTACAGGTGCGATGAAACCACTTGATGTACTTCCAGTATAGTGGAATGACACTTCGAAGCTTGTAATAATCGAGATAACGATCAAAGTGGGTGTGGTAAGAGATGACGTGTGGAAGGTGGAACTTGAGTGCGTGCCTCAGGCCAAGCAGTCCCATGTTAAACGGTGTAGCGACATGAAGCAGATCGGGTTGAAATTCCTGTAGCTGTTTGTAGGCAGTTACTCTGCTGGGAAAAGCAATTCGGCATTCGGGATACAGAAAAAAGGGGATATTGAATACTGAGCTTACGGGAGCTTCAACGTTTCCTTCCATGATGGATTGGGATGTAAACAGCAGATGTTCTATACTTCTGCGATTCAGATGGTTGCTTAGACGATGGAGTGTACCTGCGACACCATTGGTTTCTGGAAGATAAGTATCTGTGAACAAGGCTAGACGCATCCTTACCCCTCCCTAAACTTGTGATGCCAAGATCATAACAGCGAATTATTTTCCATAAGTCAAATGCATGTTAACTTGGCGCGATTTCTTTTCTATACAGCATATTCTGGTATGATGGAAAGACGTGGCGGCGCAGAGCATGACTACGCTATATAGAGAGATACAGGAGGACAAGTGAGATGAACAAGTTACAGGAAGAACTGGCGGAGTTAATGCCGCCAGCAGGCATCGAAGAGATGTCAGGTGAAGAAATCGTGGGCAGCATTGCAATGGACATGTACCGTGCTGAATTTGCTACGATTCGGGAGCGGGTTTCAGAGCTGCCTGTTGTGTTGCGGGACATCATGTTGATTATTGATCTGGATACCGAACTAACCATGAATGGATTGACCGGTTATTTGGAGAATGCCAGCGGAAAGCATCTGAGAGAGGTCATCGAAGCGTTAATCCGAAGTGGCAATGAGACAGATGCGATGATTTTGCAAAAGGTGGAACAACTCTTGAAGGAACAAGGAATCACGCCAGAACAACTCAGAGAAAACGTGGAACGTCTGTCCGAACACGACATCTCAACAAGTTTGCAGACACATGGGACACAGATCCATGAGTTATTACAGCGGGTAGAGCAAGAAGTTCAACAATTGAGCTTTCAAGCGGATAATGAAGAAGTTTTCGATTTGCTGTACCAGTATGTAGACGAGCATAAAGATAAATTAAAGCAGCAACTGGAGCAGTTTCTCGTTCTATAAGAATAAGGGGGAGAAATGAATGCGTCTGAACAAACGTGTGGGGATTGAAACCATTATCGTTAGCTTTGTTTTCATACTTTTGTTGGTGGTTTGGAAAGTAGTCCAAGGCATGGTTTTAACATTACAGAATGTTCCGCAAGGTACGCCATTGCAAACGTCTGGTGCGGCATCGCAAGTTGACTTTGGACATGTGGCAAGTGGAAGCGGTTTGATGATAGCCCTAAGTGTTGGGGGGATATTCCTTTTTGCTATGGCATATTATGTTGTTCGTTCTTATGTTGTGGGTAAAAGCAAGAGATAAAGAGAGCAGCCCTTGGCATCAGATGGATACATAGCCAGGGGCTGCTCTCTTGATGTTTTTGCATGTTCGCAGTCTATAGGTGCTCTGAAATAATCTCTTCCAAGCCTTGTGCGACGGAACGTGCACCACGCTCCAGATGTCTCTCGTGCAGTTGCAGACGCACATAGGTCTCATCCGTGCCCATGGCTTCGGATAGCATTCCGCTAAGTCCACGTGCACGACGGTCGATCTGTATCAACAGTTCCAAGGAATTCCCCATCGGATAGAAGAGAACTTCAAGTTCATCCAGATATCCGCGGAACTTGGTGGTCGGCACAAACTCAAACTCTTGTACAAACGGCAGATTGCCACCGAGCCTTGGAGCATAATCATTAGTTACTTCACGAAGCCTGAATCCCAGCATATCTATGGCATCCAGTACGATTTCCATCTCCCTGGAAGGCACAACATGTATAAGGTCTCGATCTGATGGGTCTACTGCGCTAGAGATGTCCAGCCCCGTTTCGACCCATACTTCCGCACGGTGTAGTGTAATCGGTAGATTTTCCGGTAGCTCGAATTGAAAGCTCTTCTCCAGTTTTGCACCGGGCTGCAGGGTAAACCCCTCGGTGAGCAGATATTTGGCCACTACAGCCGTTTCCTTCACTTTGCGATCATTGCTTTCCCGAATGTAGTGCGTTTTGATTAAAAGATAAATTCGATCGACCTGTTGCTGCACATCCCCGCCTTCAATGTATACAATTCCTGAAAGCGTTCCACCGGGCATGACTTCTGTCGTATGTAATTCCGTATTCACTTTTGCTGCACCTACACCAACGCTGGCCAACATCTTCTTGAAAAATGACATGCAACTAACCTCCAGATTCAATGGATTATGATGGGGAAAAGATGACTTCGAGCATAATACGACGTTTGCAATAGAGGAGTTTCAATTTTTACAACAGGGGGAATCTGCATGGTTTCGTCGAATGTTACTTTAGGATCAAGAATTCGGTAGATCGGTTAACTCAATCTCTAACTAAAGATAATATACTTCGCAGAAATGTTGATAAAGACTAGAGGTTCGTGGAGGGGGCTGAAATGAATATCGTATATCAAGTGGGAAAATTGACAGTTCGCCTGCTACAGACAGAGGATGAGCAATTGCTGGTCAAATGGTTGTCTGACCCGGAGGTTCTGCAGTACTACGAAGGTCGGGATCAGCCGCATGATCTGGAGCTTGTGAGAGCACATTTTTACAATCAGGATGATGAAGCTGCACGTTGTATTGTGCAATATGACGGTCGGCCAATCGGATACATTCAGTTCTATGAACTGGAGACAGAGGAACGTGCGGAATATGGTTATGCTGACAATGGTGAAATCATCTATGGGACGGATCAATTCATCGGGGAAACGGATTGCTGGAATATAGGTATTGGCACACGATTGGTGAAGTCCATGACAGCGTATTTAATTGGGGAGAAACATGCCCGGAAAATCGTGATGGACCCGCAAGCGTGGAACGAACGTGCGTTATCTTGTTACGAAAAGTGTGGTTTCAAAAAGGTTAAACAGCTGCCACAGCATGAACTGCATGAAGGACAGATGAGAGATTGTTGGCTGATGGAGTATACTCCATAAAATAGCCCGATGAGTCGTGTCGTGTTCATATGCCGTAAACAAATCCACAGGGATTATGGGGGAAATGAGATGGACTATAGATATCCGATTGGGCAGTTCACACACGAAGGAGAGGTAACGCTGGCTCAAAGGCAGCAATGGATTCAAGATATTGCAGAGTTGCCTGAACGTGCGAGAGAAGCGGTAGAAGGACTGGACGAAGAACAGCTAAGTCTGCCATATCGGGACGGCGGCTGGATGCTGAAACAGGTTATTCACCACATGGCAGATAGCCATATGAACAGTGTGATTCGCTTCAAGCTCGCTTTGACAGAGGATACGCCCGCGATTCGCCCGTATTTTGAGGAGCGCTGGGCCGAATTGAGTGATTCCAAGGATCTGGAAATCGAGTTTTCCCTCCAGCTTCTGGATGCACTGCATCGCCGCTGGGTAGCATTGTTAAGCTCCTTCTCGGATGATGACTATGCTAAAAAGTTCTATAGCCCTTCGTCCAATAAGACGATGAGACTCGATCATTGTTTGGGACTGTATGCATGGCATGGCAAACATCATGTTGCCCAGATCACTTCGCTTCGAGATCGACTGGGAATTTAAAACGTACACTAAAACTTTCGTCATATTAGAAGTGTTATTTTATACGAAGGCTGTAATGGAGAGGAGAACTTCATGAGCAATGTACATATTCGACTTTTAACCAAGCAGGACGCGCAAGTCATCTCAGAATCATTTCAGGAACAGGGGTGGCACAAACCGCCTGAATTGTATGAACGATATTGGGAAGAACAAGAGAAGGGGAAGCGCGTAACCCTGATTGCCGAATTGAACGGGCAATTTGCTGGTTATGTCAACGTGATTTGGACATCGCAGTATCCTTCTTTTCAGGAACAGGGCATTCCCGAGATCAATGATTTCAACGTTCTGATGAAGTTTCAGCGGCAAGGGATCGGTTCCAAGCTGATGGATCACGCTGAGAAAGTGGTGAAGGAACGTTCTGAAGTAGCAGGCATTGGGGTAGGCGTGTATGCAGATTATGGCAAAGCCCAAGTACTCTACGCACATCGGGGCTATATTCCAGACGGCCGGGGTCTTCACAGAGATGATCATTATCTTCAACCTGGTGAAGAGACGATTATCGATGATGAGGTTGTCCTTTATTTGACCAAAAAACTGCTGTGATCTTAAAACAACAGAGGTTAACAATGGTAAGGGACATGAAACGTCAATTTGGCTTCTCTAAAATGTTTATCTTAAAATAGGACATACATGTTATACTCAATTGGAATCTGAGGCAATCTAAGTGTGAAGGAATACCGAGATAACTTGATTAGAGGAGTGGTTTGGTACATGTTTAGCAAATTAGGCCAAGTTATGCTATACGTCAATAACCAGGACGAATCCCTGGCTTTCTGGACGGAAGTAGCCGGATTCCATATCGTGGATGAGGTTATTCTTGATGGAGGTATGCGATGGATTGAGATTGCGCCTGCGAAAGATTCACAGACAAGTATCATTTTGCATGATAAAGAGGTCGTGGCACGTATGTCAGCAGGGGTAAATCTGGGCACACCTTCGTTGATGTTTTTCACAGATGACCTTGATTGGTTATATGCCGATTTGTCTGCTAAACATGTAACGGTTGGAGAAGTTGTAGAGATGCCGACAGGGCGTGTCTTCAATTTTGCAGATAATGAGAAGAATTACTTTGCTGTGATGGAACGCAAGGGATAAAACGAACTGTATTTATAGCTGTACAGTTGTAATCTTATAGCTGGAATTTCAAGCGGACGACATGTGATGTTGTTCGCTTTTTGTATGGAAAAAATAATGCATATTCTACTAAATTTACACATGAAAAATAGAGAATGAATGGTTAAAAATGTTATAATAAAGTGTAGTGAATTGAGTTGGATTTCATGCAAAAATGCTAGTGAGACAGTAGGGTGAACGTAGTGGGAAACCTATTTTAAGCGATGAAACAGGAGGAATTCAGACTTGGAAAAAACAATCAAAAGTGTGCAGGATCTCTATGACATGCTCGATGCGGATTTCAGATCGGCCAAGCAATTTTGGGAGCCGTTCTATGAGAATCGGGACAGACCCATTCCGTTTTTTCCAAACAAGCCAGACGAGAATCTGGTTGCTGATGTAGAAGCTGGAAGATTAAAAGGGGGCAGAGCATTGGAGCTGGGATGTGGCCCCGGGCGGAATGCATTGTATCTAGCAGGGCACGGTTATCAGGTTGACGCCTATGATCTGTCAGAGACTGCGATTGCTTGGGCCAAGGAACGGGCCGCGGAAGAACAACTGGATGTACATTTTGAATGTCGTTCTGTGTTCGAACTGGCGCCAGAGCAGGAATATGATTTAGTCTACGATTCGGGCTGTCTGCACCATCTGCTACCGCATCAGCGTATTCCTTACATTGAGATGATTCATCGTGCGTTGAAGCCGGGAGGTCTGTTTGGTATGACTTGTTTTGCACCGGGATTTGGCGGTCAGGGTGGGCCAGAACATGTGATGAACGATTGGGAAGTCTACCGTGAGAAGACGATGCGGGGCGGACTTGCTTTTACGGAGGAGAAACTTCGATATTTACTAGAGGAACCATTTGAGTGTGTGGAGTTGCGTCCAATGAAGGCAATGGGGCAGGAAGATCCGTATTTTGGTTTGCCTATTTTGTGGGTGACGTTGTGGAGAAAACCGGAAGAGCGTGACTGACATGTTTCGGGATGAAATACATATCAATGATGCGGCATTGAGCAGATATATGAGAATTGAAAGGTGGAGAGCATATTGGGAAACAGAACCTTTATTATCACAGGTACATCCAAAGGCATTGGCAGACAAGTTGCGGAACTTTGTTTGGAAAAAGGTGACTCTGTCTACGGCATAGCGCGCGGAGCATCAGACTTGGGCAATACGTATGAACGGTACACTCATGTCCAGTTCAATCTTGAAGACATTCATGGCATCGACGATGTAATCTCGCGCATATTGGAGCAGATTCCGCTTCTTTCTGTGGAATGCATCGGACTTATTAATAATGCGGCCATGCTTGAACCGTTGAAACCCATAGATCAGTGTCTTGCGGATGAGATTAGCATTCATCTGAATATTAGCCTGGCTGCGCCGATGATTCTTACGTCATCTTTTATTCACCATACCAACCATATGACGGCACGCCGAAAAATTATTAATGTGAGTTCTGCTTCGGGCAGTTATCCCGCTCCTTCGATGGCTACTTATTGTACATCAAAGGCAGGAATCAACATGTTCACACAATGTGTAGCGATGGAACAAGCTTCACAGTCTAATCCGGCAGAGATCATCGTCTTTGATCCGGGCATGGTGGATACGGAATTGCAGGCCGTGGCGAGAGGAAAGAGTGCAGAGGAATTTGCGCTGTCCGGAGCATTTCGAGACGCTTACGAGTTAGGTCAACTGAAATCTCCACGTGATGTGGCATTGGAAATCCTGAAGTTACTGGAGGGGGCGAAGGAGCAGTGAATCTGGCGAACCGGATCACTCTGGCAAGAATCGCATTAATTCCGCTGTTTTCCGGTTTGAATTATATCATCGTGAATTTGAAGTCATTGAGATAAAAAGATAAAAAATCGTTTTGTTTGCCCTGTACTTTCTGTGCAGGGCTGTTTGGCTTTGTTTTGTGTAAAATGGTGTGCGGTATTGATGTTGTTCCCTGTATACTTAGAATATCTAAATGTACATACAACGATTTCTATAATGTGCACCTCAGTGCGGGTTCAGGAGGATTACATGCAACAAGAACAAACAGCTGGTTTCCATGGCGATTGGCTTCAATTTATGATTCTGACGAACAAACTAGAATTGCCCCCTCTACCAACGGATACCATGGATCGTCCAAGGCTCAGCTCGCAGTACAATGAAGTTATGAATTCCAAGGTGACGTTGTTGACTGCTCCCGCCGGTTCGGGAAAATCAACACTGCTTGGGAATTGGCTGAGAAGTGCGGCAGGTTATGCGGCTTGCGTCTGTTTGGATGAAAAGGATCAAGATCCACTTCAATTTTGGCTTTACATTATTCATGCGCTGGACCGCGTGAGACAGGGGTTATGTCGAGAGGTCTTGCCTCAGTTCTTGCAACGATATGCAATTGAGCCAAGAACAGCATTAATTTTATTGCTGAATCGTGTTGCCCGGAGTGATCAGCATACCATGCTTATTTTGGATGATTACCATGCTATAACTCGGCCGGAAATTCATTTGCAGATGCAGGATTTTATTGAAAACCTTCCTTCGTCTATTCATCTGGTCATATCGGGTCGGACGTATCCTCCGTTTAAGCTGGAGAAGCTGCGCCTGAGAGGGGAGTTGAAGCAACTTACTCTTCAGGAACTTGCGTTTACAACGGAAGAAGGCATCGACTTCTGTCAGAACGTTATGCGTATGGAGCATGCCAGCAGGGATGCCCTGGGCTGGGTGCAGCAGACGGAGGGTTGGGCAGCCGGGCTAAAGCTGCTTGCTTTATCTCACACATTAGGGGCAGACTCGGCGAAAAGTTCAATGCCAATCATGTCTTCATTCCCACATCGTGCAAAGGATGCAGAAGCAGGAAACAGAAACATCTCGGATTATTTGCTAGAAGAGGTATTCCAACGTCAGTCACCAGAAATGCAGCGCTTTTTGCTTCGAACTGCGATAACAAGAAGGATGAACAGCCGTTTAGGTCAGGTGTTAAGTGGTTTGGAGGAAGCTCCGCAGTTGTTAAGGCAGCTGGAGAAAGAACATCTTTTTCTTATCCCTCTGGATCGGGAAGGGGAGTGGTATCGTTATCATCATTTGTTTTCGGCGTTCCTGAAGCGCGAGCTAGCACATAACCACTCAGAGTTGGGCAATGAATTACATGGTTTTGCCGCGCTTTGGTATGAACAGCATGGATATCCATCCGAAGCGCTGGATCATTATATTCTTGGGCTGCATATGGAGGATGCTGCAAGATTGCTGGAAGAATTGTTTGCCCATTTCATTATGGGAGAGTGGTGGACACTCCGTAAATATTTTGATGTTTTGCCGCTGGAAATGGTGAAGGCTCGTCCCAAGTTGTATATGTCTTATTTGTTTCTTGTAGCGCGTGAAATGCCTTACGGGGAGATGGGGAAGCAGCTGGATGAGTTGGAGCATGTCATCCGCATGCATCTTCAAGGACAGGTTGCACCAGCTATTATTAAATATTTGCTACAAGTGACCTGTGTCATGAGAGCCTATATGGCGTATCTTAACCGTGATTTAGAAGGACTCTCTTCTTATTTGATGTCTTATATGGATCAGGGCTATCCTGATGATATCGCATTTCAGTATATGGACTACGATCGAAGAGAGAGCATGCGTGTGCGAAGTTTTCATGGCGTTCATGGTTACTTGAGGAGAGCCGAAGTTTGTTTTGGAGCCATTACGAAGCGCTGGTATGATGAACCTGCCTATGTAACGTCCTACTATGGATCAGGATATGGTGAGGTTTTGATGGAACAGGACCAGTTATTTGAAGCAGTGAAGTATGCGGATCGAGCTCTTGAAGTGGCTTTGCAGATCAAAGTTGCGGCACTACTCGTTCCTGCATATGTATTGAAAGCCAGGCTTGAATTACATTCCGGTAGACCCGAGGAAGGTATAAAGCTGTTGCAGCAGGCTGAGAGTCTGCTGTCCGAGAAGGATGCGGAGTACTGGAAAACTGTATTGGTGGCACATCGTAATCGAATATGGCTTGAGTATCATCCTGTGGAGACGGCTACGCACATTCTCGCTGATCCGGTAGACGAACAACAAATGCCAGTTGAAATGAGTTGTGACCAACTATTTCAGTGGATGGTTCGAATACGTGCGGCCGTGACTCTTGAACAGTATGATTACGCTCAAGAGGAACTGAAACGAGTTCGAGAACAAGCTGAAAAACGCGATCTGTTGACAGAGCAGATTGAATGTGCCTTGTTAGAGTCCGTGATGCTGCAACAACAAGGATATTCAGATGCTGGTGTTGTGGCCTTATCACGTGCTCTTATTCTGGGAGAACCAGAAGGATATATCCGTTCATTTGTTGCCGAAGGGGAGCCGGTAAAACGGCTACTTCAACAGTATTTGGTGCTTCGCCGTGCGAAGGCTGTCTCGGATGATGGAGTGAAAACAACTTATGTGAAGCAACTACTTTCTGCTTTTGCCCAAAACAAAAAGGTGCGGGGCCGTTCAGCACCAGATGAAGCGAAGCATGAACAGAAGGAAGTGGGACTCAGCCCCATGGAGCAGAAAATATTTGGTCATATTGCAGAAGGCTTGACCAGCAAGCAGATTGCAGCCGAATTTGGGATATCACCTGGCACAGTAAATACACATATACGCCGTGTGTTTGCCAAGCTTGGAGCAAGCAGTCGTGCGCACGCGGTACAAATTGCCGAACAGCGGGGCTTATTATAAGCTGTGAAACAATGTCTACTTTTTTGTAGACTGTCTGGATGATGTCGTCTCTTCTACAATGAATCTAACGAAATAACGCTGTGAATTTTCGGTGTCATTAGCGATAAGATTCTGTAGGAGGTTATGTTAATAAATGTCTATTCGTAGTTCCAATTCCAAAGGTTACTCTGATCAGCGTCGGAATAAAGTTGCGACGTATATAGCCGCTGTGTTGTCGCTTACTCTCGTTGGTGCTCCGGGAACAGTAAGTGCCGCGGAGGATGCGACAAGTACTCAGGACTTGCATCAGGCTGCCCCTTGGGCCCAGCAAGCTATTGAAAAGGTTACCCAGCAACGATGGATTCTTCCAGACGGAACAGGTCGTTTTAATCCAGGTGCACCCATGACAAGAGGGGAACTTGCACATATGCTGTCTCAACTCCTAGAGATAGATGCCTCGCCTTCAGATCAACGACCGAACCAACTATTCAAAGATCTGGAGCATACAACTTCAAACGAAACTTATATCTATGCTCTTAATTCAACTGGAATCATGAAGGGATATCCCGATGGTACGTTCCGGGCGAATGGTGTAGTGACTAGGGAAGAGCTCGCTGTTACGATGATTCGGGCTCTTAAGGTGAAAGGGTATGATGGATCATCAAATGGGCAGCGATCCTTATCATTCAAGGATAAGACGGACATTAGCGCCTGGGCTTTGTCCAGTGTGCAACAGGCCGTTGAATTAGGTCTTCTCAAGGGAGAGAATGGGTATTTTGCACCCAAACGCTCTACATCCAGACAAGAAATGGCTGTCATTGCGTTGCGAGCAACAGATACAATTCAAGTATTGGAGGCAGCAAGTTCAGAGCAAGAAGGTTCCAATTCGCAGGGGCCAAACGATACTCCAGGCAAGGTAACGGAGACACAAGGTACGATTACAGGAACAGCAGGCACAGGGAATGGTACGGTGAACAACAACAGTAATACTGGAACGACGCCGGGCGGAACAACAGGTGGAGAAAGCGGAGGATCAGTTAATCCAGGTAATCCGTCTGTCCCTTCAAACCCAACGAAACCAACGAACCCGTCTAATCCAGGAATCGGCAATCGTGCTCCAATCGTTGCTCCGGGAGGTTTGCCTGCTCAGGAATTAACGTTGGATCATGCTTCGAAGGACTTGCAGGCCTCTTCCTATTTCAGTGATCCAGAGGGCAGACCATTGAAGTTCGTTGTCTTGTCGGGAGATGAGAACATGGTATCCTCTACTGTGACGGACTCAGTAATTCGACTTGCACCACGGGCTGCTGGTCAGACGATGCTGACCATTCAAGCTACAGATGAACAAGGCGCCAGTGTAACGGCACAACTCCAGGTTACCGTACAAGTGAATACGATTAGCCGTCAATTCCCTGATACGCATTTGGCTGGAGCTATAGCATTTTGGCTACAAAAGGATTTAGATGCTCCGCTGACCAAAGAGGAATTAGCTGAGGCTCTTATCCAGACAGATGGAGGATTGTATGCAAGAGATGCTGGCATTTCCGATTTGACGGGGGTCGATATATTTAAAGGATTAAATGTCGTAGAAATTGATCTATCTGGCAATGAAATAAGCAAAGCGGATGCCTCCGGGTTCGAACAATTAGAGTGGCTCAATCTGTCGGGGAATCGTCTGAGTGAAATCAATGTCACAGGACTTGAGCATCTGGAGTATTTGGATCTGGAAAATAATCGCCTTGCTTCGTTGGACGTGACGGGACTGAATTCCCTGCAAGCATTGTATATGAGTAATAATCAGCTGACTCATCTGCCTAGTGGCCTGGTTGACTTGCCCAATCTGCAGTCCATAGGTGTAAACGACAATCCAATTCCGCTCAGAGAAGAACCGGATTTCACATTGCACCATGCACTACTAAAAAAGCAAATCAGATATACCTTTGATGGTGCAGGGCCTGAATTAATTGAGGCACCGGCAGGAAATACGGCTTATGTAGGTGGAGATGAAATTGAGATAGACTTGTCCTACATGTTTAGAGATGAGGATGATGACAGATCGACACTTGTCATAGAAGCGGAGTCTTCTGATGAACAATTAGCAACAGTCCGAATGGTTGGACAGAAATTATACGTGGCAGCACTAGAGGGAAGTAATACGCCTATTCAAATTTGGGTAATGGCTACAGATCCGTTGGGCATGACGGGCTGGGGTTATGTAGAGGTTTATCTGAGAGAAGCCCAGTAGATCTTAGTTTAATCAGGTTTAGATGCAACGGTAACAGACGCACTTTCCTATGAGGAAGGTGTGTCGTTTCCATTTAGTGTAATTTAGGATAAGATGAGTGAGGCAGGGTTCAGCGATAATATACGGTACATAGATAGTAGATTGCAAATTTTGATTGATGTAGAACCGAGAAGGGAGTGCAGGTATGCCACATACCAACATTACACCAAGTACCAAATCAGATTCCGAATATGTCCGTCAACAATTAGTCGCCTACAATGCGGCACATGTGAGTGAGGCTTTGAGGAACAGATACGAGGAACTCCATTTTCATATTCGAAACGAGGCAGGTCAGATTGTAGCAGGGGTACTGAGCACATTATGCTGGAACTGGGTCGAGCTAGATATTTTGTGGGTTGATGCCAAAGAGAGACACAAAGGGTATGGAACGAAACTGCTACAGGAGATAGAGCGTTTGGCCCGGGAGAAGGGGTGTGATTTCATTATGCTGAATACGTTCTCCTACCAGGCCCCCGAATTTTACCAAAAACACGGGTACGAGCTGATGACGATGATCGAGAATGCACCTACAGGACACCAACATTACTATTTCAAGAAAGATCTCATCAGGTCAGAAGGAGAAGAGGCGTTACGATGATTACGATTAAACAAATTGAACCGCAGGATTTAACTGCGTTAAACCAGCTGTATCATGAATTGATGGGCACACCTCTCAATGAACAGCAGATGAATGCACAGCAAATGCAAAAGACGTTTCAACAAATGAAGAAACAGGGTCACTACTATGTGCTTGGAGCCTATGATCAGGATAAACTTGTTGGATCGGTTATGGGGGTTGAATGCATGGATCTGATGGGTTCTTGCGAGCCATTTATGGTCGTTGAAAATGTCATTGTCTCCGAACGGATTCGCAGGCAGGGCGTTGGACAGAAGCTCATGCTTAAGATCGAACATATTGCCAAAGATCTAGGATGTGCGTACATCATTCTGGTGTCTGGGGATCAACGCAAGGAAGCCCATCGATTTTATGAGAAACTGGGCTTTAAAGACGAGAAGGTTCAAGGCTACCGAAAACATTTATAAACGGCAGTATGTTTTCGATGACACGGTAAAGAGGGAGTGAGCCCTTAGCGGACGCTCTCTTTTTCTATGTGAGCGAACGGAAGAGTGAAAGCACTGTACAGCAATATGGCATATCCCGATACCTATACAATTGTAGCGTTTCGAGCGGGGTGGATCTTTGTTAAACTTAGGAAAAAAGAATACATAGGAGGTTACGGAATATGCGTATCGTGGATAACATCAAAGTCTGGGGGGAGCCGCTGGAGAATGCCGTCAGTCAAGCAGTGACTTGTTCGAAATATGGAGACGTGCTGGGTGTGGCCTTAATGGCCGATCATCACAAGGGATATTCGCAGCCGATTGGCGGAGTGGTTGCTTATCGCAACACGATCAGTCCCTCAGGAGTGGGGTACGATATTGCCTGCGGCAACAAAGCTGTGCGCACCAACCTGATATGGAATGATATACGTGACCGGATTGCGGTCATTATGGATGATATCAATGCAACAATCTCATTCGGCGTAGGCCGGAACAATAAAGCTCCAGTGGAACATGAACTGTTTGACGATCCGAACTGGAACCTCTTTGATGCCATTGAAGGCGGATTGCAACAAAAGTTGAAGACATTGGCGCGGAATCAACTCGGAACCGTTGGCAGCGGCAATCATTTTGTCGATATTTTTGTGGAAGAGCAAACGGGCAAGGTATGGATTGCCAATCATTTTGGCAGCCGTGGTTTTGGGCATAAGGTGGCGAGTGGATTCCTTAATCTGGCGGCTGGACGAGAGTTCAGTGGCAAAGCACCGGGTGAATCAATGGATCAGCCGCCAACCCTGTTTGACCTGAACAGTGAAATGGGTGATATGTATTGGGCAGGTATGACACTGGCGGGTCGTTATGCCTATGCTGGGCGGGATTACGTGATAGAGCAGGTGCTGGGTATCCTTGGAGCGAGTGCTGAATATGCCGTACATAATCATCATAACTTTGCGTGGAAAGAGCAGCATAGGGGCGAGGAAGTCGTCGTTGTTCGTAAAGGAGCCACACCGCTGGCACCGGGACAGCTTGGCTTTGTTGGCGGAAGTATGGGGGATATTTCGGTCATTGTAGAAGGCATCCATAGTGAGGAGAATACCGAGTCCTTCCGCAGTACGGTTCACGGGGCAGGACGAATCATGAGTCGTACACAGGCGGCAGGTAAGATGAATTACAAACTTCGCACGCGTATGGGCGGCGAAATTAGTGAAGAGCAGATGCAAGCCGCGATTCGTGCTTATGGTGTGGAGCTCCGTGGAGCTGGCACGGATGAGAGCCCATTTGTCTACAAAAAATTGCAAGACGTGTTACATGCACATGCGAATACGCTGAAAATCAATCATGTCCTACGCCCGGTAGGCGTAGCGATGGCTGGTGGAAATGAGTTTGATCCCTACAAGGATTAATCAAGGGTCAGTCCGGGGATACCCCATCATTTTTAAAGATTAAAATTTCAGAAGTAAGAAGGAGGCCAAACACCATCATGAGAAACTGCGCGATATATAGCTCCCAGTTTGACCTGGATCAGTTATATGAAATTATTCGATCCATCTATCCTGGTGCCGCCATCCAGCGGAGAGAAGACCATACCCACATACAGGTGATTCAGAAGAAATGGTTTAGCAAGAAAACAAAGGGCTTCAACATCATGACCAGCCAGACGCATCCCGAGGAGTTCGGCACGATGATTCAAGGTATGCTTGGTTTTCTGAGTCAGATCGAAGGGCGTAATGCTGCGCTTCAGGAAAAGGTACTGATTAAATGCTCCACCCTGAACATGGTGATTGGCATCGAGACAGAGGAAGATATCTCGGAAGAGTTCTTTAACGAGTTATTACAACTGGCTGAAGCACTGGATGCCGTCATTTTCTGGGGAGGTGGCTCCCTGCTGAATGCTCAGGGTCAGCTGCTTCTGGATGTAAACGGAGAATCCGAAGTAGAGGATTACACGGTAACTGCACACACCAGTTATCTGGATGACACTCGTCCGCCCTCAGCGGATGCTGTGGAGCGCAAGGCACGTTCCGAACAGCGATTAGCGGCACAAGGGGTTCCGTATAATGCCAATCTGCCAGCAAGAGCAGGTGAGCAGGACACGACGATTCGAACGAAGGAAGAGGTTGCGAAGCGTGCTGTAGCTCTCTGTATAGCCGCCCTAAAAGGTGAGTGCCTTGGAGCAGGTGAAAGTGACGATGACACCGCAGCGCTTGTGCAGGAAGTCATCGACAAGTATGATGCGTCCGCCTTCTTTTCTCCGGATGAAAAGTCTTTTCTGGATCAGCAGGGAGCACAGCAGCAAGAGGTCATTCGTTTCTCTTGGGGATATGAGGCATACCACGTCATGCTGTGGGCGCTAGGGTACGCGGAGGAATTGAATCCACCTACAGAGCTGTGCAACGTAAGTAAGGATGTTGGTTATTTACAGCAAAAGGACAGCTTTGCGGCGTTTTTATCGGATGCCACTATTCGCAGCAAAGGTGAAATTTTGGACGAGGCCGACTTGATCTATCGGTACAACTGGGTCTGTGTAAACAGTAGAATTAAAGAGGAATTGCCGCCTGCAGGTTTAAATCCCGGTGTAGCTTATGAGCGGCATCGTGCCCTTAACTGGCTTATCTGTTATCTCGATCAAGCATGGGACGAGGTACGTACGGATACGTAAATAAGATTAAATGGAAAAGAGCCACCGACTAGATTTTTTAATCTGATCGGTGGCTCTTAGCTATGTTCTATTAGATAGATGAGGTTGCTGAGGGAGAAACCATTGCTTGAATTGCAGGAAACATGTTTTCGCTGCTCGTAAACAAAATGTATGATTGATTCGTGGTACGGATTAGAATCCTCTCGGTTGAACGTGCATAACCGATCCGGACAGCTGAAGGCTCACTTCCTCCATAGGTGTTATCTAAAGTTACAGATGTGATTTGTGAAATGGGGATTTCAATCCTGGAAAACTGCCAGCGTATGAGCAGTTGATCATCTATTTGTTTTACGCTTACATCAAACATTGGATGACCTCCTTCTTTTGTACAAATCAAATGATTGGACTAACAGGGTGGGGAAATATTCTTACGTATACGGTAGTTCCATTTTATCATTTTTGGCTAAAAATTCCTAATTAATAAAGATGAACACGACTAAAAATCTCAACATAAGATATGATGTTGAGTAGAATCAATTCAATGTTTTGTAAGGAGATGAGTTGCATAAAAAAACTTAATGGATACCATTATTTTGAGAAAAATGTAGGCCCGTTCCGTAATCTCTCAAGCCTGTCTCAGAGAGAGGCTGAAGCAGTTTCACAACAGATTCGGCAGGAAGGCCGAGTTTTTGCCGCTAAGCGGTCATCCGACTACATAACAATAAGGAGACGCCTTGAGCATATGGCATATGAGAAATTCATAGCTAAGGGAGGAAAGCCGGCACAAGACTATCCCCATTATCTAACGCTCGGTGTATGTCCCTGGCTAGAATCATGGTATCAGGAGCCGGATCACATCATCGTTCCATGGGAGGAATTACCCGCAGAAGTTGTAAGCTTCACCTACGGTGATCTCTTCCCAACGATGCGTTATGAAGACGATAAATCTTATCGCAAGCAGGTTTATACCAAAGACGAAATAGATGAACTGATTCAGACCTATGGTTTGCCACAGGATTGGAATCGGACCGGCAAACAGGGTCCCGAACGATATATTGAGGTTCAGGTCTGGGACAATGAGGTCATAAGGGCATATCGGTAGATCTACTCATTGCGAATCCTCATTTGCGGTTGGTCAGGGCAGGGCGTAGCTTCCCTTTGAATTAGTCAAAGGTGGAGAGCGATGGAAGCTAGCTCGTTATTTTGGTGCGGCCAGTTCCGAAGAGATTTAAGCCTATTGTAGCCTAATCTCCGCTCGGAACAGGAACCAAAGTTACATTAAACGGTGTAAGTCTGCAACCATGCTTCTACGGAAATATGTTGCAAGTATAATGATGCGCTGTCTTCCGACAGCTTTGGAGACGGCTCAGGCCGGTTTCACGCGAAGGAATAGTCCCAGCAAACCGAGTATAGCAAACGCCATAAAAGCTGTCGTGCTGGAAAATACCTCGATAGTATATCCCGCCATAAATGATCCTAAGAATTGGCCCACGCCCAGGGCGAGAAATGCAAGACTAATGCCGATGGAGACATTTGGTTGGAACAGTCTCGTTGCCCATACAATGAAAACACTTGTGAGAAAAATGTACGTGCTGCCGAACAGGACGGCTGAAACCATACTTGATGTCATCGAAGGCAGGACAATAACGCCAAGCGAGATCGATAACAACAGAATGCCTATACGATAGGACCAACCTAACTCAATCCGTTCTATGATCCGACCTGCACTTCCGCCAAGTATGCCTGTCACGCCCATAACAATCCAGAACAAGACGGCTTCCGAATCGGAGGCCCCTTTCTCGTCCGTTAGAAAGTTTCGGGCGAAAGTCCAATAGATCGCAGAGCTTGCGCCTGTTAACATACAAGCCATAAGCAAAGCCGATCCTGGTCTGGTGGGTCTCATGCAAGACCAGATGGACTTCGTACAAGGGAGTGCTTTGGAAGCGGGAATCGCATGTCGGTTCCATAGCAATACGGTTATTCCGATGAGGGCGAACAGAATATAACTTAAACGCCAGTAATCGGTGAATAGCAAGTAGAGTGGACCGGAGACGATAATGCCAAAGCTGGTGCCTGTATTGATCCAGCTGTTCCCTCTGGCGTGCAGGTTTGGTGCGAGTTCTGCACTTACTGCATTCCCGAGGGCTGGAGACGCCCATCCTGTGCTGAGTCCGGCAAGAAAAACACCGGCCGCAAGTAGCCAAGTATCGTGTGCCAGTCCGATGCCTATCAAGCCAAGAATAGCGCTGATTCCAGCAAGTTGAATGACATAATGGTGCCCTTTGTGATTAATGATAAGCGGCGCAGTCAGAAGGGCAAGACAATAAGCAATATAGGTTGCCGAGTTAATGGTCCCGGATGCCGATTCGGATAATTGTAAAGCCTCGGAGATTTCTGGCATAAACAGTCCGTAACTGAAACGCCCAAAAGCATAACATACTGCGATCAGGGCAACGCCAGGAAGGACTATCTTTTTCATTCAATTTCACCGCCTTTTTTAGATAGAACGATCATTATATTTCTTGTGAAAATAAAAAAGTGAGTTGAAATATGAACTCACCCTTTGTGTTATGATTTGAAACTATTTTGAGTCATGTGAATCAGTTCCCGGCAGACCTCTTTTACATTTTGCGTTTCCGCCAGAGCCGTCGAACCCTCTAACAACAGCATAAATTGCATGATGCTCCGATCATTTGCTTCGGGATCACTTTTTTTTATCAGGGTTATGAGGTGTTTTTTGTGCCCATTAACGGTTTGTACAATAATATGGTTTGGATCAGCCCCGAATTCTTCCTTCGCTCGTAAAAAAAGACATCCCCTGGCTTCATGCTCCATCAGCCACTTGGCATGACCCTCAGCCAGATTGAGGAAGACGGACTGTGCCTTGTTATCTGCATACAAACGCAGTTGCTCCAGATAGCGCTGTTCGCGGCGCAGAAGCACCTCGACAATCAGGTCTTCCTTGGACGCAAAGTGATTGTATAACGTCATGATGGCCACGTCAGCATCGGTAATGATCCGTTTTAAGCCAATGGCATGAAAGCCATGCAGATAGAACAGGTGCTCGGACACGTTCAGAAGCATTTCCTTTTTGCTGCTCATCATCGCTAGGCCACTCCTTTCACCCATTTTTTAGTAAAAATAGAATGAGCATTATATCCAAAATATAGAACATGCATATCCATGTCAATCCGAAACGACCGTTTCAATCTCCAGCCGCCCAAAGTTTTCAATCCATTCGGCAGGGCAGCTAGAGTCCGTAATCACCATGGATATGTGCTCGGTAGGTGCAATTCTGGCAAACGTGGAGCGTCCAAACTTGGTATGATCCGCCACCAGGATGGCTTCCTCGGCTCGTTCCATCATTTTACGCGAGATCAGGGCTTCCTCCAGTACATAATCCGTAATTCCATCGGTGAAGGAAACACCTCCAGCCGAAATGAACGCTTTATTCACTTTGAACTGGTCAAGTATCTCATGTGCTCCAGGCCCAGTGGCGGCTTGAACAGCAGTGTGGATCTCACCTCCGGCAAAAATGATTTTACCTGCAAAAGATTCGAGGGCAACAGTCAGGATCGGGACCGAATTCGTAATCACCGTTACGTGGGAGCGATGCTTCAATTGACGCATAATTTCGAGTGTCGTTGTGCCGTTGTCCAGCATGATGGTTTCGCCGTCTTCAATCAAGGAAGCTGCCGCGGCAGCAATAGCCTGCTTTTCTTGAACTTGCAGCTGTGAGCGCTTTTGGAAGGGCGCTTCAATCATACCTGAGCGGACACGTACAGCGCCCCCGTACACTTTACGCAACTCACCTTCCTTCTCCAGCCGATCCAGATCCCGCCTTATGGTTTCTGTGGACACCTGAAATAGCTGAGCCAACGTTTGTACCTGAACTTTGCCCTGTGTGGCAAGCTGGGCAAGGATCGTATGTTTACGCTCTTCATATGTTAATGACATTCCAATTCCGCCTCCGTATGTTCTATATATAGAAGTTTGGTCTTTGTGTGGATTGTTGTTGTTTTTAATAGTTTAAGTTGGTGAAAACCACTTGTCAATTTCATTTGGTAAATATGAATATTTAGATATCAAGGAAGTGTTGACAGACGATAGATGTGGCGATATCATCATATGAAACAACTAAAAACCACAACAAACCACATCTAAAATAGAAGTGAACTCAACTTGCCGAGCTATGACGGGTTTTACTGGTGCAGACAGATTCGGACGATGTTTCAATAGTTATTCCAAGCACTAATCAGCAATACATATAACCAATAGACCAAACTGCATGAATGAAATGATGCGTATTGCTCGCTTTCAACGCGTATTCATGTGGTATTCGGGAGGACAACACAGTGAAACGACCGCTTGCTTTTCGCGAAAATGGAACCTTTACCATCGTACAATTTACCGATTTACACTGGAAAGACGGGCGGCCTGAAGATCTGCGAAGCCGGCGGATGATGCAATCTATCATCGAACTGGAACAGCCGGATCTGGTTATTTTCACAGGAGATGTGATCTACACCGGGCCTGTCGATTCGGGAAATCAAGCGTGTGAGCATCCGGAGCAGGCTTTTCGTGATGCTGTCTCGGCAGTGGAGATGTGTGGGATTCCATGGGCTTTTGTGTTTGGCAATCATGATGCCGAGCAACGAATTACTCCAGCAGAGCTTATGCACGTTGTTCAGAAGCATGCGCATAGTGTGACGGAAGCGGGGCCGCGTGATATTGCAGGGTTGGGCAATTACACGCTGGAAATTGCCGGAGCGAATGGACTTCCGGCAGCGGTGTTGTATCTGCTCGATTCCGGGAGTTATTCGACCGTGGAATCGATCCCCGGTTATGGCTGGATTCAGCAGAGTCAGCTCCGGTGGCTGATGGACGAATCCACACGCGTTAATCCCGGCCGCAGTCGCGGGGATAAGCTGCCAGCCTTGGCGTTTTTCCATATCCCGATTCCGGAATATCAACTGATGTGGGACAGTCAAATTTGCTATGGCAACAAATATGAACCTGTCTGCTGTGCACAAATCAATTCGGGGTTGTTTGCTGCGCTGCTGGAGATGGGGGATGTAATGGGGACGTTCTGCGGACACGATCATGTGAATGATTTTCACGGCCAGTACCAAGGGATACGTCTTTGTTACGGGCGTTCGAGTGGCCACAGTACCTATGGAAGGGAAGGGATGTTGCGCGGAGGACGTGTCATTCAGATGTGTGAAGGTGAACGGGAGTTTGATACCTGGCTTCGTCTGGAAGATGGATCGGTGGTGAGGGAACAGCCGGAGCACCAACCGGAGATTGTGACGTAAGGTATTCTAGAGTGTGCTAGAGTGTGGCAAAGAAACAGAAAGCATAAGCAAGGAAAACAGAGAGGAACGTATACAGGATGATTTTACCGTTAATTCTGGTGCTTGCTTCAGGAATGGCACATGCCGTCTGGAGTATGTTTACGAAACGAAGTTTGAACAAAAGTGTTTTTCTATGGTCGATTATGATGATTCCCACCGTATTGCTGCTGCCTGTGCTGGTGGTAGAATTGTCTCGTGATTCGTTACCCGTGTCAGCTTATGCACTGTTGATCGTGTCGATGGCACTGCAGGCGTTATATTCCTGGCTGTTGTCTCAGACGTATGAGCTTGGCGACCTGTCTCAGATCTATCCGATTATGCGGGGTACAAGCACGTTGCTGGTGCCGTTGATCGGGGTTGCTTTTCTTGGAGAAAGGTTGTCGGGATTCGGATGGATAGGCATTGCCTGTATGATTGTTGGTTTCGTCGTTCTTAGCGGTGTGGGGAGCAGGAAGGGACAAGCAGGCTCTGGAGTGAAGGGGGCGAAACCGGTTTGGATGGCCTTGTGTGTGGGATTATGTACGACGAGTTATGTATTTGTGGACAAATTAAATTTGCAGCATATTTCGCCCGTGGCGTTGCTTGAGGTTACGAATATTGGTTTTGTGGCTGGATTAACGCCAGCGCTACTTGCTTCAGGCGGTTTGCGTCGGGAGTGGAAGGTCAATCGTTCGACGATTTTGCTTGGAGCTTTGCTGAATCCGGGATCATATCTGCTCTTTCTATTTGCACTGGAACAGGCTCCGATGGCCAGATTGGGCCCGCTTCGGGAAGTGGGAACGGTATTCGCGGCTTTTCTGGGGATATGGTTATTAAAAGAACAGCAGGGCATGAAACGTATTCTCTGTTCCATCGTTATATTTGGCGGCATCTTGCTGATTGGTATGTGGGGATAGGGTAGAATTCGGAAGCTAGAGTTGGAGCGCGTGAAACGGAGATTGGACAACAGACAATCGGCAAAAAGACATCGGTCATAAGAAAGCACAAAATGACAGGCTTCTATACCCTTCTTCGTGTATCATGATGAGCAAGGAGTGATTAGCACATGAAATGGATTGAAGCGATCCAGAAGTCAATACAATATATAGAAGAACATTTGTTAGATCCGATGACTGTGGAACAGATTGCAGCGCACGCGCATATGTCGGCATTTCATTTTCAACGTATCTTTGGTTTGATGACCGACGTTACCGTGGCGGAGTACATCCGGCGCAGAAGATTAACCTTGGCGGCACATGAACTGTTGCAAGGAGAACGTAAAATCATGGATTTGGCAATGAAGTATGGATATGATACACCTGAATCATTTTCGAAAGCATTCCGAAGACAACATGGTGTAACGCCAAGTGAAACTCGAAAGTCAGGTGCTTCAGTTCAGTCGTATAATCGCCTCGTTATTCAAGTCAGTTTACAAGGAGCGGAGCCAATGAAGCATCATATTGTCGAGAAAGAGCCATTTTCCATTACAGGTATCAGTCAACGATTTTCATATGTGGATGGGCAACATTTGCAGGGGATCGGTAACATGTGGGAGGAAGCCTACAGCAGCGGTACAGAGGATCGGATAGCTGCATTGAATAATGGGGTTATTCCAGGTTTGCTAGGCGTGTGTGTGGATCAGGGAGAGTTAGAGGACAAACAGATGGAGTACTGGATTGCAACAACGTATGATGGGGAGCAGCCAGAAGGATTATCAATGTTAACGTTCCCGGCCAGCAAATGGGTTGTGTTTGAGGTGGAGGAACCGATGCCTCAGGGAATGCAAAAGCTGTGGAAACGGATTGTAGGTGAATGGTTCCCTTCAAATGCATACGAACATGCTTGGCTACCCGAACTTGAGGTCTATCGAGGGACGGGACACTCGCCTCAAATTTGGATACCGATTAAATAGCTGGATAGCAAGCATCAAATATTTGGATAGTAAGTATTAAATATCTTCACCAAGGAATATCGATCACATGACATCACAACTCCGCTCAGGAACCGTGATTTTCAGGGGTGCATTTATTTCGAATGTACTTGAAAATGACGACTTGAGGGGAGTTGTTTATTTTATTCCAGGGTTCGAAACATGTTATATTGAAAGATAGTAGTCTCTTTTTATTACTCAGAACCCAACGACCTATATAAGTTGAACTGTTTTTTACACTTTAAAGGGAACGAAGATATCGGTTTTGAATAGGCCAAGGAGGAGTTGCTGTGCAATACGAAGAACAGCTTGTTAGAGCCCTACGAGAACATGAGCAGATCATGCAGGATCTGCGGCTTGTGCGTTCGCTAGAGTTGCCTGATTGTTACATCGGTGCGGGTTATATTCGCAATTACATATGGGATGATCTTCATGGATTTACCAGACGGGAGCTGCATAGCGATATTGATGTTGTCTATTTTGATGCTGCCGATCTTCGAGAGGAACGGGATTACGAACTTGAGCAGGAGCTATGTACTGCAACAGGTAACACGAAATGGTCGGTTAAAAATCAGGCCAGGATGCACCTGCGCAACGGAGACATGCCGTATCACTCGACTGAAGATGCATTGCGCGTTTGGCCTGAGCAAGTAACTGCCATCGGTGTACAATTACATGAGGGCGATCAAATGAAGATATGTGCCCCTTACGGGCTGGAGGATCTGTATGCATTAGTTGTGCGCAAAAGCCCGGCGTTTCTGGATGCGGCCTACTATAACGAGCGTGTGTGCAAAAAGAATTGGCAACAGCACTGGCCCAAGCTCACGATTGTAAGGGCATAATATAACAAGTGTGGATGTCTATGTATGGGAAGGAGTGTTGCTGTACTGATACAGAAATTTTTACGGGATAAAGGATATATTTTGGATCTGATCCTGCTAGCGTGTTTGGTTTTCTTTCTGATCTTTTGGGGCTGGAACTTTGCCGTGAAATTTTTTACTCTCCTCGCGGCTACCTTTATCATATTAAGACGGATTGATTATGAGAAACACATCTGGCTGAAACGTGTGTTGTTGATCGTTTTCGGTATTGGTGCCGTTTCCTTTATCATTATTGAAGCCCTGGTATTTACCCAGCTTGGTTCGAAGGAGGAGGAGCGAGCGGACTATGTCATCATACTTGGGTCGGGCATCAAGGGAACCGAATTGTCACTAACCTTGAAACAAAGGTTGGATGCCAGTCTGGATTATATTCGCAGTCACCCACTGACGCCAGTCATTGTATCTGGTGGACAGGGGCCAGGTGAATCCATTCCTGAGGCGCTGGCGATGAAAAATTATTTGGTGGATCAGGGTATTGCCCCCGCTCAGATCATCATGGAAGATCGCTCGACAAGTACGCAGGAAAATTTGGCTTTTTCTAAAAAAATCATTCTGGCTTCCGGGCTGGAACATCCCAAAATTATGATTGTCACGAGTGACTACCATATGTTCAGAGCGAAATATATTGCGGCCAAAAACGGCTACGCTGCAGAATACGGCATATCCGCTCCTTCACCAGGGTATTTAAAGCCGATTAATATGATTCGTGAATATTTTGGCACTGTGAAGGCATTTTTATAGTTAAACGAGAAAACGAGAAACAGGACGAAGCGGAATGAAACTGCTTTGTCCTGTTTTTTGCTTTTTATGGTGAGCACTACATTAAATATGGGTGGACAAGACTCATTTTTCTGCAGTATCGCTAGAAGCTCTAAGCTCAGTTGCTCTGGACTCGGCCGCTGGAACGGTAGCCGCCCTGGAGTTGTCAGGTGCAATTGTGGCCTCAGAGACCTTATCCCGAGGAGAAGTGGTTCTGGATTCAGCCGCTGGAACGGTAGCCGCCCTGGAGCTGTCAGGTGCAATTGTAGCCTCAGAGACCTCATCCCGAGGAGAAGTGGCTCTGGATTCAGCCGCTGGAACGGTAGCCGCCCTGGAGTTGTCAGGTACAGTTACGGCTCCAGAGACTTCCTCTCGAGGTGTAGAAGCACTAGGTTCAGTGGCTCGACTGGCAGTCTCTCTGGAGTAGTCAGGTACAATTACGGCTTCAGTGGCCCCTCGCTCTACTTTGGGCATATGGCTCGATGCCCATACAGCTGTAGACGTACTTGCTACAGCAATTAAACATACGGATGCGATCGTTATGATCCAATGTTTCTTTTTCATTTTTTTGACATCAAACACCATCGTAAGTCTCCTTTTTAATTGTTTTCCCTCCCCTGAAAGGGATGAGCAAAATTGCACAGGCAAGCTTCGCGCTCCTGCGGTGACGTTTAAAATGGTTTCACCATAACGCTTGCGATCTTCAATGGACATATCCTGGACAACCTTTTCATCACAAGAAAATTCACTCCATGTGTGAATCTCTTGGCGAAGGAGGTGAACAAGAGGATTGAACCAGTGCAAAGCGCTGACCGCTAGAGTGAGTGCCTTGATCCACAGGTCTTTATGTTTAAGGTGAGTTAATTCATGATGATAGACGAGACTCATATTCAAGTAAGTTGTACCCGCTTGAGGTAAATAAATCGTAGGTTTAGTTAAACCGACCAGTACGGGACTTCGTAACATTGGACTATATGCCAGGTTGACATGCTGGTGAATACCTAGCTTTTCTTTCATGATGGGGAGCAGTAAGGCGGCCTCACTATTTTCTTTTACCTCGGTTTGTGTACGTTTCAACGCATGCGTGAATTTGCAGTAACAATAGATCTGCCACGTTGAATATACGAGAACACCCGAACCCCAAGCACTGAGCAAAATATAGGCCGACGCAGAAGATATCGTCCATTCTGGGGTAAGCACTCCTCCAAGCATGCCATGCAAGAAGTCAGATTGTTCAAGGTTTTGGTTTGAAGCTTGAAACAGGCTGGAGAACCATGTCATTCCGAACGATAGGGGCAGTACATAAAAAACGAAAGCCATTTTACTCAGCCCGTAACGCCAGGAAGCGGGGAAAAGATGGACAGACAAAAAGCGCAAGGCAAGAATGCAAGCTGCAGCAATGCTTCCGGCCACCGTCAACGTTACTAGCAGATCAATAAAAAGATTCATGTGCGCCACCTACTTTTCCGACAGCCATTGTTTTAGTTCGGCAATGTCTTCTTCTGAAAGCTTATCCCCGTCATACATAGCTGAAACGAGATTTTTAACCGAGCCTTGATAGAGGCCGTCGAGTACTGTTTTGGTTTTCTGAAGTTTGTAGTCTTCTGGCAGTAAAAGAGGCTCATAGTAGTTGGTTCGGCCCTGTCTTGTAACAGTGAGCGCTCCTTTATCCACGAGTCTGGATAGGAACGTCGAAATGGTCTGTGCCTTCCACGCTTTTCCCTTTTCCTTAAACATGTCTAACAGTTCGGAAGAAGTGACCGGAGGAGTACAAGACCAGATCGCCTCCATCAGTTCCAACTCGGTTTCGGACCATTTTTGAGTTTGGTGCACCAAAGAAGCACTCCTTTACAACGTTATGCGTCCATAACGACATTTTTATTACTACACTACGTAGTACATATAAACTACTACAACGTGTAGTAGTTAGTCAAGCGCCGTGTGTGAGAACCTCGATTCTTCCTTTGTATCTTCAGAGGATTCTTCTTCTGAATGCCAAATTCAACGAAGAAAAGCGTGTTATACTATAGGTCAACAATAGATGACCGAAACAGGAGTGAATGATCATTACAGCTTATCAATTACCTGCTCTAGAGGAGCAAAATATCATCTCATCAAATGAGTTGCAAGACATTATTCGCATGCTCGCCCATGCGCCTTTACTGTATGATGATGGTCAGCATATTCAGGTTCAGGATTACCTTGAAGGGCTGGAAGTGGAGCTGACACATGATATCCGTCGTGCTGCAATCGAATTGTACGAACTGGGCATCATGGCTTGCCGCCAATTCACGGATGTACTCGCATATGAGCAACTGCAGGATGTGCTTGGTCTGCAGGCTGAGTTGTGGCAGGAAGGTGTACTTACACTGCAAGACTGGATGAATTGGCTAAAAGAAATTGGCGAAGGGCGGCGAACTTTGCCTGAGTATGATTTTGCATCCATATTGGGTGAACTCCCCGAAGGGTATATGATTCATGATTTTCATGATGAACTACAGGTTCGACTAGAGCAGGATGCATCGAATGCTTGGGCGAACGAAGAGCGAAGTAGGTTATATACAGCGATTGGCGTGCAAGAAGCAGTCTGAGCGGACGGTTCGAATGGAAGTGGAGCTTTTTAAGCTCCGATGGGCGTCTCTCCACATTCAAATGGAATCAATATCAAACGAAACGGTCTTCCATGTTGTTTAGTCTGATATGAATGCACTGCATAGATGGCATGATCCATCTGCGGAAATGAGGGGATACCGTGAAAAAGGTTGTACTTGCTGGTGGAACGGGATTTGTCGGTCAGGATTTTACAGTCCGGTTTAAAAAGCTGGGATACGATGTGCTGGTCATCTCACGCCAGTCTGGACACATCTCTTGGGAAGATCGTGCAGCCATCATTGAAGCACTTGAAGGCGCGGAGATGCTGATAAATCTGGCTGGTAAATCGGTGAATTGCCGTTATACAGATGAGAATCGTAAAATCATTTTGGATTCCAGAACTGAAACCACACACATTCTCGGTGAAGCAGTATTATCATGTGTGCATCCGCCCGAATTGTGGATTAACTCCAGTACGGCAACCATCTATAGACATGCGGAAGATCGTCCAATGACGGAACAAGATGGAGAGGTTGGCTCGGGTTTCTCTGTGGAGGTCGCCAAGGCATGGGAGAAGGCATTCTTCGGAGTTGAGTTGCCGTCTACACGTCAAATTGCATTACGCATTGCGATTGTGCTTGGGGAAGGCGGGGTGATGGAACCGCTGACGAATCTGGTTCGATTTGGCCTGGGTGGAGCCCAGGGAGCAGGAACCCAAAAATTTAGCTGGATTCATATGGAGGACTTGTTCCGCATGGTGATGTTTGTACAGGAGCATTCGGAGCTGGAAGGTGTCTATAATGCTTCATCTCCTCATCCAGTGACTAATCGTGAGCTGATGGCAAGCCTTAGGAAGCAGATGGGGGCACGTATTGGACTTCCGTCCCCGCGCTGGATGCTTGAGCTTGGAGCTATATTTATCCGCACGGAAACGGAACTGGTACTCAAGAGCCGCTGGGTTATTCCCGACAGAATCGAAAAGGCAGGTTTTACGTTCACTTATGCTTCGTTGGATGCGGCACTCGCTGATCTCCTCAAGCCCAGTAACGGGTAGCAGGTAGCAGACATAGATGTCCACCTATCCAGACTGTGAACAGCATGTGCAGGAATAGATAATATGTGAATGGGAGGGCAGAGCAATCTGCCCTTCTGTTCATTTAGATGATAATACAAGTTCATCATGAGGTTACTTCAAATATGTTTTGAATAGGGTGTATTATTCAGTTGCAGCTATATTCGTTTAATGGGTAATATCACGTAATTTACATAACACGCATGAAAGAGAAGAGGTTGGCATATGCAGCTTAGAAGAGTAAGAATCGCAGGTACAGGGAAATACCTGCCTCAGATGAAAGTGACGGATGAAGAGTTGGATGAGCGATTAAATGTACCCGCAGGCTGGGTCAGCAAAGCGACGGGCGTCGGCTACCGTTATTATGCTTCGGACGAGGAGACTTCTTCCTATATGGGTGCAAGAGCGGCAGAAGCAGCTCTTGCCGATGCGGGGCTGTCTTTTGATGAGATCGATTGTTTGGTATGCACCAGCGGTACGAAAGAACAGCCATTGCCAAGTACAGCCGTCTTTATCCAGCAGGCCATGGGACAGGAAGAATCAGGTGTACCTGCTTTTGATATGGATGCGACCTGTCTCAGTTTCCTGAACGGACTAGACGTCATCTCTTATATGGTGGACGCTGGACGTTACCAGCGTGTATTACTCGTAGCCACCGAGATCGCTTCAGCCGGATTGAACTGGAAAGATCCTGAGAGTGCTGCCTTGTTTGGTGATGGCGCGGCAGCAGTCATCATTGAGCGAGCATCTGTGGAATCCGGGTCACAGATCGTTCATGCATCTCTGCGAACCTATAGCCGCGGTGCACGGTTTTCGGAGATTGCAGGCGGAGGCACACGGCAGCATGCGGCCCGGTATGATGTGGCACATCCAGATCCATTCCTTTTTCATATGGATGGACAGGCGATTTTTCGCATGGCGTCCAAGCTGTTACCCGGTTTTATGGATGAGATGCTTCAAGCTTCCGGTAATCAAATGGAGGATTTCTCCCTGGTCATTCCTCATCAGGGCAGTGCAATGGCGATGCGCCTGATTCGCAAGAAGCTGGGGATTCCCGCAGAACGGTTCATGGATATTACACGAGGTCATGGTAATACGATTGCGGCCTCCATTCCGATGGGATTGCATGAGGCGATTCGTCAGCAACGAATAGAGCGTGGTGATCGGGTATTGATGATCGGAACGGCGGCTGGTCTGTCTTTGGGAGGACTCATCTTTGACTACTGAATTTGCACGACGTGACCAACGTGTGCTTCAAGGACAAGCAGGTCAGACGTACAGGGTACTCCTTACCGGAGGAAGGGCTCCGGTTACGCTGGATTTGGCGCGTATGTTGCATCGGTCAGGTCACCTTGTATTTATTGCGGAGAGTATGGAACGCCATCTGTGCAGAACGTCTAGTGCGGTGGAGCAATGCGTACTTGTTCCATCGCCGCGTCATCATACGCAGGAGTACCTGTCAGCACTGGAACATTGGGTTAAGATATGGCAGATCGATGTGTTGATCCCGATGTGTGAAGAAGTGTTTTATGTGGCTGCTGGGGCTGAACGCTTGCGACAGCATTGTCGTGTTCTTGTTTCCAGTTTGGAGCAGCTGCATGTCCTGCATCATAAGTATGATTTTAATATGCTTGCCAAGTCTATGGGGCTTTCGGTTCCAGATACACATCTGATTCAAACTCCGCAGGAGTGGCTGGAGAAGCAACATGTTTTAAAGGGAGATTGGGTCTGGAAACCAGTCTATTCCCGATTTGCTGCCAAGGTGCGTATGCCAAGACTCGAAGGGTCCAACATCGTCATCAATAAGGATGAGAATAAGAATGTCAATCGGAGGACGGAAGAACTACATCGGCCGCAGATTTCCGCTCCCGAGAAGCTTAACTCTCTGCACCACGATCCACCGGGCGAAGACACGTTATCTCCTGCCTCGCCTTGGGTGGCACAGCAGTACATCCATGGACGAGGACTGTGCACCTACAGTGTAGTACATGAAGGCCATATAGTCGCGCATGCCGCCTACGACAGCCGATATCGTACGGGCAACGTAGGCGCGAGTGTTTTTTTGAACAGGTGCAGCATGAAGGCACACGCGCATGGGTAGAACACTTTGTGTGGGCGGCGGGTTTCAGCGGACAGATTGGATTTGATTTTATCGAAGATGTGACGGGTCAGGTGTATGCGATTGAGTGTAACCCGAGGGCAACCAGTGGCATTCATCTGTTTCATCCTGGTAATGGCTTGGTGCGAGCATTGCTTGAACCTGAAGTGATGCTAGGCGAAGGAATCGAAGTGACACCGCAGTCAGGTGACGATAAAGCGATGTTAGCACTGCCCATGCTGGGAAGTGGTATCCGGCAGATTCAAAGCAGCAGAGGTAGCCTGCGAGCTTGGAGGACGGCTTGGCGGGGTGCCAGGGATGTGGTGTATGTGCGGCAGGATCGGCGGCCTTTTTTTGAACAATTTGCGGTCGTACTTGCAGCCTGGCGTCTTGCACGTTTACAGCAGATTATGTTGACGGAAGCATTGACTCATGACATAGAATGGAACGGTGAACAACGATGAAGAGAGCATTAGTGACCGGGGCTACAGGCTGCCTGGGCAGACACCTGGCGATAAGGCTTGCAGCAGAAGGCTGGGAAGTGACGGGTATGGGGCGACAGCATGAGATAGGCAGCCTGCTTGAAGCGGGTGGAGTTTGCTTTATCAAGGGTGATATTCGGGATGTCCAGATTGTAGATGCAGCATGTGCAAATCAGGATGTTGTGTTCCACTGCGCAGCCTTATCCTCACCCTGGGGGAAATATCAGGATTTCTACAGCAGTAATGTGCAGGGAACACAAAATCTGATTGATTGTTCTCTACGCCATCAGGTGCAGCGGTTCGTGCATGTTTCCACGCCGAGTATTTATTTTAACTACATACCGCGTTATGAAGTCCATGAACATGACCTGCTGCCGGCTAAACCGGCCAATCATTATGCGGCTACCAAACGTATTGCTGAAGACATTGTGATGGAGGCACATCGTAACGGATTGCCATCGATTATGATTCGCCCGCGTGCCATTTTTGGTCCGTATGACCAAACGCTTTTCCCGCGGATTGTTGCAGCGAATGCCAAACGGGGAGTACCGATGATTGAAGGTGGACAGGCACTGATTGATCTGACGTGCGTAGATAATGTGGTGGATGCGCTGTTATTGTGCAGTGATGCTTCTGATGATGCACTTGGGAGAGCCTACAATATTTCGAACGCAGACCCAAGGCCGTTTGCAGAGCTGGTAGGGACTCTTTTTGACATGTTAGACATGCCCTTGCGGCGTTTGAATATTCCTTATAAAACAGCCTATGGAGTGGCCAGTGTGCTGGAAGGTGTGCATCGATTCATCCCTGCTCTGGGAGAACCGTTACTGACCAGATACACCGTTGGATCTTTGGGTGTGCCGCAAACGTTGGACATTACCGATGCCAAGGCGCAGCTAGGATATGTACCGCGGGTGTCCATTGAAGCGGGTCTGCAGCAATTTACAGATTGGTGGAGGAGTGAAAAATGTTAACAACGAAGCCAGTAAAATTATATTTAGGTGCAGCAGGTTTCTGTACTCATCCGGAGTTCCTTACGTTACGGGGAGGAAGCTTCCGTCCGGTTCATTTTCCGGCAGGCTTCGCTTGTATTCTCCATCCCGATCATGGCCCGATCCTACTGGACACGGGGTACAGTTCCCGTTTTTTTGAAGAGACCGCTCGACTGCCAAATGCATTATATCGCCATATCACGCCCGTTGTATTTCGGGAAGAAGACAGTGCCGTTTATTTTCTGAAGCGGAACGGGCTGGTGCCATCAGATGTCCGTTATGTTATTCTTTCGCATTTTCACGGGGATCACATTGCAGGTGCCAAGGACTTCCCGGAGGCTCGGTTTATTTATTTGCCGAGAGCCTATGATGCGGTTCGCTCTCTTGGTTCGATTGCGGCGGTGAAGGCTGGTTTTCTGGCTGGGCTGCTACCTGATGACTTTATCCAGCGGTCACTGCCCGTGAACGACCCTGCCAAGCGATGGACGGACATGAGGAAGACTACAGGGATTGAAGCCCCAGCAGGGTTTCCTTGGGAAGAGGTATACGATCTTTTTGGAGATGGCAGCTTGCTTGGCGTAGATGTATCGGGTCATGCAGAAGGCATGATGGGATTGTTGCTGCGGACAGAGCAGCATGAATATTTTTTATGTGCAGATGCAGTATGGTCGAGCCGTGCTTTCCGTGAACAGCGCAGACCTCATGCACTGGCAGGCATCATTATGTCAGATCGGCAGGAGTACAGACAGAACTTTGACAAGCTGGTTCACCTGCATCAACAGTTCCCTGTGCTTCGCATCGTGCCGAGTCATTGCCAAGAGGCGCTGAGCGCATGGGGCACAGGGGGAACGGAACGATGAGCAATCCGGTTCGTATTGTTACTCATTATGCACTTGCACGTGGTTTGCGCAGATGGCGTACGAGGGCACAGCTGGAACAGTGGCAGGAACGCCGAATCATTCGGCATGTGGAGCGGATTCGGGCACGGTCTCCATTTTATCAAAAGTGGTGGGGAGGCTTGAACGCAACCGAGTGGAGACAGTTCCCGCAGATCGATAAAACGGTGATGATGCAGCATTTCGACACGTTGAACACGGTAGGTATTACGAAGGAAGAGGCGCTGGTCCTCGCTGGCGAAAGTGAGGATACCCGTAATTTCAAACAGTCTTCCATTCAAGGTGTCACGGTAGGACTATCTTCCGGCACATCGGGTAACCGTGGCATTTTTCTGGTGAGTAATCGGGAGCAGGATGCGTGGACGGGCACAGTGCTGGCGAAACTGTTACCAGGCGGGCTATGTAAACCCGCGAAGATCGCGTTCTTCTTAAGAGCGAATAGCAATCTGTATGAATCGGTGAAACGCGGCAAACTGCAATTTCAGTATTTTGACCTGCTGGAGCATGTGGATGTCCTCGTTGAGCGCATGGAAGAATACCAACCCACGGTATGGGTCGCTCCGCCCTCCATGCTTCGTATGCTGGCTGATGCTTATATAATGGGACGTTTAACCCATGTGCCAGACAAAATTATTGCTGTAGCCGAGGTGCTTGATCCGCTGGATCGTAACGTGCTGGAGCGTGTTTTCGGACAGACCGTTCATCAGGTGTACCAGTGTACAGAAGGTTTCTTGGGGGCGACTTGCGAGCACGGGACGATACATCTGAATGAAGATATTGTGTATATTGAAAAAGAATACCTTGATCCTGCCACCCGGAGGTTCGTGCCTGTGATTACAGACTTCTCCCGAACGTCACAGCCGATCATCCGGTATCGGCTGAATGATATATTAACCGAAGCGGCAGAGCGGTGCGCGTGTGGTTCATTGTTTACCGCCATTGAGCGGATTGAAGGCCGCTGTGATGATACGCTTTATTTTTCGCATAAATATGAGGGTGAGGCTGTTTCGGTCTTTCCGGATTTCATCAGTCGTGCGGTCATCGCGGCTTCGCCAGCTATTGAGCATTATCGCGTCGTGCAGCGTGGCAGTGGAATACTGGAGGTGTCAATGCAGGTCAGTGAGGATACCGATCAGGAGCGGGCGCAGGCCGCTGTGTTGCAAGAGTTGGGGAAATTGGCAGGTCGACTGCAATGTGTGCTGCCCGAGGTTCAATTTGTGCCGTATACGTTTGAAGCAGGGATAACGAAGATGAGGCGGGTGGAGAGACGGTTGGATTAATTGAGGTTCAATGCAGAGTTTGCATGTACTGGTTAAAAGATCATGAAAGTAGGTGATAAAGTGACCGTGTGGGCTTATAAAATAGGAGAGGATTCGCCAAACCCTGTGGATGGCAGGACTACATCAGGAGCGGAAAAAACAACGGAAGCACTTCAAACAGCTCATGCAAATGTAACCAGATCAGGCAAGCCGAGTGAACAATCTCCTGTAGCTCTGATTACAGGTACCTCCAGCGGTTTTGGTATGCTGACTGCCATCACTCTTGCCAAGGAAGGGTATCGTGTTATGGCCACAATGCGAGATCTAAATCGCAAGGGAGAACTTGCGAACCGAGCCGAGGAAGCAGGAGTGACCGAGCGGATTGATTATGTACAGCTTGATGTGACAGATTCGGATTCTGTTCAAACCGCTGTGGATACGGTGTTACAGCAATATGGACAAATCGATGTGCTGGTGAACAATGCGGGTTTTGCTGTAGGTGGATTTATTGAGGAAGTGTCAATGGAGGACTGGAGACGCCAGATGGAAACGAACCTGTTCGGGCTTATCGCGGTGACACGAGCAATTCTGCCTGTCATGCGTGGACAGAAACGCGGGCTGATTGTTAATCTTTCGAGCGTAAGCGGCCTATCCGGTTTTCCGGGATATGCCCCATACGCTGCCTCGAAATTTGCCGTGGAAGGCTTCTCGGAAAGTCTGCGCCATGAGATGTCTTCATTTGGCATACGGGTGGTGCTCGTGGAGCCTGGAGCGTATCGCACGCCCATCTGGAACAAAGGTCTGGGCGAGATTCACCGGAATGAGGATTCGGCTTATAAACATAAGCTGGATGCAGTTCTACGGTATTCAAAACACGCCAGTGAGACTGCACCTGACCCGCAGGAGGTCGCTGATCTGATCGGGCGCATTGCACGAATGCGTGCACCAAGGCTGCGCTATGCACTGGGCAAAGGTTCACGGATGCTCATTATTGGAAAAGCGCTGTTGCCATGGAAATGGCTGGAATGGCTGATTGCCCGCGGTCTTCGATAGTCAGGAGTACGTGATCATGTGATCATACACGAGGCAGAATCATCATCTTTTCCAAGTGGAAATGGAGGTCTGATCTAATGTTTGAGGTGATTGTCGTTGCGCTGCTCATTATCATTACAGGGCTACTCCTGCATATCAACAGCAAACTCCCGGCCCGTGACCGGGTCCAGGAAGCGATGGAGCGTGACCGTGATCGGCGCCACAGTCAGAACCAGAGCCGAGATCGGTAGGCGAAGCAGAACGGATAAACTGAAATAAGGGCGTTCAGAGGAAGAAAGTGTTTGTACTGTGGATGACCTGATATTTCTTGACATAGAAAGGAGTGGATGAGGGATGAGTTCAGATGCTTTCAAAGAGAGGTATATGCTGCGTAATATTCAACGGGACGAATCGGATCTATATTGGCCTCTGCGGCTTGAAGCACTACGGACGCATCCCGAAGCCTTTGGCGCTTCCTACGAGTTGTCCAGCCAGTTGTCCGTTAGTGAGGTAAAAGAGCGAATACATAATGAGCCTGATGATTATATTCTTGGGGCGTTCACGCCTGATGGCATGCTTGCGGGCATGATGGGTTTCAAAAGAGAATACGGTCTAAAGCTCAGGCACAAAGGATTCATCTGGGGTGTCTATGTATCACCAGCTCATCGGGGGAATGGACTAGCTTCCCGGTTGTTATCCGAGGTTCTAGAACGGGGGAAACATCTGGAGAATATCAAGCAGATTAATCTGAGTGTAGTGACGACAAATGTTTCAGCAAAACGGTTGTATGAGCGGTATGGATTTGAAACCTACGGCATCGAACGCAATGCACTGGAAGTGAACGGCCAAGGATATGATGAGGCGCATATGACGTATTTTTACAACAAAAGTGTAGATGAAAATATCTAATTTAAAGGCAAGAGGAGGAGTTCTATGACCGATCAGGTTGTTCATGAAGTAGATGGTGTTTCGTTTATATTAAAAGAAAAACATGCCTTCGACTGGTTAACTCCGCTAGGGACTGTCTTCCGTGTATTTGATCAACAGGACTCTGGCAATATTTCATTCGGCTTGGTACGGAAGGACGGTCAAAAGCAATTTGTGAAGTATGCGGGAGCACGTACTCTTCAGGCCAATGATATGATAAGCACGGCGGAAGCGATACGTCATTTGCAGTCTTCTGTCTTGATCTATGAAGAGCTGGCGCATGACCGATTAATTCGATTAATAGACCATTTTGCCACAGACGACGGTTACGCTTGTGTGTTCGATTGGGTGGAGGGAGAGTGTTTGCATTCGCACTGGTCTTTCCCGCCTCCAGCCAAGTACGAAGATCCGCGATCACCTTATGTCCAGTTCAGACAACTTCAGGTACAGACGCGAATCCAAGCCATGGAGCGCATTCTGGACTTTCATATTGAAGCGGAGCGCAAAGGGTATGTGGCTGTAGACTTCTACGACGGCAGTTTGATTTATGATTTTGGAGCGGAAGAGATTCACATCTGTGATATTGATCTATACCGTGCAGGTGCATTCACGAATACGATGGGACGAATGTGGGGTTCATCCCGTTTTATGTCTCCGGAGGAATTTGAGCTTGGTGCATCGATTGATGCGGTCACGAATGTTTTTAACATGGGCGCTATGGCCTTTGCCCTGCTTGGCGGAGAACTCGATCGTTCCCGTGAACGTTGGGATGCTGGAGAGGCATTATATGAAATCGCCCTTCGTGCAGTAAATCCGGATCGTTTCCAGCGGTTCACTTCTGTGGCGGATTTGGGCTTGGCTTGGAAAGAGGCCATGTGCCAGTGATGGTAAAAGTAGATTCGTAACCGTGTATAAAAACCCGTATAATGGAAAATGACAAGGAGGCTTGATGAAGATGTGCCGATATGCCATATCTGGACCGTATAAAGAAATATATGCATGCTTTAACTGCCGTAAGTCTTACAAACAAGTATCACCGTATGATTTAAGCAAGGAAACCGCAGCACGACTTGAACATAAATGTCCGCAATGTGCAGAGGTCATGGTGAATATGGGGCATGATTTTCAAGCACCCAAGCAAACGGATATCAAACAGTGGACCAAAGTCATGACGTTATATCAGCATGGTGTTACCTATCATAATTGTGGGTGCGGAGCTGGATATCGTCCAACTGAACTACGAGAAGTTCCCGAATTTCTGGAGCAACAGGCTGCTGGCCGGAGAAGTGAAGGGGAAAAGCTGCTTCATCGTTGGATGGCATAGGAGAGCAAACCGCATGATTCGTTCATTCTTACAAAAAGACTTTCAATATGTCATGGAAGCGCATATCCGTATTGATCGGGACGAGTATAATTATGATGACAGCTCTGCGGCATGTATTACCGATGAGGCGAAGCAGGGAAAGAATTTGCGCCAGGAGATAGAGCGATGAAAACAGAACCTGTCTATGCTGAGAATACCATTGTTGGCGTTTGGTTTCAGGGCGTGTGGCGCTGGTACGTCACCGAACGGGAGTATTGGTTTTTAAATATAGAGATGGAAGAACGGTTTGGCATTCAGGTGTTGAATGAGGAGACGGCATCTGCTTTTTTACAGGCGATTCAGGAGGAGCAGGTAACCGCAATTGAACTGAGGAGCGAGCTTCATCATTTTCGGGAAACCGATCCTACGGGTGACGAATGGTTTAAGTATGTGCCGTCCTTTCTTGTCGATTTTGACAAGCGGCTATTCTTCTCGATGTTCCCGGAGCCTGCCTCCTTTGAGCATTACATGCCGGATGGCTGGATCGGGAGTTACAAGGACTTTTTGGATATGGTTCCTGAGAAGGAACGATACTGGATGGTACAAGGAAAGTCTTTATTTGAAGGGAACCTTTTTTAGAGGGGGCTGTAATGAAACGTAAATGGCTTATGACGAGCTTACTTTCCTTATGCACAGCTTTAGCCTTATCTGCATGTACAGTTACAGCGGATAACCGTTCCGCAGCGGAAACGATTGAACAAAGTTTGAATACGATGGTCAACGAACCTGTTCTGGCTGCCAGCAGCAACCCGAATGATTATATTGCAGGCCATCGGGACGTATATGAAGCTATTCTACAAACGGGATCAGAAGGTCTGAATTTCTTGTTAGATCAGCTGGAATCCAGCGGCGACAATGGGCTGAAAGAGTGGATCATGGCTCGGGCCAGTGCTGAACTGTTGGGAGAAGACAATCCAGTGCAAGACTGGGACAGTGGTAAAGACTGGCTGAGGCAATATAACATGATCGCAGTAGATCAATCCGATTAACATAACCTTCACCTCCAGTCAGCATGAGAAGTAAAAGGACGGTTCCTCAGAACCGAAAGAATACGTTATAGAGGTGACAGCTTTGACGAAGAAGATTGCTTTTTTTGATTCAGGTATCGGTGGATTAACGGTACTGCATACCGCTTTGCAACAGTTTCCAGAAGAATCCTATATATATTACGCAGATACACTACATGTCCCTTATGGAACCAAGCCGGCGGACGAGGTTCGTCGTTATATTTTCGCTTGCGTGGAGGCGATTGTACGGGAACAAGTAGATGCAATTGTGATTGCGTGTAATACGGCAACCAGCTTGGCAGTGAATGATCTGCGTTCCATGTATGACATTCCTATTATCGGTATGGAACCGGCAGTCAAACCAGCCGTCGAGATGAATAGGGACAACGGCAAGCGGGTGCTTGTGTTTGCTACGGCTTTGACACTGAGTCAAGCGAAGTATAACGAATTGGTCTCTCGCGTTGATGATGAGCATCGTGTCGATTCCCTTGCGCTGCCTGAACTGGTAGAGTGGTGTGAGCAACTGGAGTTTGATCCGGTCAAAATAACAGCATACTTCCGCTCCAAGCTAGCCGGCCTGGATCTGGAACAGTACGGTACGATAGTTATGGGCTGTACGCATTACCCGTTCTATACAACTATTCTGCGCAGGTTGTTACCAGATCATATCCGGATTGTAGATGGTAGCGCAGGTACGGTAAATCATTTGAGTCAGCGACTTGAGCTTGGCACACAGCAACAAGCTGGGAACACGGGGCAGGTGCAGGCAGGGAACGTATCCTTTTCCAGTTCATCGGGTCGAATGGAAGATCATAATAAGATGCGTGCTGCACTTCAATATCTAAGCGAAAACGTACTGTAGACTGGACTATCGGAGGTGTCGGTAATGGAGTCGATTTACCTGATTCGTCACGCAAAAGCCGAAGGACAGGAGCCACACGCAAGTCTGACGGATGAGGGATGCAGACAGGCTGAAAAATTGGCAGATGTATTGTCCGGTCAAGGAATTTCTTATATCGTATCCAGTCCATGGAAAAGAGCCTTACAGACTGCAATGCCTTTGGGTGCAGCGATAGAGCAGCACATTCATACCGATGAGCGCTTGCAGGAAAGAGTGCTGAGTACAAGGGATCTGCCAGACTGGATGGATGTGCTGAAACGTACATATGAGGATGAAGATTGGGCAGCAGAGGGCGGAGAATCTTCCAGAGTCGCAGTTGCCAGAGCTTTGGCGCTGCTGAATGAATGTTGGCTCAGACCGGAGCGTCATGGAGCCGTTGTGACGCATGGCAACCTGTTGTCCTTAATTATTCGTTATTATGATCCCTCTTTTGGTTACTCGGAGTGGGCCAAACTTTCCAATCCTGATGTATATGTTCTAAAACGGGAGCAGGAGTCTACAAGTGAAGAGGTATATGAGGAGGGGAAGCAGCCCGCTATTTCCAGACTGTGGCTGGATTAAATAAAAAAGAGCGTCCCGGCACGACATGTTCTTGCAACCAGGACACTCCATATTTTTGTTACGCGTTTCCTTTTCTTAAAGAGCTGCGAACAGCAATGTAATCCAGCCGGCAAGGAAGGCTACACCACCTATGGGTGTGACGGCTCCCCACTTGCGCACACCTGTAACACTCAGTGTATAGAGGCTTCCTGAGAACAGGATGATCCCGGCAAACAAGAGCCATCCCGAGGTCATGACAAGGGATGATGAGGTTAACCTGTCTGCGAACAGTCCAAGCAGGATGATGCCGAGTCCGTGAGCGATATGATACTGGACACCGGTCTCATAGATTTTGATCATGTCAGCGGATAACTTGCGTTTGAGCGCATGTGCCCCGAAGGCACCCAGTGCAACGGCCAGAAACATCATAATGCTGCCGAGAACCACGAGGGTTTGCATATCATTTTCTCTCCTTTAATAGGGTAATAACAGTGCATCTGACGGGTAATAAGCAGTATATCTATCCCATGGCTAAAAAGGTTGCCGTGGTTATGGGTTACAACTTGCGCAATTGAATCTGCTGAATGGAGTGATCGGCTTCTTTTTTCAGAATTAACCGTGCACGTCCTTTGGTCGGCAAAATGTTTTCATGCAGATTTTTCGCGTTAATGTCTTGCCAAATCTGATTGGCTGTCTCAATGGTTTCCTCTTCGTTAATATTGGCAAACCGCTGATGGAAGAAGGAATCCTTACTCTGAAAAGCGGTCTGACGGAGCAACTTGAAACGTTCGACGTACCAGTGACGAATATGTTCTTCCTCTGCATCGATGTAGATGGAAAAGTCAAAGAAATCACTTACAAGTAATGGAGTCTCCCGTTTCACTTGCAATACGTTGATGCCTTCAATTATCAGAATATCCGGCTGGCAGATCGTTTTCTCTTCACCCTGGATTACGTCATAGGCCAGATGTGAATAGACCGGTGCTTGTACCTCAGGCTTGCCTGATTTCACATCGCCCATGAACTTAATGAGTGATTTAATATCATAACTTTCAGGAAAACCTTTGCGGTTCATGATCCCTTTTTCTTGCAGCACCGCATTGGGATATAAAAAGCCGTCCGTGGTGACCAGATCGACCTTGGGTTTGTTTTTGCCTCTGGCAAGCAACGCCTGGAGCAAGCGTGCAGCTGTGCTTTTCCCCACGGCAACACTGCCCCCAATCCCGATAATATAGGGGGAGTGAAGAGTTTCTTTTTTCATAAAAGAGGCCGTTAGGCGATCAAGCTCTCTCGATGCTCTTGCATATAGGTCAATGAAGTGGGTTAGTGGTAAATAAACATCCTCAACTTCCTGAATGGATACTTCTTCGTTCAAGCCCTTTAATTGTTCCAATTCAGCTTCTGTCAGCGTAAGAGTGACCTGATGTTCTTTGAGTCCGGCCCATTCTTTGCGGTTAAACTCGATGTAAGGTGAGTATAAATTCATGAGATCCCGCTTTCTGTATGTAATGTAATCAAGACACAATCATTAGTGTACCAAATTTCAGCGAACTGACAACACCTTTACATGCTCGTTTAATCCGAAATGTTATAAATACGGGGATAAGGTAGCTAAACTGTAGGGTGGAAGGCAGCTTATAAGAAAGTGTAACCCAAATTATGTTAAAGTCAACGTAAATGTAAACGTAAACCATGCGGAAGGGTGACAGCAAATGATCGTATATGAGAGAGAGCATGATTTTGTTTTGACCGCACAGCACGAGCATGGAATGGTTGCTGGAGATATGGCTGCACATTGGAAGAGGGAGTGGCTTCCCCAAGGCTCGCATCGGGATGACCTGATTCTCGCGGCGAAGGAGCATGACCGGGGCTGGATTGATCTGGATGCTGCTCCTTTATGGAACGATTATAGTCAAATTCCTTACTCCTTTCGTGATTTCCCGCTGAGACCGCGATTTGTGTTTTACCGCAAGGGAATCGAAGAAGTAAGGCAGCAGAATCCTTATGCGGGTTTACTGTGTAGCCTGATGTATACAGAGTTGTTTCAAAAAACACTGGGGGCAAATCCTGAGGATGATGATGACATCAGGCAGTATTTGCAAGAAGAGCAGCTACAGCAGGAGAGCTGGAAGAAAGAATTAGGCGTTAATGCTTCAGAACTGGAAGAGCGGCTGAAAAACGATGTAGAGATCATGTTGTTCTGTGACCAGCTTAGTCTCTTTTTATGTATGGAAGAGCCAGGTACACCTACAGCACGTTATGATTTTTTTTCAGAAGGGCTCGGCTGTGGCTTCGACACCTGTCCAAGTTCCAATATCCAAGTCGAGTGGGTATCAGGTGAGAAGGTTGCGTTATCCTTTTTTCCATTTGATGAGGAGTTTGAAGTGACGATGTCTTACAAAGTGTTACCCAAGGCCAGCATCCGCAAATTCGGAATGTTACAGGCATATCGCCGGGCAAACTGGAAGAAACGCCGAATATGGATTACAGCTGTATCCTAAGTTAAGCGTACCCCTAATTAACGAAAAACCACATATTTATGTAATTCAAGGCGGGCATCTGGTATTACGGGCGTCCGTCTTTGATGTGGAACAAAGTCTAGCAGGAATAAACGCATAATCTCCAGAAATGTAGTAAAACGTGAGAAAAGCGTAGCAGGGGAGGATGAACATGAATTATCAGGTTGAGATTTACACGATGAGTATGGTGTGGAACCCGGTTAGCGATCAGGTTTTGCTGATGAATCGACCGAATCATAAAGGATTCCCGGGGTACATTGCTCCTGGCGGAAAAGTGGAGTTCCCCGAAAGTATCGTGGACGGGGCCATCCGTGAAGTCCGTGAAGAGACAGGACTTTGGGCGAGGCAAATTAAGTACAAAGGGCTGGATGAGTTTTGTGATCCTGAGCAAGGGTTAAGATACATGGTGTTTAACTATCTGATAACTTCATATGAAGGAGAACTTCTTACCGACCCGCCCGAGGGGGAGTTGGTATGGGTGCCCTTGAGACAGGCATTGGAATTGCCGATGCAAGACTGGTTTGCAGAGCGGTTCCCGCGTTTTTTTAACTCAGGTACATTTGAACGAAGTGTGGTCTGGGAGAAGTCGAGCGGACGAACCCTGCAGGAGACGTTCAAGACATATAGTGATTAGACCGTGACCATGAGAGAAGAGAACACGGATACATAATACAGAAGGAATGAGGATGAGGGCTATGGGACACGAGGAAACGCTGAGAGCGTACATAGAAGCAACGAACACGCATCAGTTTGACGAAGTGAGCAAGTTGCTTGCGCCGAATGCAATCTATTGGTTTACAGGTACTTCTTGTACAACCTTGGATGAGATTCAGAATTACTTCGAACATGCCTGGGATACGGTGAAGGAAGAGGTCTATCGTGCAGAGGATGTGCATTGGATTGCCGTAGATGAGCGACAGGCGGTATGCACTTATACCTATCACTGGGAAGGATACGTTCGTGGGCATTTGGCTTCAGGGCAAGGAAGAGCTACAAATGTATTTGTAAAAGGCCAGGAAGGAGCTTGGAAATTGATTCATGAGCATTTGAGCCTGAGTGAATAGGAATGATCACATCGTATCCATATCTATATATTTAGTTCCAAATATTATGATATAATGGAATTTACTTTGTTTTGGAGGTGCAAGCGATGGGAATCGTATTTCGAGATAAGCTGACTGGAATGGATAGTGAGCAACTAAGTGGAGGGTTCTTTGACGGTTGGCCGAACCCGCCATCACCTTCAACATTTCTGAAATTGCTAGAGCAGTCGTATGCGATTGAACTTGCTATCGATGAGCGAACAGGGAACGTTGTCGGTTTTATTCAAGCTATCTCGGATGGAGTGCTTAGTGCATATATTCCTTTGCTGGAAGTACTGCCGGAGTATAAGGGTCGAGGGATCGGAAGTGAACTCACACAGCGCATGCTTCAGCGTCTACAGGGGCTATATATGATCGATCTCTTGTGTGATCCGGATGTCCAGACATTTTATGAAAAACAAGGAATGCAGAGGTCAACGGGGATGTCCATTCGCCATTACTCCAATCAAGCAGGACACATAGACAACAAACAGAACGACTAACATAGATTTCAGGACAGCAGAAACAGTAGCAACATCAGGTACTTCAGAGGGACCTTAGAACTTCATAACGAGTAATTTGTAGATTTGCCATACATAGGGCTTCTGCAAAAGACATGGAAAGAATAATTTGGATGCGAAGAGGTGGGGATTGACATGAACTTGTCGTTCCGAATATTGGACTGGGATGAAGAAAAACCGTATGAACTTTTACTGATGGCGGATCCTTCAAAAACGATTGTAGACGAATATCTCAGCAGAGGTGTTTGTTTTATAGCGGAGTATGAAGGAGAGATGGTAGGAGAGTTTGTATTACTCAAGACTCGTCCGGAGACAGCAGAGATTGTGAACATCGCGGTGCAGGAGGAACTGCAAGGACAGGGTGTTGGCAAACACATGATTAAGGAAGCTATGGAGGCCGCAAGAAGGCTAGGTTGTCGTATATTGGAGATCGGAACGGGCAATTCCAGCTTTCATCAATTGAAGTTGTACCAGCGCTGTGGATTTCGGATAACCGGCGTGGACCGTGATTTTTTTGTGAGACATTATGAGGAAGAGATCATTGAGGACGGCATTCGCTGTGTGGATATGATTCGTCTGGCCGTTGACCTGAATGACATAGCAGATGAGGAGAAGAAGTAGAACTAGAACATAAGTGAACAAGCTGAAATTATCGAAGTAAGGGAAGGGTAGGGCGTAAATGTGAACACGCATACGCATGTTGGTGTATATGGGCTGGCTGTGTGGGAACAATTCTATCTGCTGATCCAGAAAGCTCGTGGGCCATACTACGGAAAATGGGATCTGCCTGGCGGAAGAATGGAATTCGGGGAGCCGCCGGAAACTGCATTGAAACGAGAGTTCGAAGAGGAGACAGGGATCATTCCTTTGCAATGGTCCATTCGTTCTTCACAATCCGTTGTTGTGAATTGGGAGTACCGAGGTGAACCCGAGCAAGTACATCATATCGGTATTCTATACGATGTTATTATCGGACAGAGCAATCCGTTGGAACTCATCAAAATAAATCCTGATGGTGAAGACTCGCTGGGAGCAGCATGGTTTACATTAAAGCAAGTGAAGGATTTGCAATTAACGCCCTTTGCAAATTATATGATGAATCTTTCCCAGAAGGAAAGATAGGACAGACAGGACAAGCAGGACAGTCAGTCAGGAAGCCGCCGGGATTTGCATTCGAGCGGCTTTATTCTATGTTGTATATTGTCAGGCTCCATTCTGGAAAATCCAATTTCTTGTTGAATGACATTTGAATTGGTTAATGTTTAAATGGACGGTTTGTTTTTGGACAGAATGGACCACAATTCTTATTAAGGAGGTATATACGGACATCAGATCTGGATTTGGCCGAATCCAGCGTTCCTGGCTTGCCCTGAATTGCACCGATTATTCGATTCATCTAATTTATGCATCAATTGAGCTAAAAATAGGAAATGCTCCTGAGCGTAAAAGTTTATAGAATAGAGATTAGAACACGAACTTCTTTGGAAACGGGGAAGAACGTATAACCTTCGAACGGATCAGGACATTATTCGACATCTGTGCGACGGTAGAACTAATCATTGTATTACTTTGGTTTTGAAAACGCAGACAAACCTTTGACGGGAGCGTCGGAACAACGTTATTACCACGAACAGCACGATGATTGGACTTCATGAAAAATTTCGCTTAAAATGTTGAACGAACGCGAATTACAGCTTATTCAATGATTTCCGTCAAACCCTATGACAAAATCAAGACGGAGGGAACGTCGATGACGATCGAGAAAGGCAACATGAAACCCTGGGAGAGTTACTATGGTCCCAATATGGGATACGTACAAGAACAGTATGAATTATTCACCCAAGATCCGGGTGCAGTGACACCGGCCTATCGTGAATTGTTCGAGCAATGGGGAGCACCGCCGATGTCTGGCAAGGGTGCAGAGACTCTTTCGAATAGCGGGAATGGTCAAGCTGCTTCTGGAAATGTAGATATTCAACTATTGCAGAAAGCGGTTACAGCAGGCAAACTTGTATGGAACATCCGTACGTATGGCCATCTGGCTGCAGATATTGATCCACTTGGAATCAGTGAAGCAACAGATACGTCTTTGCTGGAACCGAAGCATTTTCAATTAAATGAGGAAGATTTGAAAGCACTGCCTGCTTCCCTGATCTGGGAAGGTGCAGACGGTCAGACAACGACTGGCTGGGATGCAATTCAACGTCTTCGTCAAATCTATACAGGTCCGATCGCTTACGAATTCAGCCATGTGCATGAAGTACAAGAACGCGAGTGGCTGAATCGTCGCGCGGAATCCCGCACATCCCCGGCCCCGCTTACGCAACAAGAACGTACAGCATTGCTGGAACGTTTGGTTGAAGCTGAACAATTTGAAGATTTCCTGCACAAAACGTTTGTTGGACAGAAACGTTTCTCGATTGAGGGGAACGATGTTCTTGTTCCTATGCTGGATGAAGCGGTCCGCCTTATGACGGAAGCAGGCTCCAGTCATATTCTGATGGGGATGGCTCACCGCGGACGTCTGAACGTGCTCGCTCATGTCCTGGGCAAACCTTATAGCAAAATTTTCTCTGAATTCCATCATGCCCCGAACAAAGACTTGGTTCCATCAGAAGGTTCAACTGGGATCAATTATGGTTGGACGGGGGATGTCAAATACCATATGGGCGCGAACCGTTTTGTGAAAGACGGGGAGACTGTACAGGCTCGCCTGACACTCGCCAACAACCCTAGCCATCTAGAGTACGTCAATCCGGTTGTGCAAGGTTTTGCACGTGCAGCTCAGGATGATCGCCGTGAACCAGGTTATCCGAAGCAGGATGTAACGAAGGCAGCGACCATTCTTATGCACGGGGATGCGGCATTCCCGGGAGAAGGTATTGTGGCCGAAACGCTTAATTTCAAAGCATTGCCAGGATACCAAAATGGCGGAACGATTCACATCATCGTGAACAACCGTCTTGGTTTCACTACGGACAGCAGTGACTCGCGTTCAACTTATTATGCAAGTGACCTTGCCAAAGGTTATGAAATTCCGATTGTACATGTCAACGCAGATAACCCTGAGGCTTGTATTGCGGCGATCCGCATGGCAGCGGAGTATCGCAACCGTTTCAAGAAGGATTTCCTGATTGACCTTATCGGATATCGTCGTTACGGTCATAACGAAACGGATGATCCTGAAACGACACAGCCGCTCGTGTATGACAAAGTGAAGAATCACCCAACAGTTAGTCATCTGTATCAGGATATGCTCAAGAAAGAGTCCGTCATTGATGATGCCTTCATCGCGAGTGTACGTAATGCCGTAGCGGATCGCTTAAAAGAAGCCTATGATCAGATGAAGAAAAATGAAGTGCATGAATACTACCAGCGCAACATCAGCGAGTCTGAGGCAGTCACAATTACGCCAACAGCGGTGCCTTTGGAGCAACTGCGCAGCATTAATGCTGATCTTCTGAAATGGCCAGAGACGTTCAATGTATATCCAAAATTGCAACGGATTTTGCAACGCCGGAGTACAGCTCTGAATGAAGGGGAAAAAGTAGACTGGAGCCTTGCCGAAACACTGGCATTTGCAACGATATTGGCAGACGGCAAGCCGATCCGTATCAGTGGTCAAGATGCGGAGCGTGCAACCTTTGCTCATCGTAACCTTGTACTGCATGATGCTACGAATGGAGATAAATTCTGTCCGTTGCACCATCTGCCACAAGCAAAAGCATCGTTTGCAATCTATAACAGCCCACTGTCAGAAGAGTCTGTCGTTGGATTTGAATATGGGTACAATGTGTACTCACCAGATACACTCGTAATCTGGGAAGCACAATTCGGTGATTTTGCAAACTGTGCACAGGTCATTTTTGACCAGTTCGTATCAGCAGGGCGTGCAAAATGGTCTCAAAAATCGAGTCTGGTTATGTTACTCCCACACGCTAACGAAGGCCAAGGGCCAGAACATACTAGCGCACGCCTGGAACGTTTCCTGCAATTGTGTGCGGAAGACAATATGACAGTGGTTAATCTGTCGAGTGCTTCACAGTACTTCCACCTGTTGCGTCGTCAAGCTTCCTTAACCGAGACAGAAGATGCACGACCACTTGTGATGATGTCACCAAAAAGCTTGATTCGTAATCCGCGTGTTGCGTCACCAGCCGTGGAGTTTAGTGAAGGTAAATTCGAACTTGTGCTGGAGCAACCAGGTTTAGGTACAAAACCGGATCGGGTGGAACGCATTATTTTGTGCAGTGGTAAAGTTGCTATTGATCTGGAAGATGCGATTGAGAAGGAGAAGGGCGATTATTCCTGGCTTCACATTATTCGTGTCGAGCAACTCTATCCGTTCCCAGCGGAAGAGATCAAACGTGTACTCGTACGTTTCAGCCAATTAAAAGAGCTGGTATGGGTGCAGGAAGAGAACAAAAACATGGGTGCATGGACATATATGGAGCCTCGTCTTCGTGAGATCGCGCCTGAAGGCACTACCGTGAGATATGAAGGCCGTCCGGAGCATGCAAGTCCTTCTAGCGGTTACCAGCTTGTGCATAGCATGGAGCAGCAATTGATTATTACAGCAGCGTTGAAACAAATGGCGAAGAATAATATTCCACTGGGGAGGTAACAGCTGTGAGTGAAATTAAAGTACCTGCAATGGGTGAGTCAATAACTGAGGGAACGGTATCCAGATGGATGGTAAAAGAAGGAGACACCGTTAATCAAGGTGATGTTCTGCTTGAACTGGAGACAGACAAGGTCAACATCGAGATCAGTGCTGAGGAGAGCGGTGTGCTCGAGAAGATCATTCGTCAGGAAGGTGAGACCGTTGAGATTGGTGAAACGATCGGTACGCTTTCAGCTGGGGCAGGGGGAGGAAGCACTCCAGCTGCTTCCGAACCAGCAACGTCCGAATCTAAATCGGCCTCCGCACCTGCTCCTGGGGCTCCAGTAGCTCCGGCAACGGCTGTTGCTGCACCGCCTGAGCCATCGGATAGCATTAAAACGGCTTCTCCTTCTGCACGCAAGCTTGCTCGTGAGCGTGGGATTGAACTGGATCAGGTGCAGAGCAAAGATCCGATTGGCCGTGTGTATCAGGATGATGTGAAAAGCCATGGAAGTCAGCCGTCCACTCCAGCGGCACCGCCAGCAGCCAAAGCTCCTGCTTCCGCGCCTAGCGCTCCAGCAGCGAGCGGCACAACTTTTTCAAAGCCTGTAGAGCGTCAGCGTATGTCCCGTCGCCGGGCAACTATCGCGAAACGTTTGGTTGAAGCACAGCAGACCGCAGCGATGTTGACTACCTTCAATGAGGTTGACATGACAGCGATCATGGACGTTCGTAAACGTCGCAAGGACAAGTTCAAAGAGAAGCATGATATCAACCTGGGCTTCATGTCTTTCTTTACCAAAGCAGTTGTAGGTGCACTTAAAAAATTCCCAACGATTAACGCAGAGATCGATGGCGAAGACGTTGTATTGAAAAAATTCTACGATATCGGTATTGCGGTATCTGCCAAAGAAGGTTTGGTTGTTCCGGTTGTACGTGATGCTGACCGTCTGGGCTTTGCCGAAATCGAAAGAAGCATTGCAGACCTGGCGTCCAAAGCACGTTCCAACACGCTCGCATTGTCTGACCTGCAAGGTGGTACATTTACGATTACCAATGGCGGAACATTCGGTTCCCTACTGTCTACGCCAATCCTGAATACTCCGCAGGTAGGTATTCTCGGGATGCACAAAATTCAGCTTCGCCCAGTGGCGATTGATGCTGAACGGATGGAAAACCGTCCAATGATGTACATCGCCTTGTCCTACGATCACCGGATTATTGATGGAAGCGAAGCTGTACGATTCCTGGTGACTGTAAAAGAATTGCTTGAAGATCCAGAATCATTGTTGATTGAAGGTTAATAGTTCTGAGATTTGCGCTCTACTTTATTTCTCATCCTATGAAATCTGAGATACTTCAATAGAATAAAACCCCCTGAACGAGCACAATATGTAATGTGCTCGTTCAGGGGGTTTTTGCTCGCATTTGAATCGGTATTGAATCAGAAAAAGATCTTACATCAAAGCTGTCTGATTCGATTGAATCTCCAAAGACGGATCTTTATCGAAATCTTGTTGACTACTATTTTGTGTAGGTTGTTGCTCGATCGTTGGCATATGACGTTGTAACCAATTCAGGACATCTTGAGCTACTTCGTTACGATTGGTCTCATGGAGCATCTCATGTCGTCCGCCTGGATAAAGACGGTATTCTACATCTTGAAGTCCAAGCTTCTTATAGTGGGAGTATAGGTTTAACACACCTTTACCCCGAAGACCGACAGGATCCAGTTCACCAGAGAACAGGAGAACCGGCTTGGATTTGGGGATACGTTCCATGTGCTGCGGAAGATGGATTTCAAGGAGCAGTTTAAAAAAATCACGGAAAAAGCCAGCGGTACATATCGCTCCACACATCGGGTCGTCGATGAATCGCTGCACTTCCTGCTGGTCACGAGATAACCAGTCAAAAGGCGTTGCAGCTGGACGGAACGCACGGTTAAATCCGCCAAATACAATGGCATTCAGCAACAGGCTTCGATGATTGTCACCTTGGATGCCGCACTGGAGTAGGGCCAGCTTTTCTCCAAACCGAAGTAATCCTCGTTTGCCGTTTGTGCCGGACAGCACAAACGCGTGGTATCTCTCGTGCGCTGCATACATCAGGTGCTGTACCAAAAAGGAACCCATACTGTGCCCCATAAGGAACAGGGGGACACCGGAGTGTTCTTTGGCAACTAGCTCGCCCAGATTGACCATATCTTTAGCCATCCAGCGAAATGCGTCCACACCTGCATCACCCAGTGATTCGGTGCTCTCCACCGTTTTTCCATGACCCCGATGGTCATTAGCATACACAGCAAAGCCGTGCTTGGTGAGATAACCCGCAAATTCGGCATAACGCGCTGCGGTTTCACCCATTCCATGCGCGATTTGTACAACGCCTTGAATGTGTTCGTCCGGATCGGGAAGCCAGCGGTACACATGAACACGGGTACCTTCATTGCCCATCAGCGTAAAGGTAGATTCCTGCATCTCGTGTAATTCCTCCTTCACAGGTTATCGGTAACTAAAACTTAAGGAAGATAGGATCGAAGAACGGTTGTATTGCCACTTAGTGTATAGTTACCCAGATTAGCCGGCAGAAGATAACATTGGCCTGCTTTCAATGTCAACTGCTCGCCTTCTTCAGAACCACTCCATTCAAGCGTACCCTCACCTTCACACACAACAAGAATGGTAAAGCTGTCCGGTGTCGTAGATAACGCCCAGCGTTCATTTACCACGCCTTTCTCTACTACAAAGTAAGGACAAGAAGCAAGCTGGAGCCATTCACCAGGTACTGCATTGCTCGTTTTCATTGTTGTTGCTCCGGCACCTTCATAGGCGGTGACATTCAAGGAATCCTCCACATGCAGTTCACGTGGCTTGCCGTCCAGTCCAGGACGGTTGTAATCATAGATCCGGTACGTTGTGTCTGAATTTTGCTGTATTTCTGCTACAACAACACCGGCGCAGAGAGCGTGCACTGTTCCAGCAGGGATGAAGAATGTATCTCCGGCTTCCACGGGGACTTGACGAAGAGTATCCATAACGGTACCATTCTCCAGCGCCTGTCTCAATCCTTCGCGATCTACACCTTCATTAAGGCCGTAGATAATATGAGCGCCGGGTTTGGCGTCGAGCACGTACCACATTTCGGTTTTACCCAGTTCACCTGGAGGAAGAGCCTTGTAATCATCCGTAGGATGAACCTGAACGGAGAGGTCGTCGTTACAATCAAGCAGTTTGATTAGCAGAGGGAAACGTCCGCCTTTTTCAGAAACGCCTTTGGAACCCAGCCAGGCTGTTCCGAGTTGTTCACGAACCTCATCAAGTCCTTTGCCAGCGAGTGGGCCATTTATTACCTTGGTCGTACCGTTGGCGTGATCTGCAATCATCCAGCCTTCCCCAATATGTCCTTCAGGGGGGGTAAGACCAAATTGCTCGAGCGCTCGGCCTCCCCATACACGTTCTTTGAATTCAGGTTGGAATTGTAGCGGGTATGGCGTAGACATGGATATCTCTCCTCTAGTATATGAATTGGTGAATCGCTTTAACCAGTTCTGGGCCCTCTAACGACCCGGCACATGCAGATGAAGAAGAACAAGTGAATGCGATTGCATACGTGCAGGTGAACACGGCGACATGGATGAAAAAGCAAAGGCTGGTCCAGTCAATGTGTTCAGTGTATTTCATTTGGTGAACAAAGGAAATTATTTTTTATTTTTTTTCAATACCGATTAAATAAGGTGAAGTTTGACGCTGCAACTGGCGGTACATCACAACCTGAGCCTGTTCGACAGGTAAAGCAGCTGCCCATGTGGATACAGCCTCAGCTTCCTGAGCGCCACCGTCATGACCCGGATATAAGACGACAGTAATTATACCGCGTGGACGCAATAACATCGTAGCAGCATCAAGTGCTGTGATTGTGCTGGTTGTTTCGGTAATGATAGAAGCATCTGCTCCTTCAGCAGGTAAGTAACCCAGATTAAACATAATAGCTCCTACTTTACCAATCCAGCCGTCTGGGACGGCTTCGGCCATTCGTGCATGGCTTAATTCCATCAAGGAAATAGAGCCGAGTTTGCTGCTTTCAGCATGCTTTCGAATCCTGGCCTGGGCTAGCGTTAGCGCTTCGTTTTGAATATCAAATCCGATGACCTGACCACGCTGGCCTACCTGCTTTGCGAGAAACAAGGTATCAGCACCTGTACCCACCGTGGCATCAATTGCGAAATCTCCTGGCTGAAGCCGAGAAGCGATCCATTGATGCGCACAGCTTAGAACCGACAGAAAGCCCATCTATGCCTCCCTCCAATACTTACCCTGCCATGTATCACGTTCACGCAGTTCTCGGTCAATGGAATTTAGAACTTCCCATTTGTTCAAAGACCACATGGGTCCAATAAGCAGGTTACGAGGAGCATCTCCTGTAAGGCGATGTACGATCATTTCGGGCGGGAGCATCTCGAGCGTATCTACGATCAGCTTAATATATTCATCCTGCTCAAGAAACCGAAGCAGACCGGCTTCATACTGTTTGACCATTGGCGTTTTACGCATGAGATGAAGCAGATGAATCTTAATGCCCTGCACATCCATATTTGCCACCGCGCGACCGGTGTCCAGCATCATTTCGTGGGTTTCTTGCGGCAAGCCATAGATAATGTGTGTGCAGACTCGAATATTGTGTTTACGCAGCTTTTCTACCGCTTCTTCATAACACGCCGTATCATGTGCACGGTTGATCAAAGTCGAAGTGGAATCGTGGATCGTCTGCAATCCCATCTCTACCCATAAATAGGTGCGCTGATTAAGCTCTGCCAAATACTCCACAACGTCGTCTGGTAAACAGTCTGGACGAGTAGCTATAGATAAACCGACAACGCCCGGCTGTTGTAAAATCTCTTCAAAGTATTCGCGCAGCTCTTCGACTGGTGCATAGGTATTGGTGTAGGCCTGAAAGTAACCGATATAGTGAGCTGAAGGCCATTTCAGATGCTGTCTGTCGCGAATCGTATTGAACTGGCTAACGAGATCTTCACGTCTGCTACCTGCAAAATCGCCTGATCCACGTGCACTGCAGAAGGTACAGCCCCCTTTGGCAATGGAGCCATCCCGATTCGGGCAGGTGAACCCGGCATCCAGCATCACTTTAAATACTTTGTTATTAAACTGATCGCGCATTTCATAATTCCAGGTGTGGAACCGTTTATCCCCCCACATTAGTGGCGATTGTGTTGCTGGTGCATTCATTTTCAAGGTACTCCTTTGAGGTCTATGGCTTAAAATATAATCCTTTTTTTGATTTATTTCTTATTCTGTAATATCAAACCTGAGCAAGGTATGCAGATGCTGTGCGGTTTTCGTCATTTATTGTATCAAAAATCCGAAAAAAAGGGGAATGTAAACGAAAAAAAGGCCGCCAAATCAAGGGTTTTTACTTGATGTAGTTTACACCTTGTGTTATATTTAAATCAGCGTCAGACACCATCCAGTGAGTAGTTTTCATCGTGGCATTTGAATGAATGTTGACGTCATGGATCATACTATACCGTGAGGTGATATGAATGAATTCCCAAGTTAAAAATAATGAATTCCAGCATGTATCTGTTGAGCTGACGGCAGAAGAGGCACTGGCTTTGACAGGCGTTCGTTTTAATGGAAATCCGAAAGTGAAAGCGGCTGCAAGACAAAAAGTTCGCGATGCTTTCGAAAAGACATTTGATTTTTCACACCAAGATAAGGTAGACTATGAACTACTAAAGTAGTTGGACCCCAATTCCAAATAAATCGAAAAGGGAATCTTTGAGATTTGCCCAACGTGGCAGGTCCGGAGATTCCTTTTTCATTGCTCTTTACAATTTGCCGGTTCTTGGGCAAAATGAGTCTAGGACAAGTATGGACAAACGGAGGAATAACATGCGTTTACGTGGTAGAAAAGGGATTAGAGAAAATCTGGAACAACAAGAGGATCTGGTTGTCCTGGAGCCAAAGCAACACAAAGGCAAGTGGGCTGAGCTGTTTGGCAATGATCATCCGATCTTTGTCGAGTTTGGCATGGGTAAAGGTCAATTTATCAGCCAAATGAGTTATAAATATCCGCAATATAATTTTATCGGTATCGATATGTATGATGAGCTCGTCCGCCGTGCTAGTGAAAAAGCTCGTAACGCTTGGAGTCAGGCTGAGGTAGAGACACCTCCGAACCTAAAGCTGGCGCTCGCGAACATCGAACAGATTGAAGAAGTGTTTGAACCTAAGGAACTGGAACGCATTTATTTGAATTTTAGTGATCCGTGGCCAAAAGCGAAACATGCACGCCGTCGGTTGACACACCCACGCTTCTTGAAAAAGTATATTGAACTGCTGAATCCAAAAGGGCAGATTCATTTTAAAACGGATTCAGAAACCTTGTTTGAATTCTCCCTGAACTCGATCGCAGATTTTGGCTTGCAGATGACGAATTTGTCTCTGAATCTGCACCGTGACGGTTTGAATGAAGAGCACGTTATGACCGAATATGAACAAAAATTCATGGGTAAAGGCATGAACATTCACCGTGTCGAAGTGATTGTAGGGGAAGAGGCTTTGCGAGAGTACAATGAAATGCGTCTGGATAAGTACAAAGTGCGTGAAGCTACAGACGAGTCTGGTGAAGATCAGGACGAAGCATAAAAAAAGGGGCGGTATCTAAGGGCAAATGCATTGCTCTAAGGTACCGCTCTTTTTCTTTTTATAAATGGACATTAGAGATGTTCAGAATGAAGCTCTTTACGGCGATAATCGTTAGGAGTCACGCCATTCAATTTTTTGAACATCCGATAAAAATAAGAGCTGTTGGTAAAACCGGTTCGCTCTGCGATATCCGCAACGGAATTTTCGGTCTGCACAAGCATATGCTGTGCTTTAGCAATGCGTGTCTCATTAATGACATCCGTGAGTCCTTTTAATGTGAGCTGTTTATATAACCTGCTGACGTAGATTGGCGACATGCCTAGTTCCTCTGCAATGGAGGTTAAGCACAGATTCGGGTCAGCATAATCGCGTTCAACTATATCGTTGATTCTCCGAATGAGTTCCTCATGCTTAAGTGTGCGTTTTTCCTCTACCTTGGAGCCGAGTTCATCAAACATCCGATAAAAATGTTCATGCACCTCGCTGAGATCCTCAGCATTTTTCAATGGAAGCATCAAACTGCCTGAAACGGAATCCAGTGTAAGTTGATTGTTCTTCTTGAGAGTGTTGCGAACGTGATTAAGGGTCATCGTCAGATGGGACAGCGCAAGCTGAAAGACGGTAAACGGATAGGCGGCTGTCTCACTAACGATATCTGCGTAGATTAGCTTGGCTTCCTCAGTCTTGCCCGTCATCAAGCATTCCACAAGCTGTCTTTCTTTGCCTGCAGGAAAAGTATACTCTTTGCTCTGATACGCCATGATGCCTGCGGTATGAATCAAGCAACCTGGCCCCTTGAACAGGCGATGCAGCGATGCCTCAGCGGAACGAGCGTAACCTTCAATGCATTCCTCTAGTGAATTTTCTTCTGGCCCCAGCGTACAAGAGATAGAGCATTTGAGATGAGTCATGACTGCAGCCTGCATCATACGTAGCAATTCTTCAATTTGATGTGAATCCTCATGCTCTGACAAAGAATTATTTTCCGATTTTTCATTAAACAGCAGTGTAATCTGGTCACCGCCCATATCCACAGCTTCCACGTAATAGTGAGTATCTGCCGTCTCGGTGCAAATGTTCATCATCGCGTATTTTACAAGTTGGGTATCTTCCCGGTAAGTTTCGCAAAATTCTGTATAATGGTCGATGCGCAAAAGCACGAGTCTTGACGATTGATGTACATCAACGGGAGAACCGTAGAATCTCATCCGATCCTCAAGCATATTACAGGTTGCCGTTTCACGCCCTTGAAGAGCACCCCTTAGAAAGTCTTGCCTTAGCAGTTGCAGACTGCCCCGGCGTTCGGCTTCCATTACACGCATGCGGACAAGCACGTTATTAATCGGATGATACAACTTCCGGGAGACAAGATAAGAAAGAATCAAGCCCGCAGCCAGCAATCCGAGGCAGAATAACAGGGTATGCGTGCGCATGCCGCGAATATCAGCTGTAATCACATCATAGGGAGTGATGCGTACATAACGCCATCCTAGACTGTCTGGGGAGGTGTAGGTGATGAGTGATTTCTCCCCATCCACTTGCTCGGTAAAATAAGCAGAATGCTCGGTATCTTGCATGATTGGACGCATGAATGTTTCGCTTGCGAGATTGTTAAGCAGTGGGCGGTCTCCAAAATCGGACAACAACTCGCCTTGTTCATTCACAATGAAGGTTTTGCCCGGCTGGTCTGCTGCATTCATATTGGGACTAAGCCAGTCATCTTTAATGTTCACGATAACGGCGTAATTGAGTTTGGCGTTGTCATTAATGGTGTCGTAGCACAGGTAAGTGTAACTGTTCACCTCACTGGCCTCGGTTGAGCCGACCTTATACGTGCGCGGGATAGGCACAAAGGGTTTATAGTCATGGAAACGATCCAGAATATGTTTGATTCCTTGGTCATCAATCTCGGATATAGACTGTTGTCCATTGCGAACTCCGTCGGAACTGATAAAAAATTCATTGCTTTTCGAGTTATATACATAGATGGATTCAATAAAAGGAAGAGACATGCGGTAGTTATCGAGTTGCTCCATGGCCGAAGTGATCTGATAGATACTGGGCTTGGAGTAGAGCATCAGGGAAGAAATCGTGTAGTCCTGATAAATCTGGTAGGAGAGAGACTTGGCACTTTCCGTCATTTTGGCCACTTCACGGCTCGTCTGGGTGAGGCTATTCACATCGGTACGATAGACCTGGCGGAGAGCAATACGATTGTAGTTAACGTATAAAATGGTTGATGCCACAAGTAGAGTTGCGGCAGTGCTGATAATAATACCGATCAGAATCCGCGTGAATACTTTCTGACTGTCCTCTGAACGTTTGCGCATTCTTTTTCCCCCTCGAACCTCCTGATATGAGTGAACTTATGTATTTTTCATAAGAAGTACTGAATTTCATATGTAGCAAAACAGAAGAGCAAGGTAACTTAAATTATATAATATGTATGCGTTTACATCAATGCTGGACAAGCCTTTTAGTTCCTTTTCCCTAGATAAAGTTCAACTTTCGCGGGATTGTTCATTAGGCTGAAGCTATGCACGATATCAACTTTTGTGAACGTACATGCGTTCATTTCATACTTAGTACATATTGTTCACTTCTCATTTCGCAGCATCGTTCACGAATGGGAGGAAGCTTCAGTATTCAGAAACGAAGGGGTCAGTCTACAATAAATTCAGAGCTTCACTGGTGCAGGCATCATACGCACATCAACATTCGCCTCCATATTCACCAGCAACAAACATGATCATCATGCACCAACAACATTCTTTATTACGTATCACCGTTACATTTGGGAGGGATCGAGTCATGCTCAAAGAATTGAACAAAAACAAAATCATGTTTCTGATGCTGCTGCCCACGCTGATCTTTTTTCTCATTAACTCGTATTTTCCGATGGTCGGTATTTACTACGCATTCACCAGTTATGATTTTGCAGGAGGATTATTCGGAAGTCCGTTTGTCGGGTTAGACAACTTTAAGTTTCTCTGGCAATCAGGAATGCTGCTGAAACTTACGACAAATACCGTAGGGTATAACCTGGCTTTCATTATACTGGGGAACGGTCTAGCGATCTTTTGTGCGATCATGCTAAGTGAAATTCGGGGGAAGTTGTTCAAAAAAATAACCCAGTCCGTCATGTTTCTGCCTTACTTTATCTCTTTTGTTCTATTAAGTGTAATCGCTTACAACATGTTTAACTATGAATCTGGGTTTGTGAATACCGTGCTCAAACGTTTTGAGGCAGGGCCGGTTGATATCTACAACACACCATGGATCTGGGTGTTTCTGATCATTATCTTTTATTTATGGAAAAACCTCGGGTACAGCATGGTCATCTATCTAGCCGCAATAACGGGAATAAGTGACGAGTATTATGAAGCGGCCCGCATTGACGGGGCGAATATCTTTCAACGGATATGGTACATTACAGTGCCGATGCTCAAACCAACGTTTGTCATTCTCTTGTTATTCTCACTTGGCAGCATCATGAAAGGGCAGTTCGACCTGTTCTATCAATTGATCGGGAACAACGGCGTGCTCTACAACGCTACGGATATCATTGATACGTATGTCTATCGTTCATTGAAAGTAACCTTTGATATTGGTATGGCAACCGCAGCTGGTTTGTACCAATCCTTATTCGGTTTCATCCTCATCATGACGGTCAACTACATTATCCGCAAAATCAACGAAGATTACGCTTTGTTCTAGAATAAGCTCGCCCTCAGGGCAGAAGGGAGAATAACCATGAGCACACAAACACATACCCAAAGACGGATACGAACCCAGACTCGTGCCAAAGATTCGGAATTCAACTTGGCTTTTCAGCTCATTGCCTATGGTATCATCATTGTTTTGTCGCTGATGTGCCTGTTGCCATTCCTGCTCATTTTGTCAGGTTCATTCAGCAGCAACGAATCGATTGTGCGGGATGGGTATCATCTTTTTCCGACACACTTCTCTCTGGAAGGTTACAAAATGGTATTCAAATTCCCGACACAGGTACTCAAAGCGTATGGGGTAACGGTGTTCACAACGGTTGTCGGCACAACACTGGGCTTGTTTTTTATCACGATGGCGGGATTTGTACTCCAGCGTAAAGATTTCAAGTACCGGAATACGTTCTCCTTTTTCATTTACTTCACAACGCTGTTTGGCGGAGGTCTTGTGCCTTGGTACATTATGCTGGCGAACTACTTCAACCTGACGGATACGTATACTGTGCTGATATTCCCCGGGCTGATGACTCCGTTTCTGATCATTCTCATGAAAAACTTTATTCGCTCCGCGGTGCCGGATGAACTAATCGAATCGGCGAAGATTGACGGTGCCAACGATTTCAGGATCTACTTCAGTATTGTGTTAAAACTGGCGATGCCGGGCATTGCAACCGTTGGACTATTTCTTGCCCTGGGCTATTGGAATGACTGGTTCACATCTTCCTTGTTTATCAACAACCCGGATATGTACCAGCTCCAATTTTACTTGTACAACACGATGAATACGATTACCTTCATTGACCAGATGGCGATTGGCACGGGGGTAACGCTTAGTCAAGACGTTCCAACAGAGTCGACCAAGATGGCGATGGCGATTATCGTAACTGGCCCGATTTTGTTCCTGTATCCGTTTGTTCAACGTTATTTTGTCAAAGGACTCACGATTGGAGCCGTCAAAGGTTAGAACGTACACACGTTGGGGACGTCAGGCTGCCGGGGAAATGGATGGTCTGATGCATAGCGGGTCTGCGCTAACATATAGGTTTAACACAAAAAGGGAGGATGCATATGCGTAATAAAATGATTCGGCACCTGTCTATGGTACTTGTTCTGATGTTATTTGCTGGCGTGCTGGCCGCGTGCAACGGCGGCGGTTCGGGAGGGAATGCGCAAGGTAATGCTCAGGGAGGCTCATCGGATAATAAAGGCGAAAAAGTAACCCTGCAATTTTACATGCTTGGAGATGCTCCGAAAGATCTGCCTGTGATTGAGTCGGAAATTAACAAGCTTGCTGAGGCCGATCTGAATGTGAATGTAAAATTCAACTTCACGTCATGGACGGACTGGGATCAAAAATATAAATTGCTGCTGTCTTCCGGACAGCCAATTGACTTAATCTTTACAGCAGACTGGACGAATTACCAGTCTTATGCGAAGAAAGGTGCTTTCCTGCCGCTGGATGAACTGTTGGCAAAAACACCAAAGCTCAAATCTCATGTCCCGGATGATATGTGGAATGCGGTTAAGATTAACGACAAAATCTACACGGTTCCATCGACATGGATTGAATATGTAACCGAGGGTATAGCGTACCGTGAAGACCTGCGTGAGAAGTATAATCTGCCGAAGCCAGAATCGATGGAAACGCTCGAAGCATACCTGGACGGCATCAAGGCGAATGAACCCAACATGATTCCAATTGCAGACAGCAATGCAAATCATACGCATGGTGTTCGCCAATTAACTTCCAAGTTGGTAAATACGGCTGGTCAGCTTCCATATGGACTGGATATTATGTATGATACACCTTCTACAGTGACGTCCTATTGGGGCTCACCACAGCATTTACAAGACCTGAAAACATACAAACGCTGGATGGATAAAGGTTTCTTCCCGAAAAACGTACTGAACGTGAAGGATACATCCAATTCTCTGCTCCAAAATGGTAAAGCAGCTGTCATTTTGGCTGGGGAGAACCCGAACAAATTCAATTCTGATGTAATTAAGGTTCAGTCCACTCACCCGGACTGGAAGCTTGGATATTTCCCATATCCGAATGCGAAAGGGTTTGCACAGCCGGTGCATCCGATTCATAACGGTTTTGCTATTCCGCGTAGCAGTAAAAACCCGGAAAGAGCATTGGAATTTTACGAGAAGCTTGTGACCGACAAACGTTACAACTGGTTGACCGAGTATGGTGTGGAAGGCAAAAACTTTGAAGTAAAAGACGGATACTACCATATGATTGGCGATGCACAGAGCAATGGCTTCCCGCGTGAAGGTATGAATGGCTGGGCATGGCGTAATCCAGAGTTTATGCTGTACGACAAGAGCTTTGATGATGTACTGGCTATGTTTAAAGACCTTGATAAGATCAAAAAACCGGATATCTTCACTGGTTTTGCCGAGGATTGGACACCTTATCAAGCGGAGAAAGCGGCTTTGGAGCAAGTTGAGAAGCAGTATCTGTATCCGCTTAACGTAGGCCTTGTTGCGGATGTAGAGGGTGGTTTGAATACGTTTATGGAAAAAGCAAAACAAGCCGGTCTGGATAAAATTCAGTCGGAGTATACAAAACAATGGCAGGAGTACCTGAAATCTGCCGGTATACAATAAGCAGTATGGTTAATTTGCAAACGTAAGAAGAAAAGGTGCCTTCGGTTTCGAAGGCACCTTTTCTCTTCGTTATAAGAGATAAGAAGGACGAGCTTATTCAAACTACAAAGGTTATAAACGGGTCGACTCTGATGATGAAGGCTGCATATCCTGTAACAAATCCATGATAGACTGCGCGCTTTCCATCGGATGTACTTTGGCAATCTCCGCCAGATGGCGTTTTCGCTTCTGCACCACATCTGGATAATGATGAAGCAATTTGTTCATCCATTGTACAACCACGTCAAGGGAGGTAATTCGTTCACCTAATCCTCTGGTTGTAAAATAATGTACATTCTCTTCTTCCTGACCCGGGATCGGGTTATGAAACAGCATCGGAATGCCCTTTGCCAAACCTTCACTGCAAGTCATTCCGCCTGGTTTTGTAATCAGTAGATCAGAGACTTCCATTAATTTATCGATTTCCGTTGTATATCCGATAATGTGGATATTCTCTTGCTGGAACAGTGGGTCCTGCTCCATGCTAATCCGTATTTTGTCATTACGTCCAAGACAGAAAATAATCTGGATATCTTCATGCCAGCGTGCTAGTAACTGGTGAACAACCTTGTCACTGAGCATCCCCCAGCCACCGCCCATGACAAGCACGGTTGGCATTTTTTTTAGATTAAATCTGGAGCGGATTTCATCATGTCCGGGATGCTCCCAGAAGTTTGGGTGTACAGGAATACCGGTTACCTTGATTTTATCTACGGACACCCCTCGACGTATCAACTTGGATTTTACTTCGTCCGAGGAAACGAGATATAAATCCACCTCAGGACTAATCCATGTGCCGTGTGCGTCATAATCGGTTAAAACATTACATAAGGGAACCTTTGTACCTAACCGCTTTAACCTGGATATAACTGCACTTGGAATCGGGTGGGTGCAGACAATGGCATTTGGATGCAACTGACGAACGACACTGCGGGTATGGGTGTAAAACACTTTGTGCAGTGCAAGAGTTGTTAGCCGATTCAATGGTTTTTTATATTGTTGTCTGTACATGTATCCAACGAGTTTGGGTTGATTGGTCACCGTTCTTTTGTACGCATTAAGGATAAGTGGTGCTACTTTCGGGTTAAGAAAGCTTCCGAGTTCAAGCACTTTGGTTTGGATATTCGGCGACAGCTTTCGTAAATGGCTGGACAATGCATAAGCAGCCTGCGTATGACCTGCGCCAAAGCCCTCAGATAATAGTAAAATTCTTTTTTTCTCCACGCTTGCTTCACCTGTTCCTGCTAGGTTTTCCTGAGTCTAACATATCGGCTTTAAGCCCAGAATGCAACTGTAGCAAGTGCGACTAAAGTACCGATTGTGGCTCCTGCCAAAACATCGGACGGATAGTGTAGACCCAGATAAATTCGAGAGAATCCGACAATAAGAGCCACAGGAAGCAAAGTCAGTAATAGAAACGGCTCAGCGGCCATAAAGGGCACTGTGACCGAAAAAATAGCGGTTGTATGCCCCGATGGAAACGAATGATCCGTTAGTGGGTTGCGAAACGTTATTGTATCAGGCAAGGCCAGGTAAGGTCGAATGCGAGGATACAATTTCTTGGCAATGGCTACAGGGATATGACTTACCGCTAAGGCGATGCAGGCTTGAAGTCCAGTCGTACTCCAGGGAGCCGGGGCAAGCAGCCAGATTAACAAAGATACCGCAATGGAAGAAGTTGCTCCGCCAAGATGGGTGAGATAGTACAGCCAGAAATTCATAAAACGATTATGAAGCCGGCCGTTAATCCACATAAACACATTACGATCGTACTCTTGAAACTTTAAGAAAAAACGGCTCATATTGGCCTCCTGCCAGTCAGGCCGCCCCGAGGACGGCAGTATTTCCGGGATGAAACCCGTGTAGGTTTGCACCTGTTTAGTATATAACCGTTTTTGAAGGTCTTGAGGTTATTTCAGGCGTATGTTTATCATATTTTTAAATGTTGTCCTTTTCAAGAAGAAGACATGTAAAGAACGTAAAATTCATGTAAAAGAGTGGATGAAAAACCAATGGTCTTTTTTGACTTCATTCCTCGAAAAAAGATACAATGATTCAACATGGCTGAAATGAGGTAAAAAAATGTGAGTTTTAGATTAAACTTTTTGGTGGCCATTTACGTTATTTGATGTAGAGACACTGTTCAGCTACAGTAAGCCACATCAAAAAGAAGGGACTTTAGAAATAAAAATCAAGAAAACAGCTGAAAATAAGATATATCAGGCATGAATGCGAGGTTGTGGTATCACTGAGTGGCTATTCAGCGTTTAAAGTTCACATTTCTGCTTCAGGAAGTGGAATTGAGGTTTTGACAAATTGCTGAAAAGAATACAGAATCGATAAAGCAGCCAACTGGCCGCAGCCATCATTTGAAACATTGCCTGTATGATTGACGTAGTACACAAAAGCACAGGGTCATATTCTGCAATTACAAAAAAATAAAATGCAGAATCAGGAAGAGAAAATGCTAAGTAATCTGGGTTTTATCTAAAAGGGGGTAACAGAGAACGATGTTGGACGCTATATTCGTCACGCTGCAGGTCATTTTGGCACTGCTGGCCGTGTACCAATTCACGTTTTCGCTGTTCGGTCTGTATAAGAAAAAGAAAAAGAAAAATTATCCTGCAACAAAATCATTTGCTGTGCTGGTTGCTGCACACAATGAGGAACAAGTTATCGGTGCGTTGATGGAAAACCTGAAGGAACTGGATTATCCGAGAGATCTGTACGATGTATTTGTCATCTGTGACAACTGTACAGACAGCACGGCAGAAATTGTTCGTCAGCATGGCTGGAATGCATGTGTACGTACGAATCCAGACTTGAGAGGTAAAGGGCATGCCATCGAGTGGATGCTTAAATACCTGTGGGATTTGCCACGTCAGTATGATGCGGTAGTTATGCTTGATGCTGACAATCTGGTTGAGCAAAACTTCTTGCGTGAAATGAACAATGATTTGTGCAATGGAGCACGAGTTATTCAGGGATACATTGATACTAAAAATCCTGAGGATTCATGGATCACTGCGGCATATGGTGTATCGTACTGGTATATCAACCGTCTGTGGCAGTTGTCTCGTCACAACCTGAACATGGCGAATTTCCTCGGCGGTACGGGCATGTGCTTCGAGACCGATCTGCTGAAAGAAATTGGATGGGGAGCTACAAGCCTTGTAGAAGACCTGGAGTTCACGATGCGAAGTGTGCAGCGTAATGTGTACCCGGTGTTTAACTATGACGCCAAAGTGTTCGATGAGAAGCCATTGACTTTTAAAGCTTCCGCTAGACAGCGTTTGCGCTGGATGCAAGGGCACTTTACGGTAGCGAGAAGATATTTCTTCCCACTGCTATGGCAGTCCATTAAAGAAAGAAGTATCGTGAAGTTTGACCTCGCTGTATATGGTGCCAATGTGTATGTGGTGTTGCTTACTTTCCTGTTGACGGCTGTAATGTCAATCGATATTTACGTATTGGACGGCCCACATATCGCTAACATTTATGGATATTTCCCATTGTGGGTTGGATTCATAGCGATCGGCATGAACGTGTTAACGTTCCTGTTGTCCATGGCGCTGGAAAAAGTTAAGTTTGCTAAAGTGTATCTGTATCTGATTCTTTTCCCGATTTATTTGTTGTCCTGGTATCCAATTACGTTTTACGCGTTCTTTACGCAAAACAACAAACAGTGGAGCCACACGCAACATACACGGGTTGTTCGTCTGGACGAAGTACAGAGCAAACAGGGGTAACTTACGGATAAATATATTGGTGAACCTCTGCGCAGCTATGAGATTTACACACAGCACACTGTTTTGAAAAAAAAAGTGTTTTGAGTGTTGACAATGTTTGTTGGTAGATGTTATAGTGTTCAAGTGCGTTAAACAAATAGCAAAATGGAATCACAAGCAGAAGTCCGACTTCTCACCTGACCAACATACGTTGGCTGGTCAACGATCCCAATAATTTATGAAGTGTATACTCATGAAGAATTGTGTTGATTACAGGGATGTCGGTAGCTTGACCGGCATCCCTTTTATTTTTGTGTAACTGGATATTCAAAATGACCTGGAGGTGGACGGTTATTAGTAAAGATCACATGATTAATGACGAGATTCGGGCGAAGGAAGTACGCCTTGTCGGAGCTGAAGGAGAACAAATCGGGATCACTCCCATTCGTGAAGCACTTCAAATGGCAATTGACCTGAACTTGGACCTGGTTAATGTGGCCCCACAGGCTAAACCGCCGGTGTGCCGCATCATGGACTATGGCAAATTCCGCTATGAGCAGCAAAAGAAAGACAAAGAAGCCCGTAAGAACCAGAAAATTGTTGACATTAAAGAAGTATGGTTCCGTTCCAATATTGAGGAGCACGATTATCAAACGAAGCTTCGTAATGTAGTTAAGTTTTTGAAAGAAGGCGACAAAGTGAAATGTTCCGTTCGTTATCGCGGACGTGAAATTGCGCATGCCGCTATTGGTCAACGGATTTTGGAACGTGTCAAAACGGAAGTTGCAGAGCTCTGCACCGTAGAACGTCAACCCAAACTGGAAGGCCGCAGTATGATCATGATTCTGGCTCCTAAAGCCTGATAACATTGGAGGAGGAAACACAATATGCCTAAAATGAAAACACACAGCAGTTTGAAAGGACGCTTCAAAATTACCGGTTCCGGTAAAGTCCTTCGTTACAAAGCTCACAAAAACCACTTGCTTTCTCACAAATCCAAACGTGCGAAGCGCGTTCTGAACGGTAACCCGGTTATGGCTGCAGGTGACGTGAGACGTTTGAAACAAGGTTTGGCTAACCTGAAAGGTTAATTCAAAATACTAGATTCCGTACGGGGGATAGGCTTCGGCCATACACATACCACACGGATACATTTATATTTATTTGGGAGGTTCTTTAATATGGCAAGAGTAAAAGGCGGTTTTGTAGTACGTCGTCGTCATAAAAAGGTTTTGAAACTGGCAAGAGGTTATTTCGGTTCCAAACACCGTATCTTTAAAACAGCTAATGAGCAAGTAATGAAATCCCTGGTATACGCATACCGTGACCGTCGCAACACAAAACGTAACTTCCGCAGACTGTGGATCGTTCGTATCAATGCTGCAGCACGTATGAACGGTTTGTCTTACAACAAATTGATCCACGGATTGAAACTTGCTGGTGTAGACATGAACCGCAAAATGCTGGCTGATCTGGCCGTTAATGACATCAACGCGTTCAACTCTTTGGCTGCTGTAGCTAAAGGTAAAATCAACGCTTAAATCTGTATGAAGTAAGCCGCCGTACCTATGGCGGCTTTTTTTACGGAATTGGGAATAAGAATGGCGTAGGAAGAACAACCTAAACATAATCACAAAGTTGCAATTAAAAGCGAAGTGCGAACACCGTTGGTGAATAACACAGCTTGGTATTACATAAAACACGAACGGTACAATAATGCAAATGAATTAGAGTGTTTTCGCGAAGGTTTTGAAGTTGGTGTAACTTTTTTGTTATGTAACATCACATCGTTGTAACGTTAGTGTGTTAAAACGTTAAATTATTAAGCGCTTTCAATAAAAAAAGTACAAAAATAAGTGGTTTTTGGTGATTATACATCTGGATTTTAACACTGGTTGATTGTATAATCACCTCTAGTAGGCCAGTCCTAAAATTTTCTTTTCGGGTCATAATGTTCGGTTTTTCGACAGATGGACAGATGTATCGCCCATAAGAATGCGCTTTTAGTGAGCCATTGGCGAAACATTCCGCTTCTAAGCTGTTCTTTATATCTGTTGATCCGTGCAATACAGACGAGATTTGAAAGGGACATATTATTAAGGGGGAAAAAGAGAAATGAAAAAAATGCTCAGCCTGTCTCTGGTGATGTTGCTGGCAGTATCGGTTATGCTCGCAGGATGTGGAAGCAAACCCAAAGAAGAAACAAATGCCGGAGGAGATAAGAGTGGAACTTCCACTGAAGCCAAATCCGATGTTCAAATCGGTATGGTTACTGACGTAGGCGGCGTAAACGACAAATCCTTTAACCAATCGGCTTGGGAAGCACTGCAAGCAACCGAAACTGAAACAGGTGCAAAAGTAAAATACCTGCAAAGTAAATCCGATGAAGAATATATTCCTAACTTGAACGAATTTGTTAAAAACGGATATGATCTGACTTGGGGTATCGGTTTCCAACTGGCTGATGCGATCAAAACAGTAGCTGAGCAAAACCCTGATGCTAAACTGGCAATCATCGACAGCGTAGTGGATGCACCTAACGTGAAATCTGTAACTTTCGCTGAAGAAGAAGGATCTTTCCTGGTTGGTGTTGTTGCTGGTTTGACAACAAAAACAAACAAAGTTGGTTTCGTAGGTGGTATGAACAGCCCGCTGATCAAAAAGTTTGAAGCTGGTTTCAGAGAAGGGGTTAAAGCAGTAAACCCTAAAGCTGAATTCATTCCGAACTACACAGGTGCTTTTGATAAACCGGACCTGGGTAAAGCGGCTGCAGCTACTCTGTACAACCAGGGCGTAGACATCATCTTCCACGCTTCGGGTGCAACGGGTAACGGTGTGTTTAACGAAGCAAGTGCACGTAAGAAGCAAGGTCAAGATGTATGGGTAATCGGTGTGGATAAAGACCAGTCTTTGGAGTTTGGTGATGAAATTACACTGACTTCCATGATCAAAAAAGTAGACGAAGCGGTTAAACGCGTTAATAAAGAAATTGTTGACGGTACATTCGCTGGTGGTTCCGAGAATCTGACGCTGAAAGAAAACGGCGTAGGTATTGCGGATACTTCCAGTAAAAATGTAACACCAGAAGTTCTGGCAAAAGTTGACGAGTACAAAGAAAAAATCATTAGCGGCGAAATCAAAGTACCTACTGAGTAATAAGAATTCGTAGTCATTTTGATAGCTGCTGTAATATAATCATCCGGGCCGGTCTTGACCGGCCTTGTGATTGTAAAGTCAGGAACATTTGATCAAGGCATTATAACATTTGTACAATCTAACTATTGCAATAGTGCTCCGAATAGGAGCTTTTCTTTCGTTTGCGGAACCACACTATATCAGTTATAAGGGTGATTACATGGGTGCAGCAACCCCCGTCGTTGAGTTGAAACAAATAACGAAGCGTTTCCCAGGCATTGTTGCCAACGACGCCATCAGCCTTCAGCTTCAGAAAGGCGAGATCCATGCTCTACTGGGTGAAAACGGCGCTGGTAAGTCAACATTGATGAACATTGTTTTTGGTCTCTATCAGCCGGATGAAGGTTCCATTGAAGTGAATGGCAAACCTGTCATCATCGACAGTCCAAACCGGGCAATCGATCTTGGCATCGGTATGGTGCATCAGCATTTTAAGCTGGTACAGCCGTTCACGGTAACAGAGAACATTATTTTGGGATCTGAACCAACAAAAGGTCTCAATATTAACTATAAAAAGGCTGCGGCAGAAGTACAGCGCTTGTCCGAGCAATATGGGCTTAAGGTAAATCCTCACGCCAAAATTCATGATATTTCTGTCGGCATGCAGCAACGTGTTGAGATTGTCAAAACGTTGTATCGTGGTGCAGACATTCTGATCTTCGATGAACCAACAGCGGTACTTACGCCGCAAGAAATCAAAGAACTTATGGTCATCATGAAAAAACTTGTCGCTGAAGGCAAGTCAATTATCCTGATTACGCACAAACTGAAAGAAATTATGGAAATTTCGGATACAGTTACGATTATTCGACGTGGTAAAGTCATTGATTCGGTCAAAACTTCGGAAACCAACCCGAATGAATTGGCAGAGAAAATGGTTGGCCGTAACGTTACGTTTAAAGTGGACAAAAAGCCTGCCACACCTGGTGCTAACGTACTTGAGGTGAGCAAGCTGACAGCCAAAAACAAAGAGGGTATTGCGGTTCTGAACGATTTGAACTTGAATGTACGTGCTGGAGAAATTGTGGGTATTGCAGGGGTTGACGGTAACGGACAGAGTGAATTGATCGAAGCCCTCACAGGTCTGCGCAAAGTGGATAGCGGATCGATCCGTTTGGAAGGAAAAGAGCTTTCCAATCATTCTCCTCGTCACATCTCGGAGGCGGGCGTTGCTCATATTCCGGAAGATCGACATAAACATGGGCTTGTTCTGGATTTTTCGGTGAGCGAAAATATCGTTCTGGAATCGTATTACAAAAAGCCCTATACGCGCAAAGGTTTTCTGAACTTTGAGGCAATCAAAAAGCAGGCGAAGCGGCTTGTTGAAGCATTTGACGTGCGTACACCGAGCATCGAGACGAAAGCACGTTCCTTGTCAGGAGGAAACCAGCAGAAAGCCATCATCGCTCGTGAAGTGGATAAAAACCCTGAATTGCTGATTGCTGCCCAGCCAACCCGTGGTCTGGATGTGGGAGCTATCGAGTTTGTGCAGAAGCAATTGATTGCTCAGCGCGATCAGGGAAAGGCTGTTTTGCTAATTTCATTCGAACTCGACGAGATCATGAACGTATCGGACCGCATTGCGGTTATCTATGAAGGACAGATCGTTGGCGAGGTGCTGCCGGAAGAAACCAATGACAGGGAGCTTGGCTTGATGATGGCGGGCAGCACCCAAAAGAGAGGTACTGCGCATGAATAAAGTGTTAAAATGGTTTACCCGGGATTCGTTTATTTTGCCTGTTGTAGCAATTGTGATGGGACTTATTCTCGGTGGAATTGTTATGCTAATTGGTGGATATAATCCGTTTGAAGCATACGGTGCTTTGTTCAAAAAGGTGTTTGGTGATATGTACAACTTCGGGGAAGCTGTGCGGGAAATGACACCGCTCATCATGACGGGACTTGCGTTTGCTTTTGCGGCTCGTGCCGGGTTGTTCAATATCGGAGGCGAAGGACAGTTTCTCGTAGGGATGACAGCTGCTACCTTCGTTGGTGTAAAGTTCGCAGGTCTGCCTATATATATTCACGCGCCGCTTGCTTTGATTGCGGGTGGGGTATTTGGTGGGCTTTGGGCAGCAATTGCTGGTTACCTGAAAGCTGCACGTGGGGTTAACGAGGTAATCAGCAGTATTATGCTGAATTGGATTGGATTGTATTTAGCCAATCTGATCGTGCGTCAATTTCTGCTACTGCAAGGAGAGAACCGCTCTGTTGACATTAGTGAGTCGGCTTCCATAAGTCTGACCTGGCTTTCTGAATTGATGGGTAATTCACGTGTGCATATGGGAACGTTGATTGCTCTTGTTATGGCTGTGCTATTTTATATTTACATGTGGAAAACAAAGCAGGGTTATGAAATTCGTGCCGTCGGTTATAACCCGAATGCAGCAGAATATGCAGGTATGCATGTTAACCGGAATATCGTGAAAGCGATGTTTATCAGTGGTATGCTCGCAGGGCTTGGCGGAGCGTTCCAGGTTCTTGGGGTGTTCCAGTATCAGACCGTAATGTCAGGCTCGCCAGGTACTGGGTTTGACGGGATCGCGGTTGCTTTGATTGGTCTAAACCATCCGTTTGGAGTGCTACTTGGTGCGTTGCTCTTTGGTACGCTTACTTACGGTTCTGCAGGAATGAGCTTTGCTGCGGATGTACCACCTGAGATTATTCGGATTGTCATCGGTTCGATTATCTTCTTCATTGCCGCACAAGGCATCGTGCGCTGGGTACTTAAACCGTTCTATTCCAAGCGTAAGAAAGAGAAGGTGTTGTAGATGGACTTGTTGACAATCGGGCAAATTATCAATACGACGCTTGTCTTTGCTACGGCATTGATTTTTGCTTCCCTTGGCGGAATTTTCTCGGAAAAATCCGGGGTAACAAATCTCGGACTTGAAGGTTTTATGGTGTTTGGTGCGTTTGCAGCCGGTATTGGTGCTCACTATGCTCAAGAAGCAGGTATGGGTGGAACAACGTCGGCTTGGATGGGGATACTGCTTGCCATCGTGCTTGGTGTGCTAGTTTCACTTATTCACGCTGTAGCATCAATTACGTTTAAAGCTGATCAGATTATCAGCGGTATCGTCATTAACTTTTTGGCGGCAGGAAGTACGTTGTATTTGGTAAAACTGCTGTTTGAAGGTTCAGGTGATTCACCTCTGGTACAAGGTTTTAGCAAATTCAATGTGCCGTTTCTCGAAAATATTCCTTTGCTTGGAGAAGCATTTTTCAAAAATGTATATCCAACGACTTACCTAGCGATTCTGTTTGTATTCCTGACATACTACATTATGTTCAAAACACCGTTTGGACTTCGTCTGCGTTCTGTAGGTGAACATCCAAGTGCGGCGGATACTGTTGGGGTTAAAGTTCGTCGTTACCGTTATGTTGCTGTTATGATCAGTGGTGCGCTTGCGGCGATTGGTGGAGCAGCCATTACATTGACAACAACAGGTACGTTTTCGCATAATACCGTTTCCGGTCAAGGTTACATTGCGATTGCAGCGATGATCTTTGGTAAGTGGAATCCAATCGGTGCTTTCGGCGCGGCTGTATTTTTTGGATTTTCTCAAGCGATTCGTAACTATGTGCAATTGTTTGAATGGTCACAGAGTATTCCCCAGGAAATTATTTTCATGTTGCCTTACTTGCTCACGATCATCGTTCTGGTGGCTGCGGTTGGACGTTCTTCGGCTCCATCTGCTCTGGGCGAACCGTATGATCCTGGTAAAAGGTAACTCTAGCAAAGGAAACAGGATATCATTTGGTATCCCGAATAGTTATTCAAGAAAAGATTCGCGATCAAGCGAGTCTTTTTTTTGTGCGCTTCATTGTAGTACCCAACTTTTTCGGTAGGGACAAAGAAACAGGCGAATTCGGTCATGGACGAATACACTGTTTTGAATGATCCGAGGAGGAGGGATAGTATGAGAAAACAGGTTACGCGTACTGAAGCGATGAAACTTATAGGCAAAAATATAGTTGCAGTCAAAAAAGACGGTACTCGGGTTACGGGGAAACTGTTAAAAGTATCAGGTGACAAACTCGTTCTCAAGCGTATAGGTGGAAAAAAAGTACGTACCAAAGCCATCTTGCCTTTGGTATTATTTGATCTGCTGGCCATTGCGACATTGCCTTACGCTTATGGCTCGGGTCCAGGATTTGGCCCAGGGTATGGTCCGGGTCCGAAACCTGATTGTTGCCCAGGGTATGGCCCTGGTTATGGTTCCGGACCGGGTTACGGCCCAGGCCCAGGATATGGTCCTTACGGTCCCGGACCGAGACCACCTGGATTTTTCTAAAAGCGGCTAGAGTCTTTTTTCCATTTCGTAACAGCGACTGATCAGGATATATCTCAGGTTTTGATATCCATTTTTTTGATAGAATTGATTTCCCTTGGTATTTCCTTCATCTACCATGACTTTGGATTTTTTGCAACCACGGGATGCTGCAAAGTTCTCAGCTTCATGCAGTAACGTCTGTCCGTAGCGTTTACGTTGCTCTTTTAAACTAACGGCCATCATATCTACGTAAAGTAGTTCTCCATGCATGAGAAAATGAATGAATGCCACAGCAGGTTTATTTGGCTCCGGCGAGATTACAAAAGTCATGCCCCTGTTCATTCGCAGGGGTATTTCTTTGCGTATTTTATGGATTTCCTTCTCGCTCATATGGGATAAAGGAACAAGCTGTGTGTCAATCAGCTTCATAATTGCGCCGTCATCCAGTTTGGATGAACGCTGACGAATGATCATGCGGGGCCTCCTTTCAAGGCCTGTCGTGCGGCCTGTATATCTTATGCCTGGGGCGGGATAAAAGGTGACTGCATGAAGGCCAGACATTGGGGCAAACATAGAGTGAAGAGCGTATATGGATCAGGTGAGCACATTTTTATCAAAAACAGGTATTGACTTATCGGTTAGAGGAATCATATAATGTTCCTAACATTTAACGAGAATATTTCATCGGCTATGAAGAGGACGAAGTTTTAAGGGCTCTTTTGCTCAGAGAGTGGATGGATTTGCTGAAACCACCACCATTACCCCTTATATACGAGCTCACCTCGGAGCTGTTTTCCTGAAAAGCATTGGAACGTCAAATCCAACGCGTATTAGGGGGAATCGTAAGTCTGCGTTACAGACAACAGGTATGGGAGACGACTTTGTTCGTTTGAACATCGTTTTGTTATACCTGGTAAGGTCCGTTATTGCGAAATTTCGGACAAAGTTGGGTGGTACCACGGAAGCGATAACCTTTCGTCCCTCGCAAGCATGAACTTGTTTGCAGGGATGGAAGGTTTTTTTGTACCTTTTTATGTCAGAATGGTGTAAATTTCGAGAGGAGGATGACTAATGGGAGCTCAAATTCCAGAAGTACGATCGACAGATGAATTACGTGAAAGATGGATGAAGCCGGAGGTCATTAGCGGTTCCGAGATTTTGCTAAGAAGTTTGCTGCTTGAAGGTGTGGATTGTGTCTTTGGTTATCCGGGCGGTGCAGTATTGTACATTTACGATGCAATGTATGGCTTTGAAGATTTCAAACATGTCCTGACTCGTCACGAGCAAGGTGCCATTCACGCGGCAGACGGTTATGCACGAGCCAGTGGAAAAGTAGGCGTATGTATTGCGACCTCGGGTCCAGGTGCAACGAATCTCGTGACAGGAATTGCAACGGCATATATGGATTCCGTACCACTGGTTGTCATTACGGGGAATGTCAATTCCAGCTTGATCGGCTCGGATGCTTTCCAGGAAGCGGATATCACCGGGATCACAATGCCGATCACCAAACACAGTTATCTGGTAAAGGATGTAAAAGACCTCGCGGGCATCATTCATGAGGCATTCCATATCGCTAATACCGGACGTAAAGGACCTGTACTGATCGATATTCCAAAAGATGTATCGGCGAACAAAACGTTGTTTGAACCGAGCACGGAACCTGTTATATTGAGAGGGTACAATCCACGCACGGTACCGAATAAACTGCAGGTAGATCGTTTGGCACAGGCCATTCAGGAAGCAGAGCGGCCAATGATCATTGCGGGTGGCGGTGTCGTTTACTCTGGCGGACATGAAGCACTTTTCGAGTTTGTTGAGAAGACGGGTATCCCGATCACAACAACACTTCTTGGACTTGGTGCTTTCCCAAGCGGGCATGAGCTTTGGACTGGAATGCCGGGAATGCACGGAACCTACACATCGAACATGGCAATTCAGCAATCGGATTTGCTCATCAACATCGGTGCCCGATTTGATGATCGGGTAACGGGTAAGCTGGACGGATTCGCACCACATGCGAAAATTGTTCATATCGACATTGATCCTGCAGAGATCGGCAAAAACATTGCGACAGATATTCCGATTGTAGGCGATGTGAAAACGGTGCTGGAGATTGCAAACAAAGAAGTTGGACGTGCCGAACGTGCAGATGCCTGGAGAGATCAGATCAAACAGTGGAAACAAGAAAAGCCGTATAGCTACACGGATTCGGATGAAGTGTTAAAACCGCAATGGGTTGTTGAACTGTTGAACGACACCACAAAAGGCGAAGCAATTGTGACAACGGACGTTGGACAACATCAGATGTGGGCAGCTCAATACTACAAATTTAATCAACCGCGCTCCTGGGTTACCTCAGGTGGACTTGGAACAATGGGATTTGGATTCCCTTCTGCGATTGGTGCACAAATGGCTAATCCGGATCGACTGGTTATCTCCATTAACGGAGATGGCGGGATGCAAATGTGTTCTCAGGAACTGGCAATCTGTGCGATCAACAACATTCCAGTTAAAATTGTAATTATTAACAACGAAGTACTAGGTATGGTTCGTCAGTGGCAGGAACTGATTTATGAAAATCGCTACAGTCATATCGATTTGGCAGGAAGCCCTGATTTTGTGAAGTTGGCTGAAGCTTACGGAGTAAAAGGATTGCGGGCAACGAACAAGGAAGAAGCCGAGCGTGCATGGCAGGAAGCTTTGGATACGCCAGGACCAGTCGTTGTAGAATTTGTTGTACGCAAGGATGAAAATGTATATCCAATGGTTCCGCAAGGAGCAACAATCGATCAAATGCTGATGGGAGATGCTGAAGAATGATAAGACATACGATTTCGATATTGGTTAATGACCAGCCAGGTGTCCTTCAGCGTGTATCCGGATTGTTTGGTCGACGCGGGTATAACATCGAAAGTATTACAGTAGGTCAATCTGAAGAACCAGGACTTTCCCGGATGGTCATTGTGACGATTGGTGACGACAAAACAATTGAGCAGATTGAGAAACAGCTGTATAAAATTATTGATGTTATCAAAGTGGTTGACTTCAGCTTGAAACCGATGGTTGCTCGTGAACTCGCGCTGATCAAGGTGAAGGCAGAGCCTTCCGAGCGTCCGGAAATTTTGGGTGTGGTGGAAACATTCCGCGCATCGGTTGTCGATGTAGGCCCAGCAAGTCTCATGGTACAGGCCGTTGGTGATACGGACAAAATTGATGCTATGATCGAACTGCTCAAGCCATATGGCATTCGTGAATTGTCCCGTACAGGCGTAACGGCATTGGTACGAGGCAACGTCTAGAGGTATAATGAAATCAAGATGGGCTGATCCATACATGAACACAATGATTTACTTGTGAAAATGTACAGTTAGCGTAAAATAAATGCTATCTGACCCGAATGTGTCAGTCCAGCAACTGCTGTAAAGTAACAATTTAGTGATGTAACGCTTGAAAAGAGAGCCACACCCCCGCATTAACGAGCGGGTGTCTGAACGGATCGGATCATATGCAGCGGTTAATCAGCATCGATCAGGCAGTTTTTTTACCAAGATGTGAAGTGTATCGGTCCATTGAGACACCCGCTCATTAATGAAGGGTTCTTTACAATACAAAGGAGGACTTATAACATGCCAGTAACTACTTATTATGAACAGGATGCAGAGCTTAGCGTATTGAAAGGAAAAACGATCGCGGTGATCGGATATGGTAGCCAAGGTCATGCACAGGCACAAAACCTGCGTGACAGCGGATTGAACGTAGTCATCGGACTTCGTGAAGGTAAATCTTTTGACGCTGCTAAAAATGATGGATTTGAAGTGTTGTCTCCGGCTGAAGCAACTAGCCGTGCAGATGTGGTTCAAATCTTGCTGCCAGATGAAACACAAGCTTCTGTATACAAAAACGAAATCGAACCAAACCTGAAAAAAGGCGCAGCATTGCTCTTCTCTCACGGTTTTAACGTTCACTTCGGCCAAATCGTTGCTCCAAAAGACAGCGATGTATTGCTGGTAGCTCCTAAGTCCCCTGGCCACATGGTACGTCGTACCTATGTAGAAGGATTCGGTGTTCCTGGTCTGATCGCGATCGAAAAAGATGCAACAGGTAAAGCGAAAGACATCGGTCTCGCTTATGCTAAAGGAATCGGCTGCACACGTGCAGGCGTTATCGAAACTTCCTTCCGTGAAGAAACAGAAACAGACTTGTTCGGTGAGCAAGCGGTTCTGTGTGGCGGTGTAAGTGCCCTCGTTAAAGCTGGATTCGAAACGTTGACAGAAGCTGGATATGCTCCAGAAATGGCATACTTCGAGTGTCTGCACGAATTGAAACTGATCGTTGACATGATGTATGAAGGTGGACTTGCAAGCATGCGTGATTCCATCAGTAACACTGCGGAATATGGTGATTATGTAACTGGACCTCGCGTCGTTACTGAAGATACGAAGAAAGCAATGAAAGAAGTGCTTTCTGATATCCAACAAGGTAAATTCGCACGTGACTTCATTCTGGAAAACCAATCCGGTCGTGCATTCTTGACAGCAACACGTCGTAACGAAGCTGAACACCCAATCGAAGTGGTTGGCGGACAATTGCGTGAAATGATGCACTGGATCAAAAAGTAAGCAACAATTTCGTTCACTTTTTGAACAAGCATCTTAGGGGATCCAAGCAACTTACAGCGTGAACTGGAAATAGCGGCCGTGCTTATGCGTGAGCCGCTATTCTGGTTTACAGAAATGAATAATAAGCAGGGGGTGCGAAGGTGCGTAAAATCTATGTATTTGACACAACGCTGCGTGATGGAGAACAATCTCCAGGAGTCAATCTGAACACTCGCGAAAAGGTGGAGATTGCCCATCAACTGGAGCGTCTTGGCATTGACCGGATGGAAGCAGGTTTCCCAGCAGCATCTCCGGGTGACTTGGCCGCGGTTAACGCCGTAGCGAAAGCGGTAAAAAATATTACAGTGATCGGCTTGTCCCGCTCCAGAGAGCAGGATATTGATGCGGTGAAGGAAGCACTTAAAGGTGCAGAAGACCCGTGCATTCACGTATTTTTGGCCACGTCGCCAATCCATCGCCAGCATAAGTTGCGCATGGATAAAGGACAGGTTCTGGACACGGCTCGCTCTGCGATTCGTTATGCAAAGAAGACATTTTCCAAGATTGAATTTTCTTTGGAGGATGCAGGACGTACCGAGTATGATTTTCTCGTAGAAATGGTGAATATGGCAGTTGAAGAGGGTGCTTCTGTCGTTAATATTCCGGATACGGTCGGTTACCTGAGCCCATATGAATACGGGAATATTTTTAAACATCTGAAAGAAAATGTTCACAACATCGATAAAGTTCAGCTGAGTGCACACTGTCACAACGATCTGGGGATGGCAACAGCGAATACGCTTGCCGCCATTTTGAACGGCGCTGATCAGATTGAAGGCACGATCAACGGCATCGGAGAGCGTGCAGGCAACACGGCGATTGAAGAAATTGCAATGGCGCTGGAAACACGTCAGGAGTTTTTCCAGGCGAAAACTACACTGCAGTTGTCCGAGATCGCACGTACCAGTCGTTTGGTTAGCCGTTTGACCGGTATGGTTGTACCTGGCAACAAAGCAATCGTGGGGGCAAATGCCTTTGCTCATGAGTCCGGCATTCACCAGGATGGCATGTTGAAGGAAAAAACAACCTATGAGATCATGACACCCGAAACGATCGGTCTCAAAGAAAGCAAGCTGGTGCTTGGTAAGCATTCCGGACGTCACGCGTTCCGTGAACGCTTGATTGACCTCGGGTACGAACTGGATGATGAGGCGTTGAACCGAGCTTTTGCACAATTCAAAGATCTGGCAGACAAGAAAAAAGAAGTTACCGATGAAGACCTGCTTGCCGTAATTGAAGAAAAATTACAGGATGCACCTGAGGTGTACAAACTGGAATCCATCTTTGTTACGTACGGCGATGAATCCGTACCTACAGCTAAAGTGCGTATTGCTACGCTGAACGGTGACACGGTGGAGAAACAGGCGGAAGGTAATGGTTCGGTGGATGCGATCTATAACGCTATTGATCAGGTGAGCGGAGAAGAAGTAACGCTATCGGACTATTCCATCAAATCAGTAACACACGGTAAAGACGCACTTGGTGAAGTACACGTTGTGCTGACTCAGAATCAAGTTTCTGTTCAAGGACGCGGCGTGAGCACAGATATTCTCGGTGCTAGTGCGCGTGCGTATGTAGACGGGTTGAACCAACTCATTGAAAAACGTAAAACATACACCAACCGTGTTAACGTCAATTTGTAGAAGAGTACTGTACTGTGTGCTTAAAGTACAAATTTACAAATCTGCTAACTAGGCCGGTATAGTAAAGCCATAGTCTGTATAGTAAAGCTAAAGACGAACATATTAAAAAGTCTGACCCTTCTGGAGTCGACTGTGCCTGTTAGTGTAGACGTTATGAAGTCTATCTATGAGTACAGTCCAGCGAGGGTCAGACTTTTTTATAATATCAATTTACCACGCGTATGCGTTAGGGGCGTGTCCACCAGGACCAGGGAAGATTTCATCCAAACGGTTGAGTGTGGATTCATCCAGTGTCAGGTCAAGACATTTCAAGGCGGTTTCGAATTGCTCCAGTGTGCGCGGACCAATAATTGGCGCAGTAACAGCCGGATTGGCAGCTACCCAGGCAAGTGCAACGGTATCTTGCGGTTCACCAAGATCACGGCAAAGTGCAGCGAAATCTTCAAGCTGCGTCTGATGTTGTTCAATTCGTTCTGAAATGCCTCCGCTGCGAGTTCCTTCAAGTTTCTGTAAGGCATTACGTCCGAGCAGACCGCCATCCAGCGGGCTCCATGGAATGACGCCAAGCCCGAGCGCTTTAGCGGCTGGTAATACCTCCAGCTCAGGCAGACGGCAATTCAAGCTATATTTATGTTGCTCAGATACAAGGCCGAGGAAGTGACGATTTTTCGCTTCACTCTGAGCAAGGGCGATCTGCCACGCGGCAAAATTACTTGAACCGACATATCCGATTTTGCCCTGATATACTGCATGCTCGAATGCACCCCACAATTCGTCCCACGTAATGACCGGGTCAACATGGTGCATCTGGTATAATTCAATATGATCGGTTTGCAGACGTTGAAGAGAGCCTTCAAGGTGACGTCTGATTTTATATGCGGAGAGACCGGCTTCGTTGTTAGGGCCATCTGTTTCATCATGCATGGAACCGTAGACTTTGGTGGCAAGCACGACCTTTTCACGTCTGCCTCCGCCTTGTTTGAACCAACGTCCGATGATTTCTTCGGTGAGACCGGAATTTTCACCCCAACCATAAATGTTAGCGGTATCAAAAAAGTTAACGCCGGCATCCAGAGCTGCATCCATAATGCGGAAAGCTTCTTTCTCGTCCGTGGCTGGTCCAAAATTCATCGTACCAAGACAGATACGGCTGACCTTAAGGCCTGATTTACCCAAATACGAATATTGCATGTTAAACATCCCTCCAGCATCCCTGATTTGATTTCAGCTATATTTTACCTTACCCTGAACTGGCGAACAACATCGAAGCTTGTCATGATCCTTCTTATAGGTAAAAACTATTAAAGTCATAGATTGTATATCTTGGTCAAATGACCGTAGAATATGATACAAAGAAGAGAGTTATTTATGAGACGATGTTTACACAGAAACGCTAACATGAGCGAATCAGTGATGAATGAAGATGAGGGAGTGGACAACCTATGGCAGACGTGAAAAAAATTGCAGTAATCGCAGGTGACGGAATTGGTCCTGAAGTTGTGGCTGAGGCGGAAAAAGTTCTGAAACGTACGGAGGAAGTGTTCGGTTATCGTTTTGAAACAGAGCACGCGCTGTTTGGTGGTATTGCCATTGACGAGAAAGGCACACCGCTTCCAGAAGAAACATTGACTGTATGTAAAAATGCAGATGCAGTGTTGCTCGGAGCTGTAGGTGGACCAAAATGGGATAATAACAGTAAGGAGTTGCGTCCTGAAACAGGACTGCTGGGTATTCGTAAAGCGCTTGGACTGTTCTCCAATCTGCGTCCGGCCGTTGTGTTTGACTGTTTGAAAGACGCATCCACGCTGAAACCGGAAGTACTTGAAGGGACAGACCTGATGGTTGTTCGTGAACTGACCGGCGGAATTTATTTTGGCGAGAAGTTCAGACGTGAGAGTGCCCAAGGTGAAGAGGCCGTGGACACTTGTGCTTACAATGTTGCGGAAGTAGAGCGCATCGTTCGTCAAGCATTTGAGATCGCTCAAGGTCGCCGCAAAAAACTGGCTTCTGTCGACAAGGCTAACGTGCTGGAAACATCCCGCCTCTGGCGTGAAGTGGTTAACCGTGTAGCTCCAGATTATCCGGATGTTGAACTGGAGCATGTGCTTGTAGACAATTGCGCAATGCAGTTGTTGCGTCGTCCGGCAAGCTTTGACGTCATCGTAACAGAGAATATGTTTGGTGACATCCTGAGTGATGAAGCAGCTATGCTGACAGGTTCCATCGGTATGCTCGCTTCGGCATCGCTGGGTGAAGGAAGCTTCGGTCTGTATGAACCGGTACACGGCTCTGCGCCGGATATTGCGGGTCAAGGCTTGGCTAACCCGATTGCTACCATCTTGTCACTCGCGTTGATGTTCCGTACAACGTTTGGCTATGCAGAAGGTGCAGATGCGATTGAAGAAGCGGTAGCGAACGTACTGAATGCGGGCCACCGTACAAGTGACATTGCTGTTGATAAGAGCAAATCGATCAGTACGACCGAAATGGGCGATCTGATTGTTGCAGCTATTCAAAAAAAGGCTTAAGTTTCATTCCAGCCTTGTCCACTTATTGAGACATTAACAGATCTCAGGATACAGTCCTGCAGTTCGTATAAGAAACAGCCCTTTGATGCCCTAGTAGACCGTCTTTTGGTTTCTAATAGTGGAGAATGCAAAGGGCTGTTCCTTTCTCATTTTCACCATAAATTCGACACGAAAATTTCTTATTTATAATTATTATAAAAAAATAACGTTTATAATCTTGACTTTGAGAAGTACGGATGATAACATTTTATTTGTACTTGAGAACAAGTATCAACAAATTTAATGACAGGACAAGCGCTTGCGTGTATCCTGATGATGAGCAATCCATATGGATGCTTACATAATCTCAAAGGAGGAATTTTTAGTTATGGCAGAACGTTTGGTTGGTAGACCAGCACCAGATTTCGCAATGGAAACAGTATCAGGAGACGGACAAGATTTTGGTTCCGTTAAACTGTCCGATTACCGTGGCAAATGGCTTGTATTCTTCTTTTATCCTTTGGACTTCACATTTGTGTGCCCAACTGAAATTACAGCTTTGAGCGATGCTTCGGAGCAATTCAAAGCTTTGGATACAGAAATTCTTGGCGTGAGCGTAGACTCCGTGCACAGCCACAAAGCATGGATCAACACACCTAAAGACAGCAATGGTCTTGGTCAGTTGAACTTCCCGCTCGCTTCCGATATCACGAAGCAAGTAGCTAAAGATTACGGCGTTCTGATCGAAGAAGAAGGCGTAGCATTGCGCGGTCTGTTCATCATCGATCCAGAAGGCGAACTGAAATATCAAGTCGTTAACCACAACGATGTAGGCCGCAGTGTTGAAGAAACACTTCGCGTACTGCAAGCACTTCAATCCGGTGGATTGTGTGCAATGAACTGGAAACCAGGCGACAGCAACCTGTAAGCCGGGTTTACTTGAACGATTGATGTTCAAGCCCTCATCCCACTCGGGATTGAGGGCTTTTTGCAACCTTTTTCAAAAGTATAACGTTAACTTAATGAAGGTGTTTGAACAAGCTGTCAGACGTGTTAATAATGTAATAGAAGAAGATCTTCTTTTTTATAAGAGAAAGAGGAATTGAAGGCTTGTAAGGCGAATAGGGTATGGAAACCCGGTATTTTAAGTGATTCCGGTAATCCGCATTTATAATTTGCATATGAATGTGATACACTGTTTGAACGATTCCCTTTCGGAAGTTTTCAAGTGCACGGGGGTATATTCATTAAATTCCCGGCACCTAATAAGGAGGGTGAACAAAAATGAGTTACTGTTGTGGGGCAAGTATGGTAGGAACGAAGGGCACGCTGAAGCATTACCGCACCCAGGTTCATAATGTTCCCCTGCTGTTTTGTCCGGTATGTCACCGGGTTGAGGTGCATTACAAGGTTGAGAATGAATATGAAATTCTTGCTGAGTATGCGCATGGCGACGGGGCTTCTGAAATTGATTTTCAAGACTATGTGACCGAAGACGAGGATGCCATCTTCGAAAATTGTGTAAACCGTGAAAGCGAAGATGCGATGGTGATCGTTCAGCGTCAGATTGATATGTCACTGGATCTGCTGCGGCTCGCCAAGGAAATGAAGGATGAGAAATGGGAAAGCGAATTGAAACGCCGCCTTGCCGTCATGAGTCAACGAAAACTTAAAATTCAGCATAACAAGACCGGGCTATAGATTGCAGTGAGATGTGACATGGATAGACAAATATCCGAATTACACAATATTGAACGAAGCTGATTTCCCAATAGGGCGATACGGCTTCGTTTTTTGTATTTTTTAGATAAACCTTTGTTGTTTTTGCAAAATAATTTCCATTCGACACTTTCTCCGATTGACTCTATTCCCTAAACTTGTCTATGATAAAAGCAGACTTGGAAAAGAGGCGGAGCAATTGAAGGGTATTCGTTTGGGAATTGGAGAAGGTTAGAAAGGAACAAAACGTATATGATTTTTCCGGGCTTTTTGTAATGAACCGGATTAGACCAGCTTACGTTCCGGATATGCCATCCATATTTTCGGCTCAGCCCCCTGATGAAAGGGACCCGGTAATCAACAAAAAATCGGCCCTTCCTGTTTCTGTGATGATATGATGTCCGAACGGCAAAGTTTATCATTTACGTGAAAAGGAGGAACCTGAAGTGATTCGTGAATTTCAGGATATAGCGCCTCAACCAACGGATGTGCTTCCTCAAGTACATCTGGATAACAATAAGTATGAAAATGTGCTAGAACACATGGATAGCGGTATTATGTTATTTGATCATCATGGGGTGTTGACGTTTATTAACGTACAGATGGCTAAATTGCTGGAGTTGCCGAGGGATCTGTTAAGCGGATGCACGTTAATGCAGATGTTGCGTTTGCCCCAAATGAGTCGATTCAAGAAAAAGAAAATTTTACGAATTTATCGGGAAACGATCTTTCATCGTAAGCGTTATCATGAGCTGACGGATGAGTATGGAAGGCACTGGCTCGTGACCGTGACCTATGGCGATCAGATGGATGGCGATTTTCTTTTTAGTGTCAAGGATGTTTCGGATTACAAGCAGATCGAGCAGACAGCCTATCAAAACGATAAACTGGCTATGCTTGGCCGCATCTCCGCATCGATTGCTCATGAGATTCGTAACCCGTTAACAGCCATTCGCGGATTCATCCAGTTGCTTCGGCCCCATCTGTTGCAGCTGGGTAAAGACGAATATGCCAGAATCATACTCACCGAGATCGACAGGGCAAATGACATTATCTATGAATTTCTGAATTCCTCGAAACCTTCGGCTCCGCAGAAAACGGTCATGACCGTAGAATCTTTGCTGAAAGAGGTCGTTCTATTGACCGAGAGTGAAGGGTTGATGAAAGGATGCGAAATTCTGCTTGAGGTGGATGACACCCCGCTTAATGTATCCATTGATGTAAAGCAGATCAAACAGGTCATTCTGAATATGGTCAAAAATGCAATGGACGCGATTGAAGAAGTCGGTGAAGAATATACAGGCTTGATCCGAATCACGACAGCCACGGACAATAATTTTGTGCAAATTACGATCACGGATAACGGAAGAGGTATGGATCATAACACGCTGGTACGGTTGTTCGATCCTTTCTTTACGACAAAAGAAAGTGGGACGGGTCTCGGACTTTCCGTAAGCTATCGTATTATTAAAAATCATGGAGGCACCATCTCTGTTGATAGTCAAAAAGGCGAAGGCACCAGCTTTATGATCAAACTTCCATTAGTGAATTGACACAGACGATATCAGAAGGGATCGGTATTTGCCGATTCCTTTGTTTTTTGTTCGTGCGATTAGGGTTATAGTTAGAAATGAATGCGAATACATATGCATCACGGAAGGAAGGGATCGTTTTGAATATTCAGAATATGGAGCTTATGAACGGGCAACTCATCGAACATGTAGGCAAAGTAATTGTGGGAAAGACACATACAGTGGAACTGATTCTGACAGCGATCATTGCATCAGGTCATGTGCTTCTGGAAGATGTCCCGGGTACAGGTAAAACAATGATTGCCAAATCGATGGCGTCGTCACTAGACTGCACTTTTCAACGGATCCAGTTTACACCTGACTTGCTGCCATCCGATTTGACGGGTATTCATTTCTATAATCAAAAATCAGGAGATTTCGAATTCAGGCCCGGTCCGCTGTTTGCGAATCTTGTGCTGGCAGATGAGATCAATCGGGCAACTCCACGCACACAGTCCAGCTTGCTCGAATGTATGGAAGAGCGCCAGATCAGTATTGATGGCTCAACAAGGCAGCTCGAGCGGCCGTTTATCGTGATCGCCACTCAGAATCCTATTGATAATCAAGGAACATTTCCGTTACCTGAAGCACAGATGGATCGATTTATGATGAAGATTCGTATGGGGTATCCGTCCGGGGAAGAAAGTGTAGAGATTCTGAGAAGAACGGTTGCTAGCCGCTCTGTAGATGATCTGTCTTCCATTATATCTCGCGAGCAACTTCTGAAAGCACAAGAAACGTATAAAACGGTTAACGTAAACGAGGACCTCCTGCGTTATATTGTACAGCTCACTGAAGCAACGAGAAAACATCCTGAACTGTCTCTGGGCGTTAGTCCACGGGGGGCGCAGGCGCTTCTTAAGGCAAGTCAGGCATGGGCTGCGCTTCACGGCAGAGACTATGTTGTACCTGATGACATTAAATTACTGGCAGAGCCTGTGCTGGCTCACCGTCTGGTGTTTCGTAATCGAATCAGACAGCAAGAAGGACTTGCGGAACACATCATTCAACAGATTCTGACCGAAACCGAGGTACCAACCGAGACACTTACTACAGGCGGACGTTAGGCTTATGGCACTTCTATGGCTTGTCGTTGTTGGAAGTTTAGTGATTGTGCTGCATGGCATATGGTTTGGACGGCCTGTGTTGCGAAATCTCAAATACAGCAGGCAGTTCAGCAAAACACGGTGTTACGCTGGTGATGAACTGCAGATGATCGAAACGATATCCAATGAAAAACGAATTTCTGTACCGTGGCTTAGACTTGAAGCAATGATGCCGGCTTCATTTGTATTTCATTCAGGTTCAGGTATGGATATTAGTCAGGGTAATATTTATCAGAACCATAAAAGTATTTTTACATTAAAACCATATAATCGGATTACCCGCAAGCATCCGTTTGTTTGCTCCAAACGTGGAGTGTTTACGATGGATACAGCTACCATGACTGGTGGAGATTTATTTGGAGTATGGCGTTCCTCAAAGCCGATTCCTGTGCAGATGACGATGATTGTATATCCTTCATTGGTTAACACTGAAGATATGCCAGCCATCTATCAGGTATGGCAAGGAGAGGTGGAGGTTTCTCGCTGGATTGTGGAAGACCCGTTTCTAATTCTGGGGGTGCGGCCTTACGGGGCTGGTGATCCAATGAATCGTATTCACTGGAAAGCAAGTGCACGTACAGGCGAACTTCAGGTGTACAAGCAAGGCTGGACCGCAGATCCCCAGTCATGGATTATAGTGAATATACAGGACTCTGCTGAGATGTGGAGTGTGGTGACTAGGCCTGAGCTGATTGAGCAGTCACTCCGCTACGCAGCCACTGCAGCAGTAGAGGCCATTGGCAAAGGTTTGCCTGCTGGCTTTGCACATAACGGCTACCGTGTAGGTGGGGGACGCGATGTGCTTCGTATTGAACCAGATTACGGTACACCTCATCTGGAGATGTTGCTGGAAGCTATGGCTGAAACTGAGTTGAAGTGTTTGGTACCCATGGAGCAGTTTTTGCAAGATGAAGTACGATTGAATGAAGAAGGGCAGCAGATTCGCAGTTATTTGTTGATTACATCATATGTTTCGGCTGCCATGGAACATGAAATCGGACGTCTGCATGATCAGGGTCATCGGGTAACGATTTTGCCTGTAGAACAGTTGAAGCGTGATGCAGGGGCGGTGGGCGCATGAATGAAAATGATGCAATGAAGCGAACACATATTATATCCATGTTGCCTGTTTTTTCGATAGGGATATATCTGTTTCCAATCTTTACGATCACATCGTTGTATACCAGTGGCTATTTTCCATATCTGTTGTTTGGTTTATATGTTATGGCAGGCCTGCTCGGCCTATGGATTCAGCATCGATTTACGAGTGTTATAGAGAAGAGCGCTTTCGTTCGAGGTCTAATGGCAGTTGTTATCTGTATTTTGTTCGCATGGGTTTCGGGGATGTTGCTCACGCTTTCACTTCCAGAAATCATTACGCTTGGAGTAGGTTTATTTATTGCGGCATACACAGGGTTGCATTTTGATCCTGTTTTTCATTCCAACAGGCTGTGGCGCCTGCAACTCGTGGGTGTAATCAGTGCCATTGTATCCACAATCGCGGCAACGCAGATCGAATTCATGTTACCTGTTATGATGTACACGGGTTACATCTATGCTGCTGGAGTCATCAGTTTTGGATGTTGGATTGTGGGGCAATACAGGGCACAACTGGATCGTGCGGTTCTTAATGATGGCAAGCGCAGATTGGTACTGCGGGAATTCACACGGGCAAACCACCTTCGAATCATATGGATGTTAATCATTATTGCAGGTATAGGTGCTTTTCCCGGTCTTGCTGCATGGCTTGCGCCATTGCAGGATCGTCTCCTTGCGTGGATCAGAGGACTGTTCGGGACTTCTTCACCTCAGGAACCGCCACTTACACCGGAGATGCCAAATGAGCCGATGAACCTGCCGGATGAATTAAGAGGCCTGCCTTCGGAACCTTCCGTATTCTGGGAAATCCTCGGATGGATCGTTTTTGGGGCAGCGGCGGCTGTGATTTTATGGCTTTTGGTCAAACTGGGCAGGACGATCATGGATAAACTGGCGGAGCGTTTCAAAGGATTGTTACAGCCTGTGCAGAAAAGGCAGGAACCGAAAACAGAGTATGTGGATATCAGCGAAACACTGGAAGTGCCCGCGAAGGTTCGTAAACGATGGTTCCGCAAAAAGGAACCTGTTCCCATTCAGGCTGGAGAGCGTATTCGATACTATTATCGGGTATGGGTAAGCAATGCGATGGATCGCGGAGTACAGGTTGAGAAGTCGTATACGCCGCTGGAGACAGCGGAAAGCATTAAAGAGAGTTATCCTAAGAGTAAAGAGGGTACAGAGGAAGAGTTGGCAACGCGGCTTCCTGAAGTCTACAATGCTGTGCGCTACGGGAAGAAAGATGATGAGAACCCTGATATGATTGATATGGACCGAATCTGGAAATCTTACCGTAAATAAGCCCGGAATCCCTTTACTTTTCTTGTCACGTTCAAGTATCATGAGAGGAATACACAAGTTGGTCAGAAAAGGAGCAGACATTAATGAAGACAAATCATAGTAAAATTGTAGATTGTACCATTCGTGATGGTGGATTGGTGAATAATTGGGACTTTAGCGTCGACTTTGTTCAAAAGCTGTATGCAGGGTTGAATGAAGCTGGCGTTGATTATATGGAAATTGGCTACAAAAATTCGCCGAAGTTGCTTAAAGGCTCCGAAGATGCCGGACCTTGGCGCTTCCTGAATGATGATTTTCTTCGTAAAGTCATTCCGCAAAAAGGCAACACCAAACTGTCTGCACTTGTGGATGTAGGACGTGTAGATGAGAACGATATTTTGCCACGCAGTGAGAGTATGCTGGATCTGATTCGTGTTGCTTGTTACAGTAAAGATGTGGACAAGGCGCTTGCACTGGTACAAACATTCCATGATCGTGGTTATGAAACGACACTGAATATTATGGCACTCTCGAATGTTATGGAGAATGAATTGCTGGAAGCTTTTGAATTGATCAAGGAGAGCTCGGTTGATGTCGTATATATCGTAGACTCTTACGGCAGCCTGGATCATAACGATGTGAAATATTTGGTGGAGAAGTTCAAGACGCATCTTCCAAATAAACGTCTTGGCGTTCACACGCATAACAACATGCAGCTTGCGTTCTCTAACACGCTCGTAGCCGCTGAACTTGGAGTTGAATTGCTCGATGCTTCTGTATACGGTATGGGCCGCGCAGCTGGAAACTGCCCAACAGAACTGCTGGTAGCTCATTTGAAAGGAACCAAGTATAATCTACGTCCAGTGCTTGAGGTATTGGAACAACTTATGGTTCCACTGAGAGAAAAAGAAGAATGGGGTTATATCCTGCCTTACATGATTACAGGGACGCTGGACGAGCACCCACGGTCGGCTATGGCACTTCGTTCATCGGAGAACAAAGACAAAGTCGTTGACTTCTACGATAAGCTAACAACGCCTGAAGTAAACTTCGATAAATAAAAATAGTCTTAAATACAGTTGTAAATTCGAAAAAAACATGGTCTCTAACCTGAGGTCCATGTTTTTTTAGTTCTTTATGCCTTGTTTTCACTCATTTTTATGAATAGATATTCCTACTTATAACTATTTTTTAGTTCACGAATAGGGATTTAAATGTTATTATGTACCAGATAGAAAATATGGAAGATTAAATTAAACAGTGGTCAATATATGTTTTTGTCGAAATGTGTAATATACTTGGTGAATCAGATCAACAGAATTCAGTTGTACACGTATTTCAGGATAGTGATCCCGGGAAGGAAAACATGGCATGAAGTTTAAAATGCAAGGTCAGAGTCACATAGGTTGGGTCGCCATCGGCGGCTTATTGTTTTTCCTCGTAAGTCAATGGTTTCGTTCTTCTTCAGGCTCTGATCTGGTTTTTTCGGGTTACCCGGTGATAACGCTTCTAGGTGGATTCGCTGCAACGGCTGCCTGTATTGGCATTTATAATCAAAGCTGGCTATTTCAAACTCAAAAATTGACGCTGCGCAGAGTGTTACTGACAACACTCTTTTTAATGATAGGTCTTTTTGAACTGGTGCACATCGTTTCATTTGCAGAAGACGTTCCTAACAGAGCGATGATGGAATCCGATTTTTCATTAATGATGTCAACGATGGGATCACTGGTTTGTTCAGTGGGACTGTTATTTATATACACCGTGCACGAGAAGCAAGTTGCATTACCGCGCAAATTTCTTCTGTTCAGCGCTACCCTAGGAGTCTTTCTGATTTTGTACATCTGTTCTATTCAAGAGTGGAGTTTACTGCCCGAGATGCTTGATGGTCATTTGCTTGGTAAAGCATTCACTCGCCTGCATTGGATTGCAGGACTGCTGTATATTACTGGGGCTGTTGTTCTGTATGTGCAGTGGAAAAAGACAAAAAACGCCGATCTACCACCTATCCTTAATGGCATGTTCTGTTTTTTGCTAGGTCAGGCGTATTTCGTGACTGCAAGTGTAGTGGACGATCTCAATCTGCTGCTTGGTATGCTCAGCAATTGTTTGGGATACTTTTTCATTCAAAAGGGGCTCTATGCATCTGTAGTTGACACCCCATTCCTGCAACAACAGGCCGCTGAGGCCAAAATGAATTACATTGCCCACCATGATGATGTCACGGGCCTTCCGAATCGCCGCCGCCTAAGCCAGCGCCTTCAACTCATGCTGGATGATGCGGTTGTGGAGGAAAAACTCGTCGGTGTACTTGTGCTCAACATTAATCGTTTCAAAACCATAAATGACTCCCTTGGGCAACAAGCGGCTAACCGGGTTCTGCGTCAGGTTGGACAGCGATTGAATCATTCATCTCTCCCGGGAGAAGAGGTGTTTGGTCTAGGGAGAGACGAATTTGCGCTAACCATGACGGACTTCTACAGTACAGATACAGCGTTACGCCGGACACGGTCGATTCTGCAGCTCTTTGAAAAACCGGTTATGGTGGATGGGAACGAATATCATCTTACGCTGGGCATAGGCATGGCCATCTTTCCTTATGATGGAGAGTCTCCACAAGAGATTATTCAGAACGCCGACACGGCTCTGCATAGTGCGAAGGAACAGGGAATTGAACTTAACCGCTATGCACATGCCATGCAGATGAAAGCTCAGGAACGATTGCAACTTGAAAATGATTTGCGCAAAGCACTGGCTCGGGGGCAGTTTTATCTGGTATACCAGCCCCAGGTGAATCTGCAAAGCGGACTGATCGTAGGCATGGAAGCTCTTGTGAGATGGCAACATCCGCAGCGCGGTTCAGTGTCACCCGCAGAGTTTATTCCGCTGGCCGAGGAGAGTGGACTGATTGTTCCGCTCGGAGAATGGGTGCTCCGACAGGCTTGTGCACAGAACAAGCTATGGCAGGAAGCGGGATATCGCAAACTGTGTGTATCCGTTAACCTATCGATGAGACAGTTCAGACATTCCCATCTGCTTGAGAGTATCAACAGTATTCTGAGGGAAACGGGACTTGAGCCGGTATGGCTTGAACTGGAGATTACGGAGAGCATGACGTTTGACAAAGATCGGGCCTTTGAACAGCTTCATAAAATTAAGGAGATTGGTGTACATATTAGTATTGATGACTTTGGCACGGGATACAGCTCACTCCATTATCTCAAGGATTTGCCGATTGACCGGCTCAAGATTGACCGATCATTTGTGAATGAAATCATGGAAGACAGCAATAACGCTGCTATTGTATCAACGATTACTTCGATGGCACACCATTTACAACTCAAGGTTACAGCAGAAGGTGTTGAGAACGAGGAACAGATGATGTTTCTCCGAAATCAGCATTGTCATGAGGCACAAGGGTATTTTTTCGGTAAGCCGATTGAAGCGGCGGACTTTGAGCAAAGGTTCTTAAGAGATATTGACAAGCCGGCAGGATAAGAAGTAGCAGGGTCGCGAGAGCGTTCCTGCCTTTCTCGTATCCAGTTTTAGGAAGAAAACTGCTGATTCACCTTGCACGTTAGTGCGGATCGTGGTATATTAAGTTTTGTAAAATCACTGTTAACTTCCATTCGGAATTTAACGGGACGTAGCTCAGCTTGGTAGAGCACCTGGTTTGGGACCAGGGGGTCGCATGTTCAAATCGTGTCGTCCCGATTGTTCATCTTGCGGGTGTAGTTCAATGGTAGAACTTTAGCCTTCCAAGCTAATAGCGTGGGTTCGATTCCCATCACCCGCTTAACAGTAGTACCCGGAAAACCCTTGGTTATCAAGGGTTTTTTCTTTTTTTTGAAATTTAGATACAGACAATGACATGCTGACCTTTGCTTTTTTCCAATGATCTGGTACAATAACGGAGAATTGATACTACACATGAATGAGAGGTAACCATACGTCCCATGAAGTAAGACACATGAAGTGAACCCCAGTTAACTGCAGATTGTTGTATGACGCAGTCAGCCGAGCGGCTGAGCAATGAGGGGATTCGTGTGTCCAAATTCAGCTATGGGAAAAGTATGAAACCAGCAGGCAATTTAGCTTGCGTATACCCTTATTAGGGTGTATTTGTTCATGCTATATTTGACCTCATATCTGCATTTTGAATGCTTGATTCCATAACGAATTGTTAAACCGCCGGCTGATGCCAGCGGTTTTTTTGATTTTTTTGTTCAAGAAAGGATGAGGACTCATGACGACATTGGTGCGCTTGCATGAAGTATCAAAAGAATGGAACGGTAATGAATTGTTTGCGGGATTGAACCTTGAAATTAACGAAGGCGAACGGCTCGCCATTTTAGGACGCAATGGATGCGGCAAAACGACACTTTTACGGATTATACTCGGTGAAGAGCAAGGGGATGGACGGATTGATCGTCATCTTCCACTCCCGGAATGGGGCTTCATGCGTCAACGTTCGGAGGTCCCGAGTGGAATAAACGTATTGAATGCAGTAAGGCGGGAGAGTGGGAGGATTGACGAGGTCAAGCGAAAACTTGAAGAACTGGAGCGGCGATTGAGTGACGCTGATGCTGCCGAAGATACCGCTTTGCTGGACGAATATGCCCGTTTTTTGGAGGAATATGAGCAACTGAACGGCTACATGTGGGAAACAGAGGTGGAGAAAGTGTTAACACGCCTCGGGTTAAGCACGGAACACTGGAGCAGGCCTTATCAATCACTTAGCGGTGGTCAGAAAACAAAAGCGCGCCTCGCTGGACTGCTGGTTAGCAAGCCCAAGTTTTTAATTTTGGATGAACCGACCAATCATCTGGATGAAGAGAGCATGCGTTGGCTCGAAGCCTGGTTATCTGCATACGAGGGTACGGTGCTGTTTGTATCCCATGACCGGACATTTATTGACCGGGTAGCAACCAGTGTAATTGAATTTAGCGCAGACAAACTGACGAAATATAGAGGTGGTTATACCGATTACAAGGGGCATAAAGAGCGGGAGTTGAAGGAACAGGAGACGATATATCGCAAACAGCAACTGGAACGAAAAGCGCTGGAGGAAACGATTCGTAATTATCAACAGTGGTTTCACAAGGCTCATAATGAGGCAGGCGGCCAAGAGGTGAAGATTACCCAGAGTTTCTACAAGGCGAGAGCGAACAAAAATATTTCGCGTTACCACGCCAAACAGAAGCAGCTAGAGCGGCTTGAGAATGAGCGGGTGGATAAACCGCGTGAAGCCGCCAAACTGAACATGGAGCTACAGATGAGCTCAATCGGGGCTCGTCAACTTCTGGCGCTGGAGGAAGTAAACTTTTCGTACGATCCTAAGCACTCGTTTCTTCACGATTTGCGGATTGCCGTTGAGCGTGGGGACCGGCTTGCCGTGCGTGGAGCAAATGGTACAGGCAAGAGCACACTGTTGAAATTAATGATTGGAGAGCTTCAACCTTCGCAGGGAAAAGTGAGCCGTCATCCCCAGCTTCGGATCGGTTATTTCTCACAAGAGCTGGAGGGCTTGCCTGAGAATGCAACACTGCTGGACAGCTTACTTGCCCTCCCTTCGATGACGCAGAGTGGTGCTCGTACCATCCTGGGATGTTTTTTATTTTCACGAGAAGATGTATTTAAACGGATTGGGGATTTAAGCATGGGGGAGAAATGCCGGGTGGCATTTCTACGATTGTATTTCGGCGGCGCCAATCTGCTGGTGCTCGATGAGCCAACGAATTATCTGGACATTGACACGCAGGAAGTGATGGAAAATGTGCTAAAAGAAGCCTCCGGTGCACTGGTTATTGTATCTCATGACCGGATGTTAGTCCGAACGCTGGCGAATCGTCTATGTGACTTGAAGCCCGATGGAACGATATCACTTTTTGAGGGAGGCGTGGCGGATTGGGAGCAAACGGTGCAACTACGGGAATCTGCACTGGACACACGTGATTCGGATGATGAGCGTCTGCGGCTGGAGATGAGACTGTCTGAGTTGCTTTCTCCCGTAAGCCCTGCAGGAACAGAACGAGAACGCCTTTCGCTCACGGAGCCTGCGGCAGAGATGGAGGGAGAATCAGCCGAGATTCGTGTCATTCAGCAACGATTGAAGGAGCTGAGAAATCAAGGTGCATCTGCAAATTAGCAACGGGGCATGCTTGCTATTTCACCGTATTTTGCATATAATAATGAACGATCATCGATCATTGGTATCGATAAAGGTTAGTTTAATTTGAACAAACGTATTGATGGAGACAAGTAAGCAGTGCCTCTGGACAGGGAGGAAGCGCCGTAGATTGAGAGCGTTTCTGTAGAACCAGGCTGCCGAAATTCACTCCGGAGCGGTTCCCTGAACCTGATGATGTGTGCAGACACAGAGACGACAGTAGGGGTAAACGGTTAACGGTCGTTATTCCGTACAAAGTGAGACAGAACGTGTTGCAGAGCTTGTTGCAATGTGACAACGGGAGTCTAACAAGGGTGGTACCACGGTCTTTTCGTCCCTTTTGGGGAGAAAAGGCCTTTTTTTGTTGCAATAACAGCATTTAAAGGAGGCAATTACACATGAAAGAACGTTTGGAAGCATTGAAGATCGAAGCGCTGGAACAGCTGTCTGGCGTTAACGATCCGCAGACGCTGGCTGATCTGCGTGTAAAGTATTTGGGCAAAAAAGGGGCATTGACTGAGATTCTGCGCGGCATGGGTGCACTTAGTGCGGAAGAGCGTCCAGTCATTGGACAAGTGGGTAACGAGGTTCGTGGAGCGATTGAAGAGGTGATCAACAGCAAGCAGGAGCAATTCCAGAAGGAAGAGACTGCGAAGCGACTTCAATCCGAGAAAATTGATGTAACCTTGCCGGGGCGCCGTGGACGTCAAGGCGGACTGCATCCGCTGACCAAAGTAGTGCAGGAGATCGAAGATATTTTCATCGGTATGGGATACCGCGTAGCAGAAGGTCCTGAGGTGGAGATGGACTATTACAACTTCGAAGCCCTGAATCTGCCAAAGAACCACCCGGCGCGCGATATGCAGGATTCCTTCTATGTTACTGAGGATCTGTTGATGCGTACGCATACTTCTCCGGTACAGGTTCGTACGATGCAAAGCATGAAAGGTGAGGTGCCTGTCAAAGTCATCTGCCCGGGTAAAGTATATCGCCGCGATGACGACGATGCCACACACTCCTTCCAGTTCCATCAAGTCGAAGGCCTTGTAATCAGTGAAAACATTCGTATGAGTGATTTGAAAGGAACGTTGCTGCAATTTGTGCGTGAAATGTTCGGCGCCCACACGGAAATTCGTCTGCGTCCAAGCTTCTTCCCGTTCACCGAGCCAAGTGCGGAAGTCGATGTCACTTGTGTACAATGCGGTGGTAGCGGATGCCGTGTCTGCAAACAAACAGGCTGGCTCGAAATTTTGGGCGGCGGTATGGTTCACCCGAAAGTGCTGGAGATGGGCGGATATGACCCGGAGAAATACAGTGGCTTTGCCTTTGGTATGGGTGTAGAGCGAATCGCAATGCTGAAGTATGGCATAGATGATATTCGTCATTTCTATAACAGTGATCAGACGTTCCTGAAACAATTCGGACGGCTGTAATGATATTGAACGTCAATGAACGTCAAAACTAATACAAAGATTAAGGAAGTGAACGTGCATGAGAGTATCGACAGATTGGCTGTCTGATTATATTGCCCTTGAAGGTGTAACACCACAGGAGCTGGCAGAGAAAATCACCCGTGCAGGGATCGAGATTGATGTTGTGGAGAACCGCAACCAAGGGGTAAACAAGGTTGTTGTTGGTTACGTGAAGAGTAAGGAGAAACACCCGGACGCGGACAAGCTGAATGTCTGTGTAATTGATGCAGGGCAAGAGGAAGAGCTGCAGATCGTATGTGGCGCGAAAAATGTGGATGCGGGTCAAAAGGTAGCGGTAGCCCTTGTTGGTGCAAAGCTTCCAGGCGGGCTGGATATTAAAAAAGCGAAGCTGCGCGGCGTGGTATCGCTTGGTATGATTTGTTCTGCCAAAGAGCTTGGCATGAACGACAAATTGCTGCCTAAAGAGCAACAGGAAGGTATTCTTGTTCTGCCGGAAAACACAGAGGTTGGCACGCCAATTAGCCAGGTGCTTGGCTTGGATGATCATGTGCTGGAACTGGATTTGACGCCGAACCGCTCCGACGCCTTGAGTATGCGGGGTGCAGCATACGAAGTGGGTGCGATCCTGGGACGCGAAGTGACGTTGCCGAATCCGAAAGATCAGCTGGTCGAAGCTGGTGATGAAGCGGCTAATCATATTTCTGTAGAGATCAAAGCTCAGGAGCAATGCATCCATTATGCAGCTCGTTATGTGACTGGCATCAAACTGGGTGCTTCCCCGCTGTGGATGCAAAACCGTCTCATGGCAGCTGGTGTTCGTCCAATCAACAATATCGTGGACATTACGAATTATGTCATGCTGGAATATGGTCAGCCGCTGCACGCATTTGATGCAGATAAGCTGGAGAACGGACGTATTGAAGTGCGTATGGCACATGAAGGCGAAACGATTGTGACGTTGGATGGACAGGAGCGTAAGCTGGAACCGCATATGCTGCTGATTACCGACGGCGTGAAGCCTGTTGCCATCGCTGGAGTTATGGGTGGTGAAAATTCCGAGGTATCGGAAAGCACCGTGAATCTGCTCTTGGAGTCCGCCAAGTTCGATGGCGGAACGGTTCGGAAGACATCGCGCCAACTGGGGCTGCGTTCCGAAGCAAGCTTGCGTTTTGAAAAAGAAGTAGACCCGGGTGCGGTGATTACGGCTTTGGATCGTGCGGCTGAACTCATTCAGCGTTATGCATCAGGCCAAGTGCATCAAGGGATTGTTCAAGCGGGCGCTGAATCTTCCGAGAAGCGTGTCATTCAAATGTCTCTGAACAGACTTAACCGTTACTTGGGCACGGATCTATCTCTGCTTGAGGTGAAAACAATCTTTGCCCGGTTGCACTTTGCATGTGGTGATGCGGAGCAGGGGGTTCTCGATGTGGAAGTGCCTACTCGTAGAGGGGATATCACGATGGATGTGGATCTGTTCGAAGAGGTAGCCCGTCTATACGGGTACGACAACATTCCAACAACGTGGATCGAAGGCCCGACTACACCAGGAGCATATACCCGTCCTCAAGCCATTCGTCGTACCATCCGTGGGTTGATGTCTGGCAGCGGCTGGCAGGAAATGATCAGTTATTCCTTTGTTCATCCAGACAAAGCAGTGCTGTTCCCTGCTCTTACACAAGGAAGCAAAGCGGTTAAGCTGGCTATGCCGATGAGTGAAGATCGTAGTGTGTTGCGTACGAGCATTTTGCCGCAGATGCTGGATGCTGCTGTATACAACATGAACCGGAAGCAGGATTCGCTTGCTGTGTTTGAAGTGGGCAGTGTTTTCTTCACGGAGGAAGAGAAGCTGACGAAGCAGCCTCATGAAATACCGGTACTCTCCATGTTGCTTACGGGTAATCGTGTAGCGCAACAATGGAATGTCGGAGCAGAGAAAGTGGATTTCTTTGACATCAAAGGTGCACTTGAGAACTTGTTTGCTTATTTGGGGCTGGAACAGCGGATTCGTTTCGTAGCGAACAGTCCGGAAGGATTTCATCCAGGGCGTTCTGCTTCTATCTATTTGGATGGCAAAGACGGCGGTGAAGGCACATTGATCGGTACTCTCGGTCAATTGCATCCAGAATTACAGCAACAATATGATCTAAATGATGTTTATGTTGCTGAAATTGTTCTTGAAGCGATATATCAGGAAGCGGATGCGGATATTCGTTATCGTGAACTTCCGCGTTTCCCGGCAGTGGAGCGTGATATTGCTGTGGTGGTAAGCAAAGATATTGAAGCCGGTGACATGCTTCGTGCAATTCGTGAATCCGCTGGGGAGCTGTTGCAGACGGTACAGGTATTCGATGTATTTACAGGTAGCAAGCTGGGGGAAGACAAGAAAAGTGTGGCGATGGCGCTGGTATACCGGAACCGTGAGCGCACGCTAACCGACGAAGAGATTACTGAAGTTCATGCGCGTGTCGTAACACATCTGGAAGAGCAATTCAACGCAGAACTGCGCAAATAGGACAGAAGTCAATTTTTTGAACAAAGATTAGCAGGAATTGCTTGAAGTCACATCGAATCCTTAGCATTAGAGGATCGATGTGACTTTTTTGTCATTACAGCTTAGAATCAACATACAGACTTGAAGGAGGGCACAACTGTGACTACACCTGATCGTACACGCGTCACCGTAGAGATCTACGGGACTTCCTATAAACTGGTCGGCAGCAGTGCCGATTATATGAAACAAGTAGCTAATCTGGTAGATGAGCGTATGAGCGCTATCTCCAAAAGTCATTCCCGTTTGGACACGCCGCGTATTGCTGTACTTGCGGCCGTACATATGGCCGAGCAGTCTCTTCAGACGCAGGAGATCCGAAATGAGCTCAAGATGCTGACGGGAGAACGAACAGAACTTCGAAATGAATTGAACCGATTAAACGCCATTCAGAGTGAACACCAAAAGGAATTGCAGCAACGAGATCAATCTCTCGCTGAAGTGCGCCAGCAGAAGATTGAAGCGGAGCAGGCTTTGCAAAAGCTCACGGCAGACAAACAGGCTGAAATCACCAAACTGAATGCGATGTTGGAGCAAGAGCGCAGCCAAATGAAGGATCAGATCCAGAAGCTGCAGGCACAAGCCGCGGCACAACTCAAAGAGGCAGAAGCGAAAGGCAATTCACGTGTAAAGGAAACAGAGGAAAAAGCAGCAAACCAACTCAAACAAGTACAGGCTCAATCTGCTTCGCAGCTTAAAGAAGCACAGAACCGTGCTGCAGCTGAGTTGCAGCAGGTGCGGGCCAAAGCCTCGGCCGAGTACAAGGAGTTGCAGGACAGAACTGCGGCACAATTGAAGGAAGCCGAAAGCAAGGCTGTAGCAGAGCGCCAAAAACTGCAGGTTCAGGCAGCAGAACAGGTAAAAGCGGCCAAAGAAGAGGCAGAAGCAGCGATCTTCTTGGAACTGGAGCAGGCTGAACTCAAATTGAAGCAGGTGCAGGAAGAGGCGGCCCTTCAATATAGCGAACTTGAAAATCAAATGAAGCAACGTCTGGAGCAAGCTGAACAGAATGCACGGAAGCAGGCAGATGCGCTCGAAGCGCAAGCGAAACAGGAACATGAAGCATGGCTTGCTGACGCTGAGCAGAAGCACCAGGCTGCCTTGGAGCAGTTGCGGGCTGAGTTTAAGGCTCTCTCTGAGCAATCCGAACTGGAATGGATGGAGAAAGAGGCATTCTATGAAGAACAATTGAAAGAAGAGCAAGAAGCAGCGGCCACCCGTACAGCTGAGGCAACGGCTGCGGCTGAGGAAATGCTCCAGCAAGAGCAGCGTAAACTGGCTCGTCAGTTGGAGGAAGAACGCGCTCAGGCAAATGCTCGAATAACGGAGATCAATGAACAACTGGGCGAGGTTCGGAGTCAGCTTCAACATGCGCAGGAAGTGGTTTCTGAGCAAGAACAGTTGCTTCAAGCGGAACGTACCCAAGTGGAGTCGTTGCGACAGGAGCACGAGATCCGTATTCAGGAACAGGAGACCCAGACACGTCGAATTGCGGAGCTCCAGCAACAATTAGAGCAGTTGAGAGGAGACAGCAATGATCTGCAAAACAAACTTCGTGAAACGGAGCAGTCGTTGAAACAGACACAGGAGTCTCAGCAACAGTGGCAAGATCAGTATAATGAAGCAGTGGATCGTGAAACAGCGCTCACAGCTCAACTGCGCAAACTCCAGGAGCAGCATGCGCAGCTTGAACAGGATGCGCAGCATTTGCTTGAAGCAGAAGCGAAATCAGAAGAAGAACAGCGCAGACTACACAAGGTGCTTGAGCAAGCGCATGCAGCTGTCCGTACATTACAAAATGAGATCACAACATTGACGGAAAGTGAACAATCTTGGAAAAAAGTTGCTGAACAGAGGCTCGCTGATATTGGCGATCTGGAGAATCAGATTCTCGAGGCGGCTGATCAGAATGAGACGCTGGAGGCTGGTGTGCAGTCCTTGCATGATGAACTTTCTGTCGTGAAGGAAGAAGCACGTCTTTACAATGAAGAAGCCGTTCGTTATGAGAAAGAAAACGAGCACCTGGAAGAGAAACTCAAACAATTGAATGAGGAACTTCAGGGCACTCGTAGTGAGCTGAGTGAACATCTTAAGGAGTTAGATGACCAGCATAAGGAATTAAATGATACTCGCGATGAATTGCATGGTGCCAAAGAGGAATTGAGTCGTCTGCAGGAGCAATATAAGCAGATCCGTAACGATTACAGCGATGCTCTTCAACGAGAAGAGAATGCTGGTTCGCTGATGAGTGAACTCGAAGCGGAGAAGAATGCGCTGGAGCAATCGCTGAACGAAGCAAGACAGTCCGCTGAACAGCTTGCCAAGCGTTATACAGAGCAAGCGAATCAACTCGCGCAGACGGAAGAGGAAGCTCTCGAATGGCAAATTAAATATGAGGATCTAGCCGCCAATCAGGCGGAACTGTCTTCTCGAATTCAACAACTGGTGACACGTGAAGAAGAGCTTCGCTCTCAGTTGGAACAGGCAACTCAGTCGGCAGAGCAGAACGAACAGGTATGGAAGGTACGTGCTGACGAATGGGCGGAGCAGGAGCAGGCATGGCAGGATCGCTGGACAGCGCTCGAGAGTGAATTGACAGCGTGGCAGCGTGAGAGTGCAGCAAGTTCCGAGAAGCTCGAAGAACTGGTACAAGAACGAGACCAGTTGCTCAAGGAGCGTTTGAAGCGGGAACAGCAACAAGTGGAGGCTGATGAAGAGAAGCAGATCATGGAAAATGAACTACGCGAAATAGGTGAACGTTATGAACTGGCAGCCAACCAGCTTCGATTGCTGCAGGTTGAACGGGAGATGGAACAAGAAAAGGCAGAGCAGTTGAATACGGAGTATCGTCAGCTGCACGATGAATATACGAAGTTACAGACGGAATATAACGAATGGATTGAATTGATTGAGCAGGATCAGACGTAGCGGATAGACTCTTTCGTCCCTCGATGGTTGATCAGCGAACTCTTGCATAATTTGTTATAATACAAAAAGAGCTCCCGTCGCTGCGGGGGCTCTTGTCTTGAGGTGTTATTCTTCTACTATAATTTTGGAGATCATGCTGCTGTGTCCAGAACCACAAAAAACGGAACATGACATTTCGAACTCTCCGACTTTATCTGGGATAATGACTTTGGAACTTTTTTGGGTGTCCAACCGAAGATTGAACTCAGGCACGAGCAAACCGTGATTTCCGTTGACGTTTTCATAAACAATCTTCACAGGCACGCCTTTTTTCAGTCGATATTCGGGTTGATCAAATTCGTAGTTGCTTGCCTTGATCACGAGTTGCTCACTGGCTGTAACCTCTGGCTCGGATGCTTCTGAATCTTTGGGGCTACCGCATGCAGCAAGAACAAGGATTAACATTAAGGCAGCAAGCCATGTTACACCTTTTTTCATCATGTACCTCCTTCAACGTGTGAGATGGATCAAATTTGAATGATTTCTCAAGTCATCATACCGCAATCTGCCGATGCATGGACATGTGGGGTATGTCGTTTTATTGAAATTTATCGAGTTGCTGCTGGTTACTAATGTTCAAAAAGAAAAACCTCTTCAGGCCAACGGCCTTCCGAGGTTTAGATGTCTTGTTAGAGCGTTTGCCAGTATGACAGGCAGTTTTTAGCTTTTTGAGTTTCGTCCGGCATCAAACGGTGTGGATACCGGAATGAAGAGATCGATAATCCCGATGACCAATGCGGCGAGAATGGCACCGAGAAGACTGACCTCAACGTGATCAACCACATATTGACCTAGCCAAATGACCAGTGCGCTTACGATAAAGCCGACGATTCCCCGGCCAAAAGGATTCACTCTTTTGCCAAAGATGCCTTCAACGATCCAGCCCAGTAATGCGATGACCAATGCAAGCATCAGGGCGCTCCAGAAACCACCAACGGCGAAACCGGGAACGATCCAGCTTACAACCATTAAGACGATAGCTGCGATAATAAATCGTACGACATGGCCCAGAAAATTCATGGGGGTTTACCTCCTTTGTTCAGATTGGATTGGGCATAAACATGGGAACTCTAAGGGAGTAAAATGAATAGCACAATCCTGACACATGTAGTTTGTGGCGTCTTACCTCAAGTTATGTGTGGAAGGATTCGTTAAATAGCGCAACAACGTTTCTTTCGTTATAATACAGGTATAGTTTGGAAGGAGTTGTACACTTGGATACGAAAATATTACACACACTAGAATATCGCAAAATTCTAAATACATTGACCGGCTTCGCTCAAACATCAATGGGCAAGAAAAAAGCAGAGCAGCTTGAGCCGAATAGTGACCTGGAAGAAGTAAAACGTTTGCTTCAACAAACGGATGAAGCTTTCGCCTTTGAGCGTCTGAAAGGTTCCCCGTCCTTTGGCGGAATTGTAGACATCACGGCTTCTGTAAAACGAGCCGAGATTGGGGGCACACTCAACCCGCATGAACTGCTGGGCATTTCCACGACGACACATGCAGCCAGACGGTTGAAACGTCAGATTGCAACGCTGCATGAGGACGAGCCGATCGCATCGCTCTTTTATATCAGTGACCAGTTGTCGGAACAGAAGGAGCTTGAAGACGCTATCCGTATCTGCATTGATGATAATGCGGAGGTTGCAGATAGTGCGAGTGTAACGCTGGCACAGATTCGCCGTGAACTGCGGGGGGGAGAAGCACGAATTCGGGAAAAGCTGGATTCAATGATTCGTTCTTCGACCGTATCCAAAATGCTGCAAGATCAGCTCATTACGATTCGTGGAGATCGATTTGTGATTCCGGTCAAAGCAGAATACCGCTCTTATTTTGGCGGCATTGTTCATGATCAGTCAGGTTCAGGAGCGACTCTATTCATTGAGCCGGAATCCATCGTGGCTATGAACAATAAATTACGCGAAACCCGGATTCGGGAAGAGCGCGAAATTGAGATCATTTTGCAAAAATTGACGGCCCTTGTCAGTGAGCAGGGGGAGTGGCTGTTATATGATGTCGATTTGCTGTCATCACTTGATTTTATTTTTGCCAAAGCACGTTTAGCCCGTGAACTGAAAGCAACATTGCCTCGAATGAATGATCGGGGCTTCCTCAAGCTGAAAAAAGGACGTCATCCACTGATTCCGATTGAACATGTTGTTCCGATTGATGTAGAGCTTGGTAACGACTACACCTCTATAATCGTGACTGGACCAAATACGGGCGGTAAAACAGTAACGTTGAAAACGATTGGTCTATTAAGTTTGATGGCCATGTCAGGATTGTTTGTGCCAGCCGAAGATGGGAGTCAACTGTGTGTATTCGATGCAATATATGCCGACATTGGTGACGAACAGAGTATCGAGCAGAATCTGAGTACGTTCTCTAGCCATATGACCAACATCATTCGTATTTTGAAAAATATGACGCCCAAAAGTCTCATCCTTCTAGACGAACTCGGAGCGGGAACAGACCCGGCGGAAGGTTCTGCGCTGGCGATCTCTATGTTAGAGCATATGCACCAGACAGGTTGCCGCATGGTAGCAACGACTCACTATAGTGAGCTGAAGGCTTATGCGTATGAGCGTAAAGGTGTTATTAATGCCAGCATGGAATTTGATATCAATACACTGAGTCCGACATACCGTCTGCTGGTTGGTGTACCGGGACGCAGTAACGCTTTTGCGATTGCAGAGAGACTGGGACTTCCAGCGTACATTCTGGATTACGCTCGCGGTGAAGTGAAAGAAGAAGACCAGCGGATTGAACACATGATCGCTTCCCTCGAAGAGAACCGTCTTACAGCTGAACAAGAGCGTCTAAAAGCGGAAATGCTTCGCCAAGATATGGAAAAACTGCGCAGCCGCCATCAAGCCGAACTCGAAAAGCTGGAACAACAGCGTGATCGCCGGATTGAGAAAGCGGAGGAAGATGCGCGTAGCATTGTAGATAAGGCTCGTGCAGAAGCGGAGAAAATTATTGCTGATCTTCGTCAGCTGGCCCTGGAAGAGGGTGCTTCTGTCAAGGAGCATAAATTGATCGCTGCTCGCAAGCAACTGGATGAAGCAGAGCCGGAAAAACGTAAAAAAACGGTGAATAAAACAGCCGCTCCAAAAGCACGTGCAATTGGCCCAGGTGATGAAGTTCTGGTTTACAGTCTGAATCAGAAGGGGCATGTCGTGGAGATGGCAGGAAACAAGGATGCTGTTGTGCAGCTCGGGATTATGAAAATGAAGGTGTCGCTGGATGATTTGGAGTTGCAACAAACTGCGCCGGCAGCAAAACAGCCAAAGCAAAAACCAGTCACAGGCATGAAGCGCACTCGAGATGGTAACGTGAAGAGTGAGCTGGATCTACGGGGGGCGAATTTGGAAGAAGCACTGATGGAAGCAGATCGTTTTATCGATGAAGCATTCCTCGCCAACTTGGGTCAAGTGTATATTATCCATGGTAAAGGTACAGGAATTTTGCGTACGGGTATTCAGGATTACCTACGGAAGCATAAACATATTAAAAGTTATCGTCTAGGCAATTACGGAGAGGGAGGCAACGGTGTAACCGTCGCTGAACTGGAATAGCCTGAACATGAATGAAAAAAAATCTGCTGTCCAGTGAAGTCGGACAGCAGATTCGGAAGGAGAATGGGGAGTGAAAGAAGCGATTGACGGACTGCTGTCTCATCCGCTGGGGATGGTCCTCGGTTTCTTCTCGGTTGCCATTATGGAGCTGCTTGTTTTTCTCGCTTGCTTCGAACTGGTGACCAAATATAAATGCTGGACGGAGATCAAAAAAGGCAATGTGGCTGTGGCTATGGCTACAGGCGGGAAAATCTTCGGAATTTGCAACGTACTCCGTTTTTGTATTCAGGCCAAATCTTCTGTATATGAAGCAATGACATGGTCTATTGTCGGGTTTATTTTGCTGCTCATTGCTTATTTTTTGTTCGAGTTCCTGACGCCGGTGTTTTCAATTGACCGGGAGATTGAAGCAGATAACCGTGCAGTTGGATTGATATCCATGATCATTTCTGTCTCACTGTCCTTTGTTATTGGCGCAAGCATTATCTAGGGGGATCGATGATGAAAATATTGATACGGATTTTGTTTGCGGCATCGATTGTATTTTTTGCCATCGGTGTGATCTATGTGTTAAATACGTAATTATGTGAAATGAAAGAGAAAGGTTGATACATGATGGAAACAACGATATGCCCTTGGTGCCAAACCGAGATTGTTTGGGATGAGGAACTGGGTCCGGAAGAAGAGTGTCCGTATTGTCACAATGAATTGAAGGGTTACCGTACACTGAACATTAACATCGGCGACGAAGAGAATGATGACAGTGAAGAAGAGTTCGACATGGAAAATATTTCAAATGACAAAGAGCAAATTTCAGACCTGACTTCGCTTTGGGGCGATGAAGTGGAGCTGAAGTTGCCAGAACTTCGTACTTTGAACAAATATGCAGATGAGGGCAACGATCTGATTCAATATGAACAAGGTGTAGAAAAGCAACTGGATCAGCAAGAGGAAGTACCCGAGTGTCCGAACTGCCGTGAATTTATGATTCTAGCTGGAACGCAGACAGCGAGTCAGGATACCTTCACACCAATGGCTAATGCAGCTTCTGGAAAAGGCGTTGTCTTGTCATCTCCATTTACGGTGCTGACTTACGTGTGCTCTGGTTGTTTCCAGGTTCAATACAGTTTGTCTGAGGATGACCGTTTGCGTTTGATTCAGAACCTGAGTGCACACGAATAGATTACATTGGTTTGAAAACTAATTTTATACAACACCAAAGATTCATCATGTTTTCCTCCGGCTTGGGGTACGTTAACCCTTAAGAGCCGCCTGTCCACGTAAGCTGGCATCAGGTGATGGAGGAGGGGCAGATGAAGATTACTTTGGGAAGACAATCCATTCTGCTTTTAGGCGTGAATGGATTGTTTGCGTTAGCCGGAGCATTGTCCGGTACGTTTTTGAACGTGTTTCTATGGAAAAGCCGTCCAGATTACGCGATGCTCGGCTGGTTTACCATCAGTCAGCAACTGGCTATTGGCATCACGTTTTGGCTCGCGGGGAAGTGGGTCAAGGAACATAATAAAATGAGTGCTTTGAGGCTTGGGACAGCATTATCTGGTGTTTTCTATATGCTTGTGCTTTGGACGGGAAAGAGCGCGGTGGATTGGATCTGGCCGCTGGGGTTGCTCCTAGGTTGTGCATTGGGGTTGTTCTGGATTGCCTTTAATGTCGTTTATTTCGAAGTGACGGATCGAGAAAATAGGGACTTGTTTAATGGCTGGGTTGGCTTGCTGGGCTCCATGACAGGCATTGTTGGGCCGTGGTTTTCGGGGCTCATTATTTCACGTATGGCAGATAATACAGGATATCAGCTTATATTCACCGTATCTCTTGTCATTTATATCATCGCAGTGATCTTCAGTTTTTTTCTGAAAAAACGAAAAGTTAGTGGAACATACTGCTGGTCAGAGCCCATTCGGCAATTATCCACACCAAAGAGTCCTTGGCGTCCGCTCTCCATGGGGCTGTTTGCCCAAGGCGTTCGGGAAGGGGTATTTGCCTTTTTGATTGCACTGCTTGTTTATCTGGCGACAACCCAGGAGTATAAACTTGGACAATTTTCTCTTATTACTTCAGCTGTGGCATTAGTCAGTTACTGGGCTGCAGGAAAATGGTTTAAACCTCATTACCGATCTAAAGGGATGTTAACAGGTTCCGTACTGCTGCTTTTGGTGTTGTTACCTCTGCTTTGGAAAGTGACTTATGGAACACTTCTCTTTATGGGAATCGGAAGTGCTATAGCCATGCCGCTATATATTTTGCCGATGATCTCCGCAGGTTTCGACATGATGGGCACGAGCGGCGAAAATGTGGAGAAAAGGGTTGAACTTGTCGTATTAAGGGAACTCAGTCTGATGTGCGGGCGGCTTTTTGGCTTGACCGTATTTATGATTACGGTGCTAAACTCCCCATCTACTAAAGTGTTAATCTGGCTCATTATCATCCTGGGGGCTTTTCCGCTCTTTGGCTGGATGTTTATGAGGAAACTTTTGATCAAGACGACAGCACGTGATTCATAAAAGTTAATAAAAAAAATAAAAGGATGCAGCAAGAGGGGGGAGTTTTCCCCTTAGCTGTACCCTTTTTGTCATTTTACACGATGAAGCTGTGTTTCATCCTATTCGTTTTTGCAATTTAAATTGGAGATGGTTTGTTCGTTCTTGTCAGAGAAAACAGCTTCATATCTTCATTCTGGACGCCGCTAATGGCATCGGTTATTAGGGAGGCCGCAATCATGCTGTACACCGTTCCGTTCCCTCCGTACCCTTCGACAAAGTATGAGTGCGGGTGATCTGGATGCGTACCAATGAGGGGAAGGCCATCATGTGTATTACCAAACACAGCACCCCAAGCATAATCCACCTCAAGCGCGTCAAGCGGGAAATACGATTTGACCTCTTCTAACAAAACATCACTTTGGTTCTTTGCACGAAGCTCGCGCTGATCCTTGTTTGGTATTTCTTCATCGAGTCCTCCGGCAATAATTCGATTATCCGGCGTGGTGCGCATGTACAAATAAGGACGTGCTGTTTCCCAGATCATCGCTTGTTCATGCCAGAGGCTCAGATCGGGGAGAGGTTTAGTGGTAATCGCATACGTTGCTTTCAGATAGGCTCCGTTGTCTTTTTTAATCTCCTGAGTTTCATATCCGGCAGCATAGACAACCTGTTTAGCTCGGATTTTGCCATGGGGCGTATAACACCATACCCCCTCATCATCATAGTCACAGTGAATCATTTCGGTTTGTTCGTAGATTCGTGCCCCATGCTTAGTAGCTGATTCAAACAAGCCTTGCACAAAGCGAAACGGATTTACTTCCGCATCTCCCTTTGTATAAAGAGCCGCTGGTTTTGTGAATGAAAAATGACTTTGAATTTGATCTGGGTTCCATAGCTCTGCATCAAATCCATACTTTTGCAACGTTCGATATTCTTCCTCCAAGATAGCAACATCTTCTTCAGAGCTGGCAAAACAAAAACTGGTTCGCGGAATAAACCAGGGATCGGTTTGCAAACTTCCGGCAATTTCGGTAAGCTGCTGCATGGCTTCACGGCACAATTGATAAAAGCGAACCCCTTTTTCTTCTCCAAATGTGTTGATACATGATGTCAACGTTTTGTCATTGGTATATTGTAGCAGGCCTGTATTGGCTGAACTGCTTCCATGCGCGATTTTTCGCTTATCAATGACCACAGTATCGATTCCACGCTGCGCAAGCAACCTGGAGGTCAGGGCGCCTCCCATACCGCCGCCAATAATCAGGCAGTCACATGAGGTATCGCTGTTTAACGTGGGATAATCCACATCCGATTTATAAGTTGAAGGCCAGTAAGGTGTGCCATATACGAGATCCATCTGAAACAACTCCTTTGTCATCACATTGGTATAGTTTTGTCATTCAAGGTAACAATAAACTCGCATAAACTTTAGATCTAGGAGGTACGACGTACATGCAACATTCACAAATGCAAGCCCTGAGCCCAAAGGAATTAAACTACATTGCCGATTCCATCTCGAACGAGGAGATGCTGATCAAGCAATGTGCAGCTACAGCTTCTATATCCACACATCCGGCTATTCAACAGGCATTGAATCAATATGTTCGCTCTCATGAGCAACACATGAACACATTGATTCAAACGTTGCATCAGCATCAATCTTTTGCACCGTCCCAATCCCAATAGCTTCACATCTAAAGACAGCCTGCAGCGATAAATAAGCACATAGGAGGAAAACACATGTATAATCAAAGCGGTAATTTCATGCAAGAACAGGATTTGTTAAAAACGATTCTTGCTGATCTGAGACGAACTTCGCGCGAATACACAACAGCTACAACAGAATCTTCATGCCCTATGGTTCGCAGTATGTTCAATGATTTGACGAATGATACACTCCGACTGCAAGGTGAACTGTTTAACCTGATGCAGCAGAACAATATGTATTCGGCTTCCGCCAAAGCACCTCGTCAGGACGTGGATAAACAGATTCAGTCAGCACACCAGGCACAGCAGAAGTGTCAGCAATTTGTGCAAGAGAAAAATGCACAAAATAATTCTTACAGCCAGATACCGAATGTGTCTCCGCGTCAACCGAATTACGGCAACCCTTATTACATGTAACCTGTAGATAAGGGTTTTGAAGCATGACGCTATAGACCATACCACCGCTTGCCTGAATTGAGGGCAGGCGGTCTTTTGTCTATGCACCAACGTTGAATTCATGTAATATAAGTATTAATTCATTTTAGGAACCTGGATGACGCTGGAGGGAAAACGATGAAAGAGTTGAACGATCTGCAACTCAAAGTTCTGGATCTGTTGAAGGAAGACGCGAGAAGGACTCCCGCACTGCTGTCAACGCTGCTGGGGGAGTCGGAAGATAAAATCAAAGCTGCTGTAGCACAGCTTGAAGAAGAACACGTCATCGTCAAATATGCAACGGTAGTGAACTGGAGCAAAATCGATGATGAGAAAGTGACGGCCCTGATCGAAGTTCAGATTACACCCGAGCGTGGGCGTGGCTTTGAAGGGATTGCTGAACGGATCTATCTTTATCCGCAAGTGAAGTCCGTGTACCTCATGTCAGGAGCTTATGATCTACTTGTTGAAGTAGAGGGCGGCAATCTGCGTGAAGTGGCTAACTTTGTATCGGAGAAGCTGTCTCCGATTGATTCAGTACTGTCAACCAAGACGAATTTTATTCTTAAAAAATATAAGCAGGACGGGATTATTTTTGAAGACCATCAGGAAGACAACCGTCTCATGATCTCGCCGTAAAGGAAGATGTGTCATGATAGTGAATGAACAGACAACCGGGAATAACAAAACAATGTCCTCATATTTGGCTCCGCTTGTGAAGCAGATCCCGCCATCCGGCATCCGCAAGTTTTTTGATCTGGTGGGCGACAATAAAGATATCATCACGCTTGGTGTAGGCGAGCCGGATTTTGTAACACCGTGGCATATGCGTGAAGCTTGTGTATACTCTCTTGAAAGAGGCATGACTAGTTATACATCAAATGCAGGTATGCCGAAGCTGCGTGAAGCACTTAGCGATTATTTGGATACACAGTTTGATACCAAGTACGATCCAAAAGACGAGATTATTGTCACCGTAGGTGGAAGTGAAGCGATTGACCTTGCTTTGCGTGCATTGATCGTGCCCGGTGACGAGATTCTAATCCCGGAGCCATCTTATGTAGCTTACTCCCCTATTGCATCCATCGGTGGAGGTATTCCTGTTGGGGTAGAGACATATGCAAAAGATCAGTTCAAGGTAACGGCTGAAGCGCTGGAAGCTAGCATTACACCGAAATCCAAGGTCGTTATTTTATGTTATCCGAGCAATCCTACAGGGGCAATTATGACTTATGAAGACTGGCTACCGATCGCAGAAGTCGTCAAAAAACATGATCTGATCGTCATTGCTGACGAAATTTATGCCGAATTGACGTATAATCAAAAACATGTCAGCTTCGCTTCAATTCATGGTATGAAAGATCGCACGATTTTGGTGAGCGGTTTTTCCAAGGCGTTTGCGATGACAGGCTGGCGGATCGGATATATGTGTGGACATCCCGAACTTATTGCAGCAATGCTCAAAATTCACCAGTACACGGTGATGTGTGCACCAGCAATGGGGCAGGTAGCTGCACTTGAAGCATTGACGAATGGACTGGGTGAGAAAGACCGAATGGTTGAATCCTATAATCAGCGCAGACGTTTGATTGTACAGGGGTTCCGTGATATCGGACTGGATTGTCATGAACCTCAGGGAGCGTTCTATGCTTTTCCGAGTATTCAGAAGACAGGCCTGAGCTCCGATCTGTTTGCTGAACGATTGTTAACCGAGAACAAGGTGGCTGCTGTGCCAGGTAACGTTTTTGGCCCGCAAGGGGAAGGATTTTTACGTTGCTCATATGCGACCTCCGTATCGCAGTTAAACGAAGCTTTGGAACGTATCGGGAATTTTGTTTACAAAGTTCAAAAAGAGGGTTAATACAAACAAGAGGTACAGTATAAATAAGGCATTTGGAACTTTTCCAAAAAAATACTTTCTTTTACAAAATATTATGATATAATTTCAATTTGAAATGAGATTTCATATATTTGGAAAATTATTTTCCGAGGAGGGGTTAGCTTTGTTTTGTGTTGAATATGATTTACCGACGAATCGTGGACACGTTCTGGCAGAAAGCGATCATGGCGACCGATGGTTGGTGAACCCTGATGACGCATCCTTGCATAACATTTCCTTGGAAGATGAGATCCGCATGCTTCGCAGCAAAATGGAACAGATTTTCCTGGAAGAGAAATCATTTACGTCCGATATTGTGATTGAGATCAGCAGTTTGCTGGACTTAAAGATTAACGAATACATGAAGGCTAATCCTGTCAAACCGAAGTAAATATCGGGTTGATGGATATACGCTGGGAACATGTAGAATGATATAATTTGTAACACGGTAGAGAAGGAGGTCCGAAAGGGTCTCCTTTTTGCTATTTACTTTAATATAATTGTTGAATAGACGGGTTATTTTTTTGCGTGGAACAATTGTGATATATTGGAGTTAGGAGACTAAAGGGGGAGCTGGAATGAAAAGATTTTGGGGACTTGCCGCAATAATTTCATTAATCTTTATATTAGCCGGATGCGGCGGTAAAGATGGATTTACGGTGTTTATTATTGATAACCAGGGTAATCCATCGGGTATTTCGGAGCAATTGCAAACAAAGCTGCAGCAAAAGCTTGGTGAAGAGCCAAAAGTAGAAATCATTACAAGTGCGATGTACGATGTCCAAAAAATATTGGTTGAATATGCCGCTGGCAGCCACGATATCTTTATTTTGCCTGAAAATGATATGAAACAGTATGGTCAGAATGGCTCGAATGTCCCGCTGGACGATACATTTGATCCCAAGAAATATGAACGCGGTGTATTTGAGGGATCTGTATTGGTTGAAAAAGGGAAGGGCGACGATGGATCTGATATGAAAAAGGAAACCCACCTGTATGGCATTCCGCTTGAGGACATGCAGATGTTCAAGGATGTGAACTATGCTCCAAGCAATCTGTTCGCTACCATTCCATTGTCAGCGGCTAACATTGAAGAGTCGAAAAAAGTGCTCAAAGCGCTGACAGAGTAACATCTATATAGAACAGGTATGGGAGGAGGGAACGGATTGCTGATTACGGTCACAGGCGGTATAGGCAGCGGAAAAACGCGCTTTGCGCTGCAATATGCGGCTCAAATGAGCCGGGAAGGTGTATATTTATCCACTGGTGATCATGATTCCGTTATTCCCGAATTGCCATCCGCTCATTATCGTGCCATTCAGGCGGGGAACGGTCCAAAGCTTGCTGAAGTGGTGAACCAGATTAATCGGGAATCCAATCTTTTTCTGGCCGATCAACGCATGTTGATTGTGGATAGCCTGACATCCTGGATGGCAGCGAGTTTCAGAGAAGCAACTGACTTGGATCAGCAACGTGTTGAAACACAACGGTTACTAGAGACACTGCTATCCTACCAGGGGAAAATACTTATTATTACAAATGAGATGCATGGCAGTTTACATCCGTCAGAAGAGGAACGAATTTTTGCAGCGAGAATGGCTTCGGTGAACCGGATTTTGCAGTCCAATGCAAAACAGATGTTTATGTTGGTGTCTGGCCTTGCGATTGATCTGAAAGCTCTGCATTTGCGTTATGAAGATTAAGAATAGACGAGCTTTAGGTAATCGGATAAGATATTTCAGCGGTTGATAAATGATTGATGCCTAATTGGAGGGATGATGATGGGGATATATACACGAACCGGTGATGAAGGCCAAACTTCAGTCATTGGAGGCCGAGTTATCAAAGATGATGATCGGGTAGAGGCTTATGGTACGATTGATGAATTAAATTGCTTTGTGGGTCAAGCGATCAGTCTTATTGACTCTGCTAATGGAGAATTTGAGGATCTGCGCGAACATCTGCTGGAAGTGCAACAGGAGCTTTTTGACTGCGGATCAGATTTGGCTTTTGTACGCATAAGTGAGACAAAGTACAAAGTACGGGATGAGATGGTCACACGTTTGGAACAGTGGATCGATCAATATGATGCTGAGAATCCTAAAGTGGAACGTTTTATTATTCCAGGCGGAAGTCCACTTTCATCTTCACTACATGTGTGCCGTACGGTATGTCGCCGGGCAGAGCGCCGTACCGTTACGCTGGGACAGCATACGGATATTAATCCGTCGGTGCGCAGGTATCTGAATCGTCTATCGGATTATTTCTTTGTTGTTGCACGGACAGCCAATGCTAGACAACAAGTTGCGGATATTGAATATGTGCGGAGCAAAAAAGTATTCCGCCGCAAAGAATGAGCCAATATTATGCGCCGATTGCCTACAGGGTGACCGAAGTAGAGGACGGCTGGCTGTTAAAGACCGTGCTTCAAAAACGGCTGCAGGTTTCGCGTAAGCTTTTATCCAAAATCAAACTCACCGAGCAAGGTGTTATGCTGAATGGTGAACGAGTATACATTAGTGTCAAAGTAAGTGCGGGTGATCTGGTGGAGGTTCGGATGGAGCAAGAGGAATCCGATGATATTCTGCCAGAGGAAATTCCATTCACCGTATTGTATGAAGACGAACATCTGCTGATCGTGAATAAAGATGCCGGAATTATCGTGCATCCAACCCATGGGCATTACACAGGCACTTTGGCTAATGGTGTGGTGCATTATTGGCAACAAAAAGGCGAGAAATTCCGCTTCCGTCCTATCCATCGATTGGATCAAGAAACATCCGGTGTGCTGGCGATTGCCAAAAACCCGTATGTGCACCAGCATGTATCAGAGCAGATGATCGCCGGTACTGTGGATAAAAAATATATCGCACTGGTGCATGGCAGCCCTGTTCCCGAACATGGAGCAGTCGACGGACCTATTGATCGCGATCCCGAGGAACCGCATCGCCGTATCGTTACACCAGACGGATATGCAGCCAGAACGCTCTACACAACGTTGTCACGCTGGGATGATGGAAGTGCCAGTGCTGTAAGTTTGAAGCTGGAGAGTGGACGAACCCATCAGATCCGGGTACATATGACGTCTATCGGTTGCCCGTTGATCGGTGATCAGATGTATAAGACGTTGCCAGTGCATAACGTGGATGAGCAGACAATGGCTGTTCGGGAGGAACGGGATACGTGGATTGAACGCCAAGCGCTGCATGCGTGTGAACTGACGTTTGAACATCCAATCCTTCGTGAACGTATGACATTCCAGGCACCACTGCCGCCAGATATGGCCGCATTGGAGAAACGTTTGGATACCGAGGCGGCCCCGAGAGAAACGGTGCAATAGCCAAGCTAAACACCCTAGTGGATGAGTAACCATAGATCCAGGGGAGCGAATGAGTGATCGTAAGCGAAGATACCCCACGGTTTGGCGGCAAAGCAACCAAACCACACGCCGAAGGCTAAAGGCATTTTGAGCCTTAAGGTTTTGAAGCTTTAGAGTTTGGTGAGCGAAGCGCCAAACCACACGCCGAAGGCTAAAGGGGTTTTGAGCCTTAAGGTTTTGAAGCTTTAGAGTTTGGTGAGCGAAGCGCCAAACCACACGCCGAAGGCTAAAGGCATTTTGAGCCTTAAGGTTTTGAAGCTTTAGAGTTCGGTGAGCAAAGCATCCGAACCACACGCCGAAGGCTAAAGAGACTTTTAGAGTTTAAATTTCTTACGGCTTTAAGCTAGTTAAAGCCGGAGAGCCCATAAATCTCTAAGCTCACAGAGTATGGATTCCCCCCAACATTTCTCTCTAAAGATGTTGGAATACATGTTGAAAAATCAAGGTGTAATGAGGGGCGATATGCCCCCGTTCACCAACAGAAAAATTGCTGAGCGAGGGTATTGGGATGGAGCGACTTTTGGATTTGCGGAGCAAACCAAGGGAAGCGAGAGACCAAAACCCGAGCGGAAGGGATCCCATGACAAAACTGAAAGTATACCAATATGCCAAATGTGGTACGTGCCGTAAGGCTGTGAAATGGCTAGAAGCGAAAGGGCATGAGCTGGAGCTAGTCCCTATTTTCGATACACCACCATCGAAAGATGAATTGACAGAGCTTGTTCAAAAAAGCGGACTTGAAGTGAAAAAGTTTTTTAACACCAGTGGAGAAGTCTATAAAGAGCAACAGCTCAAAGACAAACTGCCAGGCATGTCCGAGGAAGAGCAGATTGCGTTACTGGCTTCCAATGGTCGTCTGATCAAACGTCCGATCGTAACTGATGGAGAAAAAGTCACCGTAGGTTTCAAAGAAGATACGTATGAGCAGGAATGGAACAACGCCTGAAAATTCGCCAGAGCTAAGCCTTGAATTGTTCACAATTCAGGGCTTTTTTTGGTGGAACGGAGGAGTGGCATAATTATGCTCTAATGAGGGTTGGCGTAACTATGTTATAATGATAGAATGAGTTTCGACATTTAATATACTATTGAAGTTGATAGCGAAGTTTGTCTATCCAGCTTTCATAGATCAAGGAGAGAACAAAATCAAGTGAATCAACGTAATGAACCTACTTTGTTACTGGTAGACGGTATGGCAGTGTTGTTCCGGGCATTCTATGCAACATCTGCGAGCGGATATATCAGACGTACAAAGGCAGGGCTTCCGACCAATGCAGTCTATGGGTTTATCCGTTATTTTTGGGATGCGGTTCAGACGTTTGGACCAAGCCATGTCATCTGCTGTTGGGATATGGGAGGCAAGACGTTTCGCGGTCAGGAGTATGCAGCGTACAAAGGTAATCGTGCTGAAGCACCAGATGACCTTATTCCCCAGTTTGCTCTGATTCGTGAAGTGATGGATAGTTTGAACATTCCGAATATTGGTGCAGAAGGGTATGAGGCTGACGATTGTATCGGGACACTCGCCAAGTATTACACCGAAGAAACCGATATGAATGTGATGGTACTGACGGGAGACCATGATATGTTACAGCTGATTAATGACCGCACAAGTATCATTATTATGAAAAAAGGTCACGGCAACTACATGGTATACAATCCCGAAACGTTGATGGCCGAGAAACAATTGACACCGCGTCAGGTTATTGACATGAAGGGCTTGATGGGAGATGCCAGCGACAATTATCCCGGGGTACGTGGAATTGGCGAGAAAACGGCTTTGAAGCTTGTGCAAGAGTATGGATCGATTGAAGGGATCTTAAGCAATCTGGATCAACTCACTCCTTCGGTACGTAAAAAAATTGAGAGTGATCTCGATATGCTGCATCTGTCTCGCAGACTGGCAGAGATTCACTGTGCAGTTCCGGTGGCTTGTACCCTGGAAGGCTGTGAATTGCGTCTGGACCCGGATACGGTGATGGACAAGTTTGAACAACTTGAGATGAAGAGCCTTGGCTCTTGGATGGGAGTGGCGATAGGGTGAGCAACATGATGATGAAAAAAAAGAGTAAAAAGTGGTGGACTGGGGCGATGGCCCTCGTCCTCGCACTTCCGGTAGTACTGTCGGGGGCGGTAAGTGCACCACAGACAGCGGAAGCCAAAGCAGCCATTAGCACGAAAGTACAGAAAGTGAAAGCAGCAGGACGTAGTTTTAGCGTACAGACCGTTTCCATTCCAAAAGGGACACCAGTAACCGTCGGACTTGCTAAGAAACAGGTTGGCCAAACCGCAACATTGCCGTCTATTGTAAAAGCGTATGGCGCACAAGCAGCAATTAACGGAGCTTTTTTTGAAGCATATCACGGAGCACCAGATCCTTACGGGATGTTAATAGCAAATGGGAAAGTTATACATATAGGAAGGTATGGCACATCTATTGGTTTTAAAGCGGATGGGTCAGCGATTATGGATTCACTTCAAGTGAGCTTAACGGGCACGGTCACAGATACGAACGGAAAATCACGCAGCTGGTATGCGACCTTTATTAATCGGACACCTTCAGCAGATGCAAGCATCTCGATGCTATACACTCCAGAACGCGGAGCCAATGTTGGTTTCAAGGGTGGGACAGCAGTGATTATGGAAAAGGGTGTTGTGACCAAAAAAGTACCGAACACAAACGTAGCGATTCCCAAAAATGGTTCTGTTCTTGTCTTCACAGGCCGGGAGAAGTCCACAGCAGACCGGTTTACGGTAGGTTCCACCGTAGAGATGAATTACAGATATACTAATGCAGCCGGTCAGGAAATTCCTTGGCAGGATGTAGTCACAGCTGTCGGTGCTGGCCCGCGTCTGGTGAAAGACGGCAAGATATCGGTCAATCCGGCAAGTGAGGGGTTCAGAGATCCGAAGATTTTGAATTCGTCTGGAGCGAGAAGCGGAATTGCCATTATGCCCGACGGTTCGGTGATGCTTGCCACCGTTTCTGGTGCTACAATGAAAGAATGGGCAGCTGTGATGCAAAAGCTGGGAGCCAAACAGGCGATGAACTTGGATGGCGGTGCATCCTCCGGAATGTATGCAGGTGGCAAGATGCTGACTTCTCCAGGGCGGCTGTTAAGTAATACATTAGTATTTGGTGGTTCTGTTCGATAATAAGTAATCATGGAGGTATGATGTGGCATGACACCTATACCCGATTCGATAACAGAAGAGGAAAGCACGGCAGTTCTGGCGATTAATATAGGGAAGCCTAAGCCACTGCCCGGTCAGAAGCATGAAGTGTTGAGCGGTATTGTGAAACACCCTGTCTCCGCCCCGGTTTTCCTGTCATTCACTGGAATGACAGGGGATGCCCAAGCGGATCTGGTGCACCACGGTGGTCCAGATAAAGCGGTCTGTGTATACGATCATAGTCGCTATTCGGCGATTGAGCGCCTGATGGACCGTAAGCTGGAGTGGGGGGCATTTGGAGAGAATCTGACCGTTACAGGATGCGCCGAGGAAGAGGTTCGCATTGGTGATGTATTTGAACTCGGTGATGCGCAGGTGCAAGTCAGTCAGCCAAGACAACCATGCTTCAAGTTGGGTGTAAGATATGATTACAAGGAGTTACCTGTTTATTTTCAGGAAAGCGGGCATACCGGCTTTTATTTTCGGGTATTGGAAGAGGGAGAAGTTAGCCCTGCATCACGTTTTAGAAGAGTTCGCACAGATGCTTCATACATGACGATTCTTGAAGCTAACCGGATCATGCATCAGGGGAAGCAGGACGTGGAAGGGATGAAGGCACTATTGGCTATTCCTGTGCTCTCGGATAGCTGGAAACAGACATTGCTTAAACGCTTGAACAAGATTGAGTGTAACTAAGCCCTGCTGTGTATCTGAACGATGATATGGATGCAGCAGAGTTTCCTATCTCAAACCAACGTGGGAGTGAAACCAACATGACAGTTTTAGGTGCAATCGAAGCAGGCGGAACCAAATTTGTATGTGGTATTGGGACGGAACATGGAGAGGTTTTGGAACGAGTAAGCTTCCCGACGACCACGCCGGAAGAGACGATGGCTCATGTTATCTCTTTCTTTGAAGGTAAAGGCATTGAAGCGCTGGGCGTAGGTTCATTCGGTCCGATTGATCCCATTGAAGGAAGCCCAACCTATGGTTACATTACGACAACACCAAAGCCGCATTGGGGACAGTACAACATGATTGGCAAACTCAAAGAACACTTTGACGTGCCTATGACGTTTGACACCGATGTGAACGGAGCTGCTTTGGGTGAAGCGACTTGGGGAGCTGCGCAGGGACTGGATAGCTGTCTGTATATTACGGTAGGCACAGGTATCGGTGCAGGGGCTGTCGTTGGTGGAAAAATGGTACACGGGCTGTCTCATCCCGAGATGGGTCATATTATCGTACGGAGACATCCCGAAGATTCATACGCAGGAACCTGCCCATATCATGGAGACTGTCTGGAAGGTCTTGCGGCGGGGCCGGCCCTGAACAAACGCTGGGAACAACCTGCTTATGAATTGCCAGCAGATCACAAAGCCTGGGAGATTGAAGCGCATTATCTTGCACATGCTTTGATGAATTATGTGCTGATTCTTTCGCCACAGAAAATTGTGATGGGTGGGGGCGTGATGAAACAGGAGCACCTATTCCCGATGGTTCGCAGCAAGCTACAGGAATTGCTGGCAGGTTATGTGCAGCATCCGTCACTTCATGTTGGAATGGATGCGTATGTTGTGCCACCAGGTTTGGGAGACAATGCAGGGTTGTGTGGTTCCCTGGCGCTGGCAAAATTAGCTTTATCCAAATAAACATATTTAGGGATTGACGAAATTTACCAGTATGGTATGATATGTGCAACAGTATAGTACGGTTAATGAGGAAGCACCTCTCTTGCAGCGATTTTGCAGGAGAGGTGCTTTTTTTGTGCTGTCTGTATAGAGAGACAGAGAGTGCCATCGTTAATCGAACAGGCTGTATTGTCTAAAGGAGGGAACAAGCAATGGAAGTCATTTTTATGAACAAATTATCCAGAGTGTCTGAGCATCATGAGGAGATTGCCCAATTATGGATTGGTGAGGAGGAGAATAGCTGGCACTTGGGATGGAGTTGTTATGAAGCAGGTGATCGGGAAGATACGATCTGGTATGAAGGGAATTCGTGGGAAGAACTGATGCACATTTATCGTCATCAACTTGCCATGCAGATGAGCGAAGGGTATCGTCCATTGATGCATGGGTTATACAACGAAAATGAGGATATGAAGCCACGTAGTTATGCAGGCCAGCGTCTGCATTGTTTTAGTGAACTGTACGGAAATGAGCAATTGTATGAGGATTTATGTACATGGCGCAGGCAGAAAGCGGCTTCGGATCGGAAGGCTCCTTATTTTGTAGCAACGAATCGTTTGCTGCGGCTGATCAGTGCTTTTGTTCCACATACGATGGATGAACTGATGCAACTGCCAGGTGTTGGCGAGAGCAAAGCGGCGGAATACGGACTGGAATGGCTTGAACTGATGAGTGGATTCGAGCAATCGAGACCTTTCCCGTTAGACTGGGTATATATCGTATTGAAAGAAGAAGAGTACGAAAGCTGGTTATATAAGCAAAAAGAGCAGAAGTACAAGCAGGAACTGGATAAATTCATTACGCGCAAGCACGTGCTGGAAGGCATGAAAGAAGGTCAAACCTTAGAAGCGATCGTGAATCGATCTGGATTATCCCGGCGGGAATTAATCGAACTGTTGGAAATACTCGATCTGGAAGGCTATGACACGGATTCTTTGCTTGATGTAGAACTGGCCGTTATGCCTGAGACTGAACAAGAGGCGGTATGGAATGCATATGAGGAGCTAGGAGATACATTTCTGAAGCCTGTGTTACTTAAAGTTTACGGAGGAGATCGCCCTGAAGGAGGCAGCTTGGAGCAAGTGTATGAACGGTTACGGATGATTCGCATCCGTTTTCGGAGACATACTGAAACCGAGCGTAATGTTGGTTAGCTAAGAAACGCCGAGAAGCAGTGATATTAAAAAGACGAAGTCGTCCTGTGAAGGAGCGCTTCGTCTTATTCTTTGAATGGTATGATATAGCGGATACACCGGTCGTTTCAGATCCAGTCTTTTTTACGGAAAATAAAGAACATTGTCAAGCCGAGTGTTATCATCAGGCCGATAACGGCATAATACCCGTATTTCCAGTGTAATTCAGGCATGTTATCAAAGTTCATCCCATAAATCCCGGTTATAACGGTCAAAGGCATGAACACTGTGGTGATGGCGGTAAACACACGCATGATCTCATTCGCGCGGTTAGCGATACTGGACTGATAGGCTTCTCGCAAGTTGCCCATCAGATCGCGGTACGTTTCGAAGGTTTCTGATATTTTTACGGCGTTCTCGTAAATGTCGCTGAAATATTTTTGCAGCTGATCATCAATGAGACGCAGATCTTTTTTGTTGAGTGTATTAATGACCTCTTTTTGAGGTCCCAGTACTTTTTTCAGCCACAAAATCTCGCTTCGCAGACCGATAATCTCATTCAGATGTGACTTTTTGGTATGCATCAGAATGTCTTCCTCAAGTTTCTCAATTCGTGCTTCAATTCGATCACCAACGGTGAAGTAATTGTCTACGATCAAGTCAACGAGCAGGTAGAGAAGACGGTCGGGACTGCTGATTTCCTGTTCCCAGAGGATTGGCTTCAAGGTGCGCAATTCGCTGACCTTCTGTTTCGTTACACTGATGATAAAGTGTCTACCGAGAAAAAGGTTGACTGCGCGCAGGAAAATCTCTTCATCATCAAAACGAATGCTGTTGATCACGATAAAATAATGGTTTTCATAAATCTCAATCTTCGGACGCTGCTCTTCATCACTCAAGCAATCTTCTACAGCCAGATCATGCATGGAGAACAGTGGCTGAAGGACAGCCAAATCGTCCACGTCCGCGTCAATCCAGTAGAATCCTTCTGCTGGTGGAGTCAGCGCTTGCTGAATGTCATCCACCGGGATAAATACACCGTTGTTAACCAACCGGATTTTCATGTTATCTACTCCTTCTGCACCCGCCATCATGGCGGATTTCATCATTAATATGGGCGCAAAAGAACAGATCAGCCGGTCGGCAGCGGAGCCTGTTATGAGGACTTTACTGCGTCATCAATCTATAATCAAACGGAAGAAACGTCCCGCTGCCGACATGCTGATGTCAATTCTCTATGCAGTTGTTCGGAATTCGACTGCCAGTTGGGCCTCGGGTCGCCATCCATTTAATATGTCACCTCTCACATAAGGGCTTATAAACACTTGTCTAGTATACCGCTGGTCCATGGTGCTTTCAAGCGCAAAAATGTGTCTATTTCAAGCTCTGAGGCAGTGTATGAGGACGGATGATGAAGGGTTCCAAGTTTACTCCTAAAACGAACAACTGGTTCTTGACGTGAGGGCAGTAATGTTTTAAAGTAAAAGTTAATAAATTTGAATTATAATTGAATACAGCGAAATCTTATCAAGAGTAGGTGGAGGGACCAGCCCGATGAAACCCGGCAACCGGCGATAATATGCACGGTGCTAATTCTTGCAGCGACCAAGCATCCTTGTGATGCTGTTGTAACTGAGAGATGAGAGAGGCGCATATCTGTTTACATATGACCTTTCTCGGAATCCGAGAGAGGTCTTTGTCATATGCAGAGCTTCTCAGAGCGTGATTTTCGTACCAGATGCGACCCATGAAAAAGGAGGAGTCAACCCACTATGCCAATTAAAATTCCCGACACATTACCAGCCAAAGAAGTACTTGAAAGCGAGAATATTTTCGTCATGGACGAATCATCCGCGTACAAGCAGGATATTCGCCCGCTCCGTATCGCCATACTGAATCTGATGCCTACGAAGGAAACGACGGAAACGCAATTGCTTCGTCTGGTGGGTAACACACCGATTCAAGTGGATGTTGTGCTGGTGCACCCCAAGTCTCACACATCGAAGAACACATCTCAAGAATACCTGGATCTGTTTTATAAAACATTTGATGAGATCCAGCACCGCCGTTTTGACGGAATGATCATTACCGGTGCACCGGTAGAGCAAATGGATTTTGAAGACGTGAATTATTGGGAAGAGATTCAGGAAATCTTTGAATGGACCAAAACAAATGTAACTTCGACGATGCACATATGTTGGGCTTCTCAGGCAGGTCTATACCACCATTTTGATGTACCCAAAGTTCCGCTGGATGAAAAGTGTTTTGGCGTATTCCCACATACGATCAACAAACCTCATGTTCCGTTGCTCCGTGGATTTGATGAAGTCTTCAACGTTCCACACTCCCGTCACACCGAGATAAGACGCGAGGATATTGAGAAAAACGATAAACTCGAAATTTTGGCTGAGTCCGAAGAAGCAGGAGTATTCCTGGTTGCGACCAAGGACGGGAAGCAAATTTTTGCCACAGGACATGCCGAGTATGATCCGTTTTCATTGAAATGGGAATATGACCGTGATGTTGCCAAGGGATTGGATATCGCACTGCCGAAGTATTACTATCCAAAGGACGATCCTTCTCGGGTACCTCCAGCTACATGGCGTGCTCATGCTAACTTATTATTCTCTAACTGGCTCAATTACTATGTGTATCAGGAAACCCCTTACGATATTGGCCCACAAATCTAATCAAGATTACAGGAGGATGCAGTAATGGAAGATAACAAGTTGAAAATTGAAAGCCGTTTAGCTCAAATTGGGTCCATTAATGAACCCGTAACAGGTGCAGTTAACTTTCCGATCTATCAATCCACTGCGTTTCGTCACCCGAAGCTGGGACAGAGCACGGGGTTTGATTACATCCGTACAACAAACCCAACGCGCAAAGTGTTAGAGGAAGCAGCAGCCGCTCTGGAGTCTGGTGATGCAGGTTTTGCCTGTAGCTCGGGGATGGCAGCACTGCAAACGATCTTTGCGATGTTCAGCCAAGGAGATCATTTGATTGTTTCTCTTGACCTGTATGGCGGTACGTATCGCCTGTTGGAACGCATTTTGTCCCGGTTCGGTGTAACCGCAAGTTATGTAGATACGAACGATCTGGAAGTATTGGAGAATATCCGTCAGCCGAATACGAAGGCCGTATTCATCGAGACGCCAACTAACCCACTCATGATGATTACGGACATTCAGGCTGTTGCTTCCTGGGCCAAAACGCACAACCTCCTGACCATTGTAGATAATACACTACTGACTCCATTCTTCCAGCGTCCGATTGAACTTGGCGCCGATATTATTATCCATAGTGCGACTAAATATTTGGGTGGACACAATGATGTGCTCGCCGGATTAATCATCACCAAAGGCGAAGCCTTGTCTGCAGAGATGGCGTTTCTTCATAACTCTATTGGAGCCGTGTTATCACCAAGTGATTCATATCAACTGATGAAAGGCATGAAAACACTTGCTCTTCGCATGGAGCGCCATGAATATAACGCACTCACCATCGCGAAATTTCTGCTGGAGCATCCGGCTGTTGCCGAGGTATTCCACCCCGGTTTGTCCGATCACCCCGGATATGAGATTCAGCGGAAGCAGTCTTCCGGCAATACAGGCATTTTTTCGTTCAAAGTGAAGGATGCACGTTATGTGGAGCCATTGCTGCGTCATATCCAATTAATTGCGTTTGCAGAAAGCCTCGGTGGCGTAGAATCACTCATGACGTATCCTGCAGTGCAAACCCATGCGGATATTCCGCTTGAAATTCGTGACGCAGTAGGAGTGGATGATCGTCTGCTTCGGTTCTCGGTAGGCATTGAACATGCGGAAGATCTGATCGCGGATCTGAATGCTGCATTGCTGGCAGCACAGCAGGAAGTTGAAGGAGGGGTAATCTCATGAGTGAATCAAGCAACCATAAGCCGAGTACGTCGGAGCTGAAGTTTGATACCAAGCTGCTTCATTTTGGAGATGAAATTGATAAAACAACAGGTGCCTCCAGTGTACCGATCTATCAGGCTTCTACGTTCCATCACTTTGATATCTTTAATCCGCCGCAACATGATTACAGCCGTTCAGGTAACCCAACCCGTCAGGCTTTGGAAGATTATATTGCGTTGCTTGAAGGAGGGGTGCGGGGATTTGCATACTCGTCAGGAATGTCTGCAATCTCCAGTGTGTTCATGATGTTCTCCGCAGGCGATCATATCATCGTAACGGAAGATGTATACGGCGGCACATATCGCCTGCTCACAACGATACTAAGCCGGATGCAGATTGAGACTACTTTTGTTGACATGACGGACATTGAACAAGTCAAAGCAGCAATCAAGCCTAACACCAAGGCCGTATACATGGAGACACCTTCCAATCCGACCTTGAAGATTACGGATATTGCGGCGGTAACGTCATGGTCGAAAGAGCATAATCTGATTACCATTTTGGATAACACGTTCATGACACCGTACTATCAACGTCCCATTGAGCTTGGCGTAGATATCGTTGTACATAGTGCTACGAAATTTCTCGGTGGTCACAGTGATGTGCTGGCTGGTCTGGCTGTTGCACGAACAGATGAACTAGGCAGACAACTGAAACAGCTGCAAAACGGACTCGGTACCGTTCTCGGAGCTCAGGAGTCCTGGCTTCTGATGCGCGGGATGAAGACCCTCGGTGCACGTATGGCTCATAGTGAACAGAGCACTGCCAAGCTGGCCGCATGGCTCAAAGGTCGTCAAGATATAACAGCTGTGTATTACCCTGGACTTGAGGATCATCCGGGCCGTGAAGCGCATGAGCGTCAGTCAACTGGTTACGGAGCGGTAGTATCATTTGACGTCGGTTCAGGTGATCGTGCAAAAGCTGTCCTGAATCAGGTGAAACTGCCCATTGTCGCTGTAAGTCTGGGAGCAGTCGAGAGCATTCTTTCGTACCCAACGATGATGTCTCATGCGGCTATGCCTGCAGAAGTTCGACATGAGCGTGGAATTACCGATGGTTTGCTGCGTTTCTCTGTAGGGCTTGAGGATATTGATGATCTGATTGCTGATCTTGAGCAAGCGTTGCATGCCACACTATAAGTTGAACTATTAAATATGTCCACGGTTACTCTGATCTAGCTACATCTGAAACGTATTTCATATGTCAAAATTTCAACTCATTTTTTAAGCACCTTTTCGTAAGGTGCTTTTTTTCACATGTAACCTGTGTTACGATATGTGGAGTACAGAAATGCGATGTTACAGCCACGACTTGCTTTTTGCTAACAAGCCGGGAGGGATCGTCGTATTATTTTCTCTTTACGAGGGAGGCTTTTTTACGATGAGTACGGTAGACCGTATCTTAGATAAAGCCCTTCGGGGCGAACGTTTAGACTTGGAAGACACGATTCAGTTATTTGAGTCTGACGAAGTAGACAAAATCGGGGCAGCTGCCAATGTGATCATGAAACGTATGCACCCTGAACCATACAGAACATTTGTTATTGGGCGTAACGTCAATTACACGAATGTGTGCGACGTATACTGCCGTTTTTGTGCTTTTTACCGCAGACCTGGTTCTGAGGAAGGCTATGTGCTGCCGGATGAAGTGATTTTCCAGAAAATCAAGGAAACCGAAGATGTCAACGGAACCGAGATTCTGATGCAAGGCGGAACGAATCCAAATCTGCCTTTCAGCTATTATACGGACTTGTTGAAAGCGATCAAGGAACGTTTCCCAAATATTACGATGCACTCCTTCTCACCAGCTGAGATTATGAAAATGGTTGAAGTATCCGATGGACTTACGCTCGAAGAGGTGGTACGTGCCATTCATGAGGCTGGACTGGACTCCTTGCCAGGCGGCGGAGCCGAGATTCTCGATGACCGTACACGCCGCAAAATCAGCCGTCTGAAAGGTTCATGGCGCGACTGGATGGATGTAATGCAGACTGCTCACCGAATCGGTATGAATACAACCGCTACAATGGTTATTGGTCTGGGTGAATCCATGGAAGAGCGCGCGCTGCATCTGATGCGTGTACGTGAAGCGCAGGATGAGTGTATTGCGAATAAGTATGATTCTGAAGGCTTCCTCGCTTTTATTCCGTGGACATTCCAGCCGGACAATACAAACCTTAAGCTGGAGCGTCAAACACCAGAGGAATACCTTAAAACGGTAGCGATCAGCCGTCTAGTTCTAGATAACATTAAGAATATCCAATCTTCCTGGGTTACAATGGGACCTGAGATCGGTAAGAAATCGCTCGAATTCGGCTGTAATGACTTCGGCAGCACGATGATTGAAGAGAATGTTGTATCCTCGGCCGGCGCGACGTACAAAGTGAACATTGAATCCATTCTTCGTCTGATTCGGGAGTCAGGTTATATTCCGGCACAGCGCAACACGCGTTATGAAATTTTGCGCATGTTTGATGAAGAGAGCATGGTACCTAAAGATTTCGTAATGCAGAACTAATATCTACATTCATAGCAATAGGTTTTTTAATTTGTGTAACATCATATGAATTGAATATGAGCTCGTTCCGTGTAAAAGGGCCAAAGCAGTTAAACTTGCTTTGGCCCTTTTCGCTACGCGTACCTGATTTAGGTGCGGTTCTCCTTTTCTGGTGTCTACCGAAGTTAACGTGGTTGGTATCCTTTTACCAGGAATCGAGATCATTAAACAGTACATATTACGCATTTGAAGATATGTTATATAGATTTTTAACTGATACAATGGAGGGACAGTTGTGTAGTCAAACCTGCTGGGAGGAACGAAACGATGAAAACAAGAAAACTGGGAAAAACAGCATTAGACGTACCTGTATTAAGCTTCGGCGCATCATCACTGGGCTCTGTATTTCGTGATATTGACCGGGATGAAGGTATTCGCACCGTTCATGCAGCGATGGATGCAGGCATGAATTATATAGACGTGTCGCCGTACTACGGTTTAACCAAGGCGGAGACGGTACTCGGTGAAGCAATCCGTAGTTTGCCGCGTAGCTCTTATACGTTATCGACCAAAGCTGGACGGTATGGTGAAAACGAGTTTGATTTTTCTCGGAAGCGTATTTTGGATAGTGTACAAGAAAGTCTGGCAAGGTTGCATACGGACTATCTTGATATTTTATTTTTGCATGATATCGAGTTTGTGGCTCCTGAGATTATCATTGAAGAAGCATTTCCAACATTGTTAGATCTGAAAGAGCGGGGCGTGATTCGTTACGCTGGAATCTGCGGTTTGCCGTTGCCTTTATTCGAAAAAATGTTGCCTCAGCTTGATGCGGATGCCATTATCTCCTATTGTCATTATGCTCTGAATGATACGTCATTGTTATCGCTCCTGCCGTTACTCAATGAAAAAGGGGTTGGACTTGTAAACGCTTCCCCACTCTCAATGGGATTGCTTAGTACGCGTGGAACACCGGCTTGGCATCCAGCGGGTGAACGGGTAAAAGAACTTTGTTTGAAAGCTGCCCGGTTCTGCGAGGAACAAGGCAGTAATATCGCCAAGGTGGCAGTACAATTTTCCACGGCAAATGAACAAATCCCAACAACGCTCGTAAGTAGTGCAAGTCAGCAAAACATTGTCAACAACGCGGCCTGGGTTGAAGAGCCTATAGATGAGCAGCTTCTAGAAGAGGTGCTACGTATTCTGGCTCCATTAAATAATGAAACTTGGCCGAGTGGTCGTGCTGAATATAACGTCTAGATGAGTACAACGTCGAATGGATCTGAGGGGGAACAGTGATGAGAGCTATCGTATGTGAAGAGATTGATCGTTTGGTGCTGAAGGAATTGCCACAGCCCGTAAGAGCAGAGGGAGAAGCGCTAGTCGCTATTCAGCGAATTGGTATCTGTGGTACAGATTTGCATGCGTACAAAGGCAATCAGCCGTTTTTTACGTATCCTCGTATACTTGGTCATGAACTTGCAGGTGTCATCGAAGAGATTGGCCCGAATGATGCAGGGTTACAGCCCGGGGATCAGGTAAGCATCATTCCGTATCTGCATTGCGGACATTGTATTGCTTGTCGTTCAGGCAAAACAAACTGTTGTGCTTCCATGCAAGTGATGGGCGTACATGTAGACGGTGGGATGAGAGAACGGATTACAGTGCCTGTCTCCCATCTGCTGAAAGCAGAGGGGTTAACATTAGATGAGACAGCTATGGTTGAACCGCTTAGTATTGGGGCTCATGCTGTGCGCAGAGCAGCACTTCAACCAGGAGAGCGTGTCGTTGTTATTGGAGCTGGACCTATTGGGCTGGGAGTAATGGCCTTTGCCAAACAAGCAGGTGCATATGTCATTGCAGTGGATCGAAATCTGGACAGGCTGGAATTGAGCCGAAGCTGGGCCGGAGTGGATGAGATCGTGCAGGCGGATGAAAAGGCTCTGCAGCGAGTATCCGAGATTACTGGCGGTGATTATGCGACAGCTGTATTTGATGCGACAGGTAACGTACATTCGATGAATGGGGCCATACCTTATGTTGCTCACGGTGGACAGTTAATTTTTGTTGGGCTGGTGAAAGCCGATATTACGTTCCATGACCCGGAATTCCACAAACGTGAGATGAGCATGTTGGGTAGCCGGAATGCAACACGTGAGGATTTTGAACAAGTATTATCGACGTTGCGTGACAGAAAATTAACGATGGATGGGTACATCACACATCGAGCGCCATTTGATGAGTTGCCAACTGCAATGGACACTTGGCTGTTACCCGAAACACAAGTGGTTAAAGCCATTGTAGAATTATAATTTTCACAGTTTGAAGGGTTTTGTACGAAGAAACGCCCTCTTCCCGGTTGATGAGCAATGGAGAACGATCCATCGGTTCATGGGAAGAGAGCGTTTTTTTATATCACATTTAAATAAATACTTTTATTTCTCTGGATTCGAGATAATACCTGCGTGAGGGTCAATGTGCCGAACGATGGTTTTTAGCCAGATCATTTCCAGAAAATGGACTTCGTAATAAAGTGTTCCTGGAATCTGTTTGATCCAGGTCTCCGTGCCAGCGATCGGGGAAGACTCGGGTGTTACATCGAGCCTTCCTGGTTCCCTGCGCAGGCGGTTTCGTACAGCTTTTTCAACTTGAGCACTTTGTGTGGTCAGGATGCATATTTTGCGTTTGGGGGAGAATCCCCGGAATGCAAGGTACACCATTTCATAGGCAATCAGATAAGCGATGATAGAATACATGGCCTGATCCCAGCCAAAAACAACACCAGCAGCTGTCAGTATGATCAAGTTAAGCAGCATGATTATTTTTTCGATAAGCATCCGTTTCCCGCTAAACACACGTTCAGGCGGCCGAGAGGACGGATCACCGATTTCCAGCGTATCCAGTGTCCCACCATACCGAACAACCAGCCCGATTCCGAGCCCCAGGCATAACCCGCCAAACATGGCGGCAGCCAGGGGATGCTCGACGAGCGGCGGCATGGGATGTAGTACAATGGCACCGATCGAAAAGACAACCAAACCCAGAACAGTCACGAGTACAAACTTTTTCTTCACGATCCTGTAGGATAGAAATATAAACGGAACATTGAATAAAAATAGGAACAAGCCAATTCGAAGCTCTGTCCAGTGTGCAAACAGGGAAGAGATCCCGGTTATGCCGCCAATAATAATTTTATTGGGGTGTAGAAACAACTCAAGTCCCACGGAGGCCAGTATTCCGCCAATGATCACCAGAAACAGATTCAACCAGCGGCGGGAAGGCGATATGCTACTTTTAGCAGTGCGTGGCACCGGATTAGCCGATATCAGAGGTGTTTTCACATGTCCATCCTCCTTCAGTGCGGCTTCGAGCCATTCTCCCTGGGTTCTTCACAGAAAGGTCGGCATGCAGCCGCTCAGTAGCTTAATACAAACATAGATCTGCTCTGCACAGACATGTTACTTAGCCTTCTTTCTGCAGAACTTTAGGTTCTTCTTTTTTCTTGCGAGGATCTTTGAACTTGAATATTTTATCCAAAATACGGAATACGTGTTTGGACTCTTTAGTTAACAACGGCCCAAGAATAGCGAGAATCAATACATACAGCGCGGCAAAGGGTTGAAGCAATGGTAACAGTCCACCGGCTTTACCCATATTGGCCATAATAATGGAGAACTCACCACGAGACACAATGGTTAATCCGATATTAGCAGATGCTTTTGGTGAAAGCCCTGCACTGCGTCCAGCCAGCATACCTGCGAGGAAGTTACCAAACAGTGTAATCACTACAGCAATCAAAGCGAGCCAAACGGCTTCACCGCCAAGGGACAACGGATCAATAGATAGTCCGAAGCTGAAGAAAAAGATAGCTCCAAAGAAATCACGGAACGGCAGAATCAGATGTTCAATCCGTTTGGCATGTTCCGTTTCCGCAAGCACAAGACCGACGAGCAAAGCACCAATGGCTTCAGCGACATGGATTGTTTCGGAGAAACCAGCGACAAGGAACAATGCCCCGAAAACAACAAGTGAGAATAATTCGTTGGAACGAATCTTGAGCAATTTATTCAGTAAAGGTGTGGCTTTACGTCCAAGAATGATGACTATAAGCATGAAGCCGAGAGCAATCAGTGCGGACATGATTACGCCTCCGATGGAGGATGAATCACTCAGTACGAGTCCAGACAAGATGGAAATATATACAGCGAGGAATACGTCCTCAAACATAATAATACCCAGAATCATCTCGGTCTCGGGATTGGCTGTTCGTTTCAAATCAACGAGCACCTTGGCTACAATAGCACTAGACGAGATAGTTGTTATACCTGCAATGATGAGTGCCTCAGCTGCCGGGAAACCGGAGGCAAAACCGAATACTAATCCGAGTGTGAAGTTAATCCCGATATAGATCGAGCCGCCAACAACGATGGAGCGACCCGATTTGACTAAACGACCTACAGAGAACTCCAGTCCCAGATAGAACAAAAGGAACAAAATACCGATCCGACCCATAAAGTCGATGAACGGCTGGCTTTCAATAAATCGGAAGTCCAGATGCCAGATTTGCATGGCATGTGGTCCCACGGCCATCCCGATCAAAATATAGAACGGAACAACCGAAAATCTCAGTTTTGCGGATAAAAGGCCGGCTGCCGCAATGAGCACCAGTGCCAGACCCACTTCAAAAATCAAATGATCCATCGAGTTACCCCCTTCCCGTCAGGAGGAGGGACTTGAAAAGCTTCTGCTGGTTGCGTTCGCCAACGGCGACTACCGTAGATTCTGCGCTAATCACAACCTCCGGACCTGGGCTGATATGTTTTTTATGATTTTTCTCCACAACGGCAATGACCGTTGCACCAGAGTTTTGACGTACATTCAATTCACCAATGGATTTGCCAATGCATCCAAATGACGCTTCGATTTTGTACCATTCGATAATCAGATCGTCAAAGGTGACTTCAATATTTTCAAGTTGTTTCGGTTTGTACGTTAATCCGCCAACGATGGCGGCAATCTGTCTTGCCTCATTATCGTCAAGTGTGATCATAGAGATGCTTTGATCCGGGTCATCATATTCAAAATGATACATTTCACGGCGTCCATCATCGTGAATAATAATGACGATTTTATCACCGCTGCTCGTTTCAATTTGAAATTTTTTGCCGATTCCCGGCAAATCTGTTTCGCGTACATCCATGGATAGTATGCCTCCTTAGTAATTGAGGCTGGCCATAGAAGGAAGGCTTTTCTTCCCGTATCAGTTCATCTGCTGCTCAGGTGGAACATCAAATGGTGCGGGGAAACAGAGCCAGTAATTCCTGACACAGCCGAATATATGATGTGAAATCAAGATTTGTTTGTAAAATAAAAGTCAACAAATAAAACGACCACAAATAAAAGTTCCAAACCAGGTGTTTCAAAACTAACGTTTACATCATGGGTTATAAGTTATGCATGAGAACACCGTCTATAGCGAAGAGGTGGCTCCATGCGCTGGCAACCTGACGAATACGGCAAACGGGCTCTTAACGAGCTCAGGCGTATCTCGGTGCCATTGGGGAGAGGGATAAATACATACTGGTGTATTTAATTGGCAGCAGAAATAATCTGCGTTTGAACAGACAATACCACGGTTTAAAAGACAGACCTGCTGTAGGAATTCGCAGCACGATTAACAATGCGAGGACAAGAAATACAGGCTTGGTTTGCTTCACTGCAGCCAGCTTAGACATCACTTGCGTATTTTTGCGAATGACAGGTTTCTGCTGAGACTCGGGTATTTGAGACAGTACTTCAAGCCCTTCTTTATTCGAAGTGGCATCGACGGACACACCAACGGCAGATTCTGTCTGCATTGGAACCGGGAAGCAAAGCGCCTGAAAGACGCATAAAATGATGATAATCATGTGATGGAGCAGTCTAGGATGTTGTCTCATTTTCGGCTTCCCCCCTTCCGTGAAGATACTGTTATAAAAATAATAACACATTTTTGCGTGATCTCCAAACCATTCATTCATAGTTCACGAAACCTTCCATTATTCTTTTTTACCAAAATACTTTGGCTCGCGTTTTATGCTGAGAAATCATGACACCCTTTCCATCAAACCGCTTCGTATATCCCTTTGGGCCTTGCCATATACTTTGAAGAGAAAGGAAAGGAGTGATTCTTATGGAACTGTTTGCAGTATGGACCGATGTGTCTGGGCAAGAGGAGGCAGCTCTTTTTCAACAATGCATTAAGGAAAAAATCAAAGGTTTACATATAAGTAAAAGAGGATTCCGGCTCACCTTCAAACATAAGGATGGCAGAGCAGTCTGGACGTGCAGAGGCAATGAGAATCACGAAGATTTCCAGCAGTGGCTGCCACGCATCAGCGATTTGCTTTCCCTGGGTATCGCGGATTATATAATGGAAACGCAGGAACGGAGCATGGTTGAGAATATTATTGCCAAATCATGCTCGGTCATGGATGAACACGAAGTCGAGAAGGTTCACCGCATCTGCATGCCGCTGCTCGTGAATAGTGACTTGGATCAACCGGGTTTGCGGGAGCGCCGCCGTGCAACATTAGCGAGAGGTTTGAGGCAGGATTTGGAGGACATCCATTTTTTCCATCTGGAGGGCATCCTGAATTTCCGTATACGTGCCTATAAGCAGGAATTGCAGGAGCTCGTGGAATATGCACTCGATGAGTTCTGGATGGACCGTCAATATGAAGAGTTCATGGGGCTGTTAAAGTATTTTGTGTTTTTTCAGGAGGCTAAAGTTCCTTTAATCCATCTGATCCACAAAGGCAAACATGAATTTCAGGTGCTTGATGCGGGACTTAATCTGTTGCCTGTGCAGAAAGATGAACAAGTGGTTGTGGAGATGCCTGGGCTGGAACTGGAGATGGATATTGAAGACATGATCGTGAGTACACTTATTTCCATATCACCGGAAAAAGTCGTGTTGCACACCAGCACACCCGAGTTACCCATCATCTCAACGATATGCCAGATATTCGAAGATAAGGTGCAGATATGCCATCAATGTCCCGAATGCGAAGTGCTTCGTTCTGGATTGCTGACAAGTCTTGACGCAGGCGATCTGGGCAATTATAATAACTGTTGATACAAAAGCGTTGACAAAGACAAGAGCCACACGTTTGATCGGTGCAGAGAGAGGAACCTGGGCTGAAATTTCCTCCGGATATCACGTATGGTTTACCCCTTTGGAGCTGCAATTTTGAAAATAAAACCGGTTAATCAACCATTTTTAAGAATGGCGGTTTTGTGAGTAAGGATTTGCCGGGTCATGCCCGTTACCGACATGCCAATGAGGGCTGTTTTCCTGCAAACAGGAACAACCAGCTGAATTAGGGTGGAACCACGAGTTATAACACTCGTCCCTTGACCGGGACGGGTGTTTTTTGCGTTATTTTTCGTTGATCCGAGGGCTAACTGGAAACACGCAATAGATGACCAGTCCATTGCAAGACAAAGTAAATGGATGTTTATTTTACAGGAGGAATGAGACAAATGGCAGTAAACATTAAACTACCGGATGGTTCCGTACGTGAGTACGCAGACGGAAGCAGTATTGAGGATGTAGCCGCTTCGATTAGCAGCGGACTTCGCAAAAATGCCGCAGCTGGCAAACTGGATGGCATCGTGGTGGATCTATCCACTCCAATTCATGAAGGGGCTTTGGTGGAGATCGTAACGCTGGATTCTCCTGAAGGTCTCGAAGTCATGCGTCACAGTACAGCTCACTTGCTGGCTCAGGCGGTAAAACGTCTGTACGGTAACAAGGAAGTTCATCTGGGCGTAGGGCCAGTCATTGAGGATGGCTTCTACTATGACATGGATCTGGAACATCCGCTTAACCCGGAAGATTTACAAAAGATTGAAAAAGAAATGGAACGCATCGTCAATGAAAATCTGCCTATCGTGCGCAAAGAAGTTAGCCGTGCGGAAGCTATCAACATTTTTAATGAAGTCGGCGACCCATACAAACTGGAGTTAATCAATGCTTTACCGGAAGATAGCGTAATTACGATCTATGAGCAAGGCGAATTTTTCGACTTGTGCCGTGGGCCACACGTTCCATCTACAAGCAAAATTAAAGTGTTCAAGCTGATGAACGTAGCGGGTGCATACTGGCGCGGGGACAGCAAGAACAAAATGTTGCAACGTGTATACGGTACTGCTTTTGTAAAAAAAGCACAGTTGGATGAGCACTTGCACTTCCTTGAAGAAGCGCGCAAGCGTGACCACCGTAAACTCGGTAAAGAACTGGAAATGTTCACATTCTCGCAACTTGTGGGTCAAGGTCTGCCGATCTGGTTGCCTAACGGTGCGAAGTTGCGTCGTACACTGGAGCGTTACATCGTTGATCTGGAAGAAAGCCTGGGTTACCAGCACGTTTACACTCCTGTATTGGGGAACGTAGAGCTGTATAAAACTTCAGGTCACTGGGAGCACTACCAGGAAGACATGTTCCCGAAAATGGTTATGGATAACGAGGAACTGGTTCTTCGTCCGATGAACTGTCCTCACCATATGATGGTATACAAATCCAATATGCACAGCTACCGTGATCTTCCGATCCGTATTGCCGAACTCGGTATGATGCATCGTTATGAAATGTCAGGCGCATTGACAGGTCTACACCGTGTACGTGCGATGACACTGAATGACTCTCACATCTTTGCACGTCCGGATCAGATCAAAGAAGAGTTTGCTCGTGTTATCGAATTGATCCAAACGGTATATAAAGACTTTGGCATTCACGAATATCGTTTCCGTCTGTCCTACCGTGATCCGCAAGACACCGAGAAATATTTCCAGAACGATGAGATGTGGGAAATGTCCCAACGCATGCTGCGTGAAGTTGTGGAAGAACTCGATCTTCCGTTCTATGAAGCTGAAGGCGAAGCAGCATTCTACGGTCCGAAGCTGGATGTACAGATCAAAACTGCACTGGGCAAAGAAGAAACGCTCTCTACTGTTCAACTGGACTTCTTGCTCCCTGAGCGCTTTGAGCTTGAATATGTTGGTGATGATGGACAGAAGCATCGTCCGGTTGTTATCCACCGGGGCGTAATTAGTACAATGGAGCGCTTCACTGCATTTTTGCTGGAGAACTTTGCAGGTGCGTTCCCGCTTTGGTTGTCTCCGGTACAAGCCAAAGTCATTCCGGTATCCGGAAATTACGACGAGTATGCGCGTGAAGTAGAAGCGAAGCTGAAACGTGCAGGAATCGCGGCAGAAGCAGATCTTCGCAATGAGAAACTGGGTTACAAAATCCGTGAAGCACAGCTGGAGAAAATGCCTTACATGTTCGTTGTGGGGGAGAATGAGAAAAATGCTGCATCCGTATCCGTACGTAAACGCGGAGAGGGCGATCTGGGCATGAAGCTGGTGGATGAGATTGTCGCTCAGTTGAAAGAAGAAATTGCTTCAAGACAAGTCTAATCCCAAATAAATTAGACTCTGTCACAACGAAATAAATCTAAAGAAACCGTCTGAGAACATGGCTGAATCCATCGTTTTCAGACGGTTTTTTGCGCTTGTTTTTATAACTATAGTCTGAGAAAAGGTATAGGATCGATTCTTTTTGGTAACCCTTTGCAAGTGAGGGGGAGGTTATACCATGAAAAAGCATTTTTTAAAATTCAATGAAAACCACAAGTTCATCATCATGTGTTGCTTCATATTTGCCGGGATTTTGATGAGTTTCAATGAGGCCAAGGCCTATATATTTGAAGAGGAAAGCACGGACATGCATGTTCAGGAAATGAACAATAATGACAAGCACGATGTGATTCGTGACTTAAAAGCCGAGCGTACAGTCGGGGCAAAACAACACGAACCTTTATACACGGACGAAACTCAATTGACCACACTCGTATACATGGCTTTTATGTGGTCTCCACAGCCGATGGTACTGCCAAAACCTGAATTACCAGCCAAACGAGTGGTTGATCCCGCTATGCCAGTGCTGGCTCCGCGTTCAGAACAAATTTTGGAAACCCAAAAGGTGACGGCAACAGGATATACAGCTGGAGTCGAATCCACGGGTAAAACGCCAAAACATCCGCAATACGGTATTACGTATTCCGGGGTAAAAGTTCGTCGGGACAAAGAAACCGTATCTACCATTGCAGCAGATCCGAAGTTATTTCCGATGGGTTCCATATTGTATATACCTGGTTACGGTTACGGTATCGTTGCTGATACAGGTTCGGCTATTAAAGGCAACAAGATCGATCTGTATTTTCCGACGACCAAGCAAGTGTACAAAGAATGGGGTAAAAAGGATGTTGAAGTACAGGTCATCAAGCAGGGGGCGGGGAAATGTACCGAGCAGATGCTGGCGGAGTTGTCCAAAGCGATTGATGTCTATAAAACTGTACCGGATTCCTGGCTCGACAAAGCCATCTGAGGATGGAATGTTATGCCTGAATAACAAAAAGGCTCTCTTCACATAATATTGACTGGGGACGAACCCCGCACTGCAACAAGCAGTGTAAATATGAAGAGAGAGGTGATTCGTTGTGGCAAAGAAATCCCAAGGTTATCAAACGCCAAACGAGAAGTATGATGCTGAGTTTGGTCAGGAGAATGGAAGCGCTGCGTCCAAAGTGAAGCAATCAGCTCAAAACAAAGTACAAGATAATTTCCAAACACCTGATGAAAAATATAATGCCGAGTTCGGTGTAGAAAACACAGGTCAAACTGGCCGTGCAGGAAAAATGAAAAAGTAATTTCCAAGATTAAAGCATTACGCCATGTAAGATGAATAAAGAATCAATGGTGATAACTACACCCCGGAGCGATTGCTCCGGGGTGTTTTCATTTTCATGTTCCCTATGGTTATGTTCTCTTTTCTAAATAAATAAAATTTACATAATTCTCCTCAAGCCTCAGTCTCGAGACTGAGACAATTTCCACCTGTCGGCGCTGTTAACCTCAGCATGTCTAAGGTACACTGGATATAGAATAAAGACAAAGGAGACATGTGTGATGAAACGATCTACATTAGACCGTTGGTGGGTGGGCGTACCCCTTATCGCTATAGGTGCACTGATCTTGCTCAGACAATTGGGATATGACATTGATATAGGATATATATTCAGAACATACTGGCCGGTGTTTTTGATCTGGTGGGGAGTGAAAGGTTTGACGGAAATTCGCCGTAACGGGGGATATGCTGTTATCGGGCCCGTGGTTGTGCTTTCCATAGGTGGATTCTTCCTTGCACGTAACTTGGGCGTGATTGGTTACTCCCTAGGAGAATTTATTCGTTATCTCGTTCCAATTCTGCTGATCGGCGGAGGGTTATATGTATTAATTGGACCAGGTCATCGGGATCGGAAACCTCACGGAAATGAAAGCAAAACACCGCCTCCACCGCCTGAGAAGCCATATAAGCCGTTGTCCCCTCAAGATTTGGAGATGCCCTCTTCATTCGATGAAGAGTTCGAGAAGACATTTGGCAAACCAAAGCAAGAGCAACCCTCGAGTAAGCATCAATCCTTTCAATCCGAAGAGGGACCGAATCTGAAAAAAGACAGTGAAAAGTTCGGACAGTCTCATCAGAAGTACCATTCACATTCGGATGATCAGAAATTTGGAGGCTTCGGCCACGCTAATTCTCATAACTATAAGTATGGATATGAAGAAGGCTATGGCAAAACATTTAATAAATCCACTTTCATTGGTGACTTTCATATGGGCAAAGAAGTGTTTACGCTGAAACCAATGAACATCTCTTCATTTATTGGTGACACCGTTATTGATTTGACCAAGGCGCAGATTCCGTATGGTGAAACCAAAATTGTCATTTCGCATTTTATTGGTGATGTTAAGATTTTTGTCCCAGAAGACATGGATCTGGGCATTTCATTGACATCCAGCTCTTTTCTGGGAGATATGAAGCTTCTGGGTACGAAACGTGGAGGGTTTATAGGAAATGCGCAGGAGGAAACTCCGCATTATCATGAAGCCGGCAAGAAACTCCGAATTATTGTCAGTGTTTTTATTGGCGATGTCAAAGTAAACAAGGTGGATTAACCTATGATTCGAACGATTCTTAAAGCAAACAAGTGGGAACTGATGACGTATTTCGTGTTAACCGGATTGATTACACTGGGCGGATTCTATCTGTTATATGGGGATGTACTTACAGGGGAGAATCGCAATCGGGCATGGACGTATATCGGAGTTGTCGTTGTAGGAACTGTGGTCACCGGATATATCGCCGCATTGCGGCTTCAGCGCAAAATTGATCTGCTTGATCTCAATATGTTGAAAGTATCTAAAGGAAATCTTGCTGTTCGGATGCCTGATGCGGAAGATGCTTCCTTTGGACGGGTCTATCAGGAATTTAATGTAATGATGGAGTCCATTGAGAAAAAAATGAGGTTACTCCAGCGGCTTGGTGAGCAAGAGGTTATTGAAAAGGAACAAGCATCCGAGCGTGCCGTTATCGAAGAACGTAAACGTATGGCAAGGGATCTGCATGACACGGTGAGTCAGCAACTATTCGCCATGCATATGTCTGCTTCATCCCTTCCACGTCTACTAGAGATGAATCCGGAGCATGGTCGGAATGTGCTCGACCAGTTAATTCAGATGTCTCATATTGCACAGCGCCAGGTGCGTGGATTGATCGCGCAACTTAGGCCGATTGAATTGGAAGGGCGCGACCTCGCTGCAGCACTCGACAGCTGGTTCCCTGACTATTGTCGGCAAAATGGTTTAAAAGGCGTGAAAGAGCTGGAGTTGGATGGCGGAGTCTCGGATGCCATTGAGCACCAGCTGTTTCTCATTATTCAGGAGGCGGTAGCCAATGTTGTTAAACATGCTGAAGCCGGACTTGTTAGTCTGGCCATCCGAGAATCCGAGCATCAGATCAGCATGAGTATCAGTGATGACGGGCAAGGTTTCTTACAACAGACGGAGCGACCAGGTTCATATGGGTTGTCCACGATGCGAGAACGTGCTGAGAAGCTGGGCGGTCAAGTCCAGATTATATCCAAGCCTGGAGCGGGTACAACGGTACGAGTGCTCATCCCGAAATTTGATAACGTGTCCGAGGAGGAAACAGAATGAATGGCAAAGTAAACGTAATGATTGTGGATGACCACGACATGGTACGAATGGGCTTGAAGACTTATCTCATGCTGGAGCCTACGTTCCATGTGATGGCAGAAGCGGGAAACGGGCAACATGCACTGGATCAGCTACGAGAGATGAAGGATTCGGAAATGCCAGACCTGATTCTGATGGATCTGATGATGCCGGTGATGAACGGAGCTGAGGCTACGCAAGCCATTATGTCTGAATTTCCGGGTATGAAGATTGTCATGCTTACCAGTTTTCTTGAAGATGATCTTGTTGTTCAAGCGATTGAGGCGGGAGCAGTTAGTTATGTGCTGAAAACGGTATCTGCCGAAGAACTGATCTATGCTCTTCAAGGTGCTAACAGAGGCATGCCCGTGATGACGGGGGATGTGTCACAGGCGTTAACGCGAGGAATTCGGCAGCGGACGGCGAGGGAAAGTGAATCCGGACTTACGGATCGGGAGAAGGAAGTGCTACTACTTATTGCTGAAGGGAAAACCAACAAAGATATCGGAGAAGAATTACATATCAGTATTAAAACCGTTAAAACACATGTGAGTAACCTGCTGATGAAATGTGAGATGGATGATCGGACGCAGCTCGCTATTTATGCTCATCGACAGGGCTGGGTGAAGAAATAGGGCTGAAAATGTTGCTATGACGGGAAAAAACAGCAATTATTGCATGCTTTTATCTCCTTTTTAATTGTTTTTAAGGTACGATTAAGGTTCAAAGTACAAAATAAGGACAGTTAAAGAATATCTCTTGCAAATAAGAGATTGGGAGGTAGAGAGGCATGGACGAACGTAATTATAGATCAAATCGACAAGATGAGGAAAAGGAAACAAATCAAACTGAAAACCGCAATCCTGCCGGAAATGATGACTCCTCGTATTATTATTCTTACGGTCCTTTCCAGTCCGTAAGTCAGGAAGATACAGCTAGTGGCAATGGTTCAAGGCAAGAAGGAAATGTGGAGATTACAAGACCTGATCCAGTAAAACCTGTACCTTCTTTCCATAGTCATGATGCCTCTGGTCAAACGGGCAGAATCTCTGGTGGCGGCGGTTCAGGTCATGGCGGAGGCCAAGGGAATGGAAATAACAACAATGGTAACTGGAACTATAACAGCCGCAGACCTCGGTCTTCTGTGAGATCCCTTCTGTTCTCCTTTATCGCCGGTATGCTAGTGATTACTGTGCTGATGTATACAGCGGATAGAACGAACATGTTTACACCACAGGCCGCATTGACGAATTCTGGAACAGAATCTGCTCAGGAAACACCAAGCAATACAGGTGGAGTCAACAATGTGACAGCATCTTTGTTGCCAACAGGTAAAGAGGATGTATCCTCTGTGGTGAAACAGGCAAGCCCGGCTGTCGTGAAAATTGAAACGCTGGCGAAACAGTCCACACGTGGTTCTGGACAAGGTGGAGCGAATACAAACGATCCTTTGTATCAATATTTCTTCGGTGGCGGACTTGGTGGACCTAGTGGGAATCAACAACAAGAACAAGGTCAACAACAGCCTCAAGCTAACAATCAGCTCGTACCCATGGGGATCGGTTCCGGATTTATTTTTGACAAAGAAGGTTATATACTGACGAACCAGCACGTTGTTCAAGGTGCAGATGTCATTCAGGTAACACTTGAGAACAATAGCAAGCCATATGAAGCTAAATTGCTCGGAAGCAGTTTTGATCTTGACCTTGCCGTGTTGAAAATTGAGAAAAATAGCGGAGATAAAGATTTCCCTGTAGCACCGCTCGGCAACTCGGGTAGCACACAAGTTGGTGAATGGCTTGTAGCCATCGGTAACCCGGAAGGTTTTGAACATACCGTAACTGCAGGTGTTCTTAGTGCCAAAGAACGTACAATCAGCATTCCGGATCAAGAAACAGGTAAAACACGGGAATACAGCCACTTGTTGCAAACAGATGCTTCGATTAACCCGGGTAACTCGGGTGGTCCGTTGCTGAATCTGAATGGAGAAGTTATCGGTATGAACGTTGCTGTAAGTGCGGATGCTCAAGGTATTGGTTTTGCAATCCCATCCAGTGTCATCTCGGAAGCGGTGAAATATCTGAAAGAGAACAAAGATGTTCCGAAAGAACCTGTACCGTTTATCGGTGCTTCTCTGATGAACCTCACTCCAGAAGTGGCTAAACAAATGGGAACAAATATTACAGAAGGTTCGGTTGTTGCAAGCACGGTATATCAATCGCCAGCTTACCAGTCTGATCTGAGACCGTATGATATCATCACTGGCGTAAATGGTACTCCAAAAGCAACAAGCCAGGATCTGATCGACTTTATCAAGACTCAGAAAGTCGGCGGAGAGATTACGTTGAATGTTGTGCGTGACGGCAAGAAGATTGATGTGAAAGTAAAGATTGGCAACAAGTATGATTACGATACAACACAAACACAGCAACAATAACTACAGCAAAGAGATGAAGAATAGGAACGGAAGGGTGTAGCCCCTTCCGTTTTTTTTGCACGAAGCTTCTATTCTTTATTATGCTGCACGGCTTCTCTAATATGGAGAAGATGCGAATCGGGCTTTGGCCTGTTACAATGAGTATACAACGATAGGGTAAAGGAGAAAGACCATGCGCTCAACGATCTTGATTGTAGATGACGACGAGAAAATTGTGTCTATGCTGCGCCGAGGCCTAGCATTTGAAGGATATGAGGTACAGACGGCTTCCAACGGAGCAGAGGGACTCAGTAAGTTGATGGATAAAGAGCCTGACATCGTGGTGCTTGATGTCATGATGCCACAGATTGACGGTTTTGAGGTATGCCGCAGACTTAGAGAAGCGGGGAGTAAAGTGCCTGTTCTGATGCTGACCGCAAAAGATGAGGTTCAAAGCAGGGTGACTGGACTGGATACCGGTGCTGACGATTATTTGGTGAAGCCGTTTGCACTGGAGGAATTGCTTGCTCGTGTCCGGGCTTTGTTGCGCCGTAAAGCGGATATCTCCAGCGTGGTGGATAATCGCCTGGTGTATGAAGATATTATTCTGGATAATGATTCACGTGAAGTGCTCCGAGATGGCAAACGGCTGGAATTGACTGCAAAAGAGTTTGAATTGTTAAACCTATTCATGCAGAATCCGAGACGTGTGCTTTCCCGTGATCTGATTATGGACAAAATCTGGGGTTATGACTACAGCGGAGAGTCTAATGTGCTGGAGGTTTATATTGCGATGCTCAGGCAGAAAACGGAAGAGCATGGGGGCAAACGTCTGATTCAAACCATCCGGGGAGCCGGCTACATCTTAAGAGGTGACTCGTAACATGTCCATTCGGTTGAGACTAACCGCATGGTACTCGGGTATACTGGCAGCCGTGCTGATCTTTTGGGGTGTGGTCATTTATGCGTTTGTCTATTTCAATACGTACAACGAAGTAGAACAGCAGTTAAGAGAAAAGAGCTTGAGAATCACGCAGCAGATTGGAGTTAATCCGCTATCACAGACGCTGGACCTGGAGCCTTTTGCAGAGAGTCAACTTCAAGAAGCTCAAATTTATATTCAGTTGGTCGATTATCAGAGTGGATCTTATAAGCGTTCGGACAATTTAGTTAAATCCGGAATTTCTTTTCCTATTGCCAAGATTCACAATATACGTGAAGAAATAGGGATAACTAAAATGGTCGTGGAGGGCATTCCTTTTCTTGTGAATCAACAAGCCCTGTCACTTCAGGGAACCAATGACATCAGGGGGCTACTTCAGGTCGGTGCTAATGTCAGTTCACAGGAGCGTTTGCTGGAGGCATTGCGGAATATCCTTGTGTTTGGGTGGCTTGTAGCTATGGCGCTTGCCATTACATCCGGTTTGATTCTGGCCCGTAAGTCCATGCGGCCGCTGGTTAATGTGATTGATGCCGCTAATCAAATTCAGTCTGGAGACGATCTTAGTGTGCGTATTCAGTATTCGGGGCCGAAGGATGAGATCGGTCGTCTGATTGAAACGGTAAATAACATGCTGGAGCGAACGGAGCTGTCTTTCCGTGGGCTCGAAGAGACGAATGCAGCGCAACGACGTTTCGTATCTGATGCTTCCCATGAGCTGCGGACACCGCTAACGACGATTCGAGGGAATGTTGATTTCCTGAAAAAGCTGTGGGATCAAGAGGGAAATGACCGTCCGAATCTGGATGAAGAAACGATCAAGCAGATGTCTATTGAAGCGATTGAGGATATGGCTGATGAAGGCAAACGTATGAGCCGTCTAATCAGTGATATGTTATCCCTTGCCAGAGCGGATACAGGTCAGAAAATCGAGCTTAATCCTATTCCGCTGCAGATTCTAGTGCAGGAAGTGGCACGCCGGGCCCAATTCCTGGATCGTCAGGCCGACTGGCTCCCAGGGGATTTGTCGATTCTGAACGGCATTTATGTGAACGGAAGCAAAGATTATCTGCAACAAGTCTTGTTTATTTTTATCGAAAATGCCTTTAAATACACCCCAGAGGGTTCGGTTACGCTGGATGCTCTGTTATACAAAGGGCAGGTCGGACTGCGGATCAGTGATACGGGAATCGGCATGGAACGGGATCAGGTACCGTTTATCTTTGACCGTTTCTACCGGGCAGATGAATCTCGCGGTGCGACGCCGGGCATCGGACTTGGATTATCCATTGCCAAATGGATCATTGAGGAGCATAACGGCTCGGTTGAAGTGGTAACGAGACGAGGAGAAGGAACCACTTTTATCATCTGGTTGCCTGTAGTCTTTGCCCCGCCTATCGAATAAAGGTATAATAGATGAAGACTGCAATTACATCGGCCGTTACAGCCGAAAAGAAAGCGGGTGGCAACCAAGTGGAAGTACTGCGAATTTCGCCGCGGGGATACTGTTACGGTGTTGTAGATGCCATGGTGCTTGCACGTCAGGCGGCACGCAACCTGGATTTACCACGGCCTATTTATATATTAGGTATGATTGTGCATAACAAACATGTGACAGATTCTTTTGAAGATGAGGGCATTATTACACTGGACGGTCCGAATCGGATGGAGATTCTGAATCAGGTGGAGAGTGGCACGATCATTTTCACGGCTCACGGTGTCTCACCGGAGGTGCGCAAGCTGGCTAGGGAGAAAGGACTTACCACAGTGGATGCAACATGTCCGGATGTGACGAAGACTCATGATCTGATCCGGGAAAAGACGGCTGAAGGTTATGATATTATCTACATTGGTAAGAAGAATCACCCGGAGCCGGAAGGTGCGATTGGTGTTGCACCAGACCGTGTTCATCTGATTGAGAAGGAAGAAGAGATTGAAGGTCTGAGTGTGCCTGCCGGGAAAATTTTGATTACCAATCAGACGACAATGAGTCAATGGGACATCAAACACATTATGAGCCGGTTGCTGGAGAAATTCCCAGGAGCTGAAATTCATAATGAAATCTGTCTCGCTACACAGGTACGTCAAGAAGCGGTAGCAGAGCAAGCTGGGCAGGCCGACCTTGTTATTGTTGTAGGTGATCCACGCAGCAACAACTCCAATCGTTTGGCACAAGTGTCCGAGGAGATTGCGGGCGTGACGGCATACCGTGTATCAGACGTATCTGAAATTCAACAAGACTGGTTGAAAGGTGTGCAGAAAGTGGCTGTGACATCAGGAGCTTCAACTCCAACACCAATCACCAAGGAAGTTATTCAATATCTGGAGCAGTATGAGCATGATCAGCCGGAGACGTGGGACATCAAACGTACCGTTAATATGAGCAAGTTGCTGCCTCCAGTTCGAGAGAAGACACGTACCACATAGTTTCGAAAGTGAATAGGAAACATCCTGCTGTGCAGATCCTCGTTTTATTTGGAGGTGGTATAGCAGGATGTTTTTTTGTCTATACATTTTATGTTTTACCTATAGAGAGTGCCGGACATAACGATTACTTCTTGACGATAGGAAGAAACTGTGTTACATTTACTTTAGTGATTAAAAGCTTAAAAGCGAACAAGCGTTTAAGTGCGACAGGATTTTTGGGATACGAACCACAAGACAATCAGACGCACGAAATAAACGAGTGCTCTTATACAAGGAAGGATGGGACAATTTATGATCGTAATTGCAGGCAAAGCTACCTCGGAGGACCAGATTCAAGATATCGTTAGTGTGATTGAAAAGGAAGGGCTGCAGGCACATGTATCCCGCGGAGAGGACCGCACCATCATTGGATTAATTGGTAAAGTGGAACCTAAAATGCAAGAACACCTGCGCCAAATGAAGGGCGTAGAGAACGTGGTGAAGATTTCGAAATCTTACAAATTAGCAAGTCGTGACTTCCATCCGGAAGATACCGTAATTTCGATCAAAGGTGTAGATATCGGCGGAAAAGAGCTTGTCGTTATGGGCGGGCCTTGTGCGGTTGAATCTGCAGCACAAATTGATGAAATTGCTGGCCTTGTGAAAGCGGCGGGTGGTCAGGTTCTTCGTGGAGGTGCCTTCAAACCACGTACGGGACCGTATAGCTTCCAAGGAACGGGTGTAGAAGGTTTGATCATGATGGCGGAAGCGGGCCAGAAGCATAATCTATTGACGATTACGGAAGTCATGACGCCTGAATACGTAGATATTTGCGCAGAGTATGCGGATATTCTGCAGGTGGGTACACGTAACATGCAGAACTTCGACTTGTTACGTAAGCTGGGTGAGTGCGGCAAACCGGTATTGTTGAAGCGCGGATTCAGTGCGACATACGATGAATTGCTTAATGCAGCGGAGTACATTCTTGCTGGTGGCAATCCGAATGTGATGTTATGTGAACGTGGTATCCGTACGTTCGAATCCTATACACGGAATACACTAGATCTTTCAGCGATCCCTGTATTGCAGTCTCTGAGCCATCTGCCAGTCATTTCTGACCCGAGCCATGGTACAGGACGCCGTGAACTGGTAGAACCAATGACCAAAGCCTCGGTAGCCGCAGGAGCTAACGGCTTGATTATTGAGATGCACACAGATCCCGATAACTCTATGACTGGCGATGGTGTGCAGTCTCTGTTCCCTGACCAGTTTGCGAACCTGCTACAAGATCTGGAGAAACTAGCTCCTATTGTGGGCAAAACATTTAACACAGCTAAACAGCCTGCTGCATTTTTTCCGGCACGTGTAGGTGTATAATTAACACGGATATCCAGATTTGAAGAGTCAAAACCGGACATCTATCCAGATTTGTTCCTTGTGAACAATTTGGGTAGATGTCCGGTTTTTCGTCTATTTTGCATAGATGAACATATTTATTAATCAAAGGTGATAAGAAACATTTATGATGTCATGTTTTTCCATGATTTAGGCTATTTTCAGGGTTGCTTCACCGCATTAAATCGGTCAAATATAAATAATTAACGTTGTTATATGTATTTTTAAATATTAGAGAGTGTAAGTATACCTTACATGCTCGCAAAAAATACCTCACATAAGTATTGACGATGTTATGTTTCAGAATTTATAATGACGACAGAAAAAAATTCGAATATATAGACATTTTCTTCGTGGGGTTGTTTAATGTTCGGAATATTTGGGAGGACGAATACATGTCGGTTGAAAACGTATTGAAATCAATTCAAGAGAACAACATCGAGTGGGTAGATTTTCGTTTTGTAGATTTGGCTGGTCGTGCGCATCACATCTCTTTGCCAGCTTCGGCTGTTGATGCAGACACGTTCGTAAATGGAGTAGCGTTTGATGGTTCTTCTATCCAAGGTTTCCGTGGTATTGAAGAGTCCGATATGGTTATGATGCCTGACCCTGAAGCGACTTATGTCGATCCGTTCACTGCACACCCTACATTGAATGTTATGTGTGACATTTTCACACCGGATGGCGAGCGTTATGAGCGTGATCCCCGCAGCATCGCAGTTAAAGCTGAAGCTTTCCTGAAAGAGAGCGGCGTAGGTACTGCAGCGTTCTTCGCACCAGAGTCCGAGTTCTTCATCTTTGACGATGTTCGTTATGAGAGCGGAACGAACAGCTCTTCTTATTTCGTAGATTCCGAAGAAGCATCATGGAACACAAACCGCAAAGAAGAAGGCGGTAACCTGGGCTTTAAAGTTCGTACTAAAGGTGGATATGTTCCAGTAGCTCCAGTGGATACTCAACAAGATATCCGCAGCGAAATGTGTCGTTTGTTGGAAGAAGCCGGTTTGTCCATCGAGCGTCATCACCATGAAGTAGCAACTGCCGGTCAAGCTGAAATCAACTTCCGTTTTGATACGTTGAAGAAAACAGCAGATAACCTGCTTGTATACAAATACATCGTGCACAATACGGCACGTCAATATGGCAAAGTAGCAACATTCATGCCAAAACCGTTGTTTGGTGATAACGGAAGCGGAATGCACGTTCACCAATCCATCTTCGATGGCGATTCCCCATTGTTCTATGACAAAGGTGGTTATGCTAACCTGAGCGAAATGGCTCTGCACTACATCGGAGGTATCTTGTACCACGCTCCAGCACTGATCGCTTTGACGAACCCAAGCACGAACTCGTTCAAACGTCTGGTTCCTGGTTATGAAGCACCGGTTAATTTGGTTTACTCCAAAGGTAACCGTTCCGCAGCTGTGCGTATCCCGGTAGCGGCTGTAACTCCTAAAGGCTGCCGTATCGAGTTCCGTACACCAGACTCCACAGCTAACCCTTACTTGGCATTCTCTGCAATGTTGATGGCTGGTCTGGATGGAATCAAACGCAAAATCAATCCAACTGAGCTTGGATACGGTCCACTGGACAAAAACATTTATGACCTGTCTGATGCAGACAAAGAAAACATCCGCAGTGTACCGGCTTCCCTCGAAGAAGCACTTGATGCACTTGCAGCTGACAATGAGTTCTTGACTGAAGGCGGCGTATTCACCAAAGAATTCATCGATAACTATATCAATCTCAAACGTGATGAAGCTAAAGCTGTTGCAATCCGCATTCATCCGCATGAGTACAGCCTCTACTTCGACTGCTAATCGGTCGGAATCGGAACCGAAGGGGTTCCAGCTCAAAGCCTCCGGGAGTTGCTCTCGGAGGCTTTTCCTTGAAGCAAACAGTGCAGTGCTTTAACTTTTTAGGGTGATAAAGTAATTTGATAGCCTAGAATGTAGTTTTCAGTGCATATTCCCCTTGAAGCAGTGAGGGAATACTGATATCATAGCGATAATATTTACTTCATATGTCAGTTAAGGATGGAAAGGGCGGGGGATTTTTTGACAAAGAGAGCGTATAACTTTAATGCAGGACCAGCGGCGCTGCCACTAGAAGTATTGGAGCGTGCTCAGGCAGAATTTGTAGATTTTCGTAATACAGGCATGTCGATTATGGAGATGTCACACCGTGGGGCGGTGTACGAGTCTGTACATAATGAAGCTCAGGAGCGCTTGTTGTCACTGCTAGGCAATCCAAAAGGCTATAAAGTTCTTTTCTTGCAAGGCGGTGCAAGCACACAATTTGCGATGTTGCCGATGAATCTGCTTGGGGCGGGTCAGACAGCTGGTTACATTATGACAGGAAGCTGGGCCAAAAAGGCTCTGTCTGAAGCGAAATTGATTGGAGAGACGCAGATCGTTGCTTCTTCGGAATCCGATAAGTTCATGAAATTACCGGATGTTTCGAATTTGAGTTTGCCTGAACGTACGGCTTATGTGCATGTAACTTCAAATGAAACTATCGAAGGCACACAATTCAAAGCGTTCCCTGATACTGGATCGGTACCGCTCATTGCAGATATGTCCAGTGATATTTTCTGTAAACCGTTTGATCTGAATCAGTTTGGTATGATCTATGCAGGTGCACAAAAAAACCTCGGTCCTTCGGGAATTACCGTTGTTATTGCACGTGAGGAGCTGGTGAGTGAGTCTCCTAAGACGATTCCGACCATGTTCCGTTACAGCACGCATGTAGATAACAACTCTCTGTATAATACACCGCCATCCTTCTCGGTATATATGGTGAATGAAGTGTTGAAATGGATTGAGGAACAAGGCGGTCTGGCTGGTGTGGAGCAAAAGAATATCAAAAAAGCGGAATTGCTGTACAATACAATTGATTCCTCAGGGGATTTCTATCGCGGCTGTGTCGCATCAGAAGACCGCTCTTTGATGAATGTGACGTTCAGGCTCGGTTCCGAGGAACTGGAGAAGAAATTCATTAAAGCCTCTGAGCAGGAAGGTTTTGTAGGTCTGAAGGGGCATCGTAGTGTAGGAGGACTTCGTGCTTCAATCTATAACGCGGCTCCTTATGAGAGTGTTAAGGCACTTACCGACTTTATGAACCACTTCCAACAGGCAAACAGTTAACCCTAAGAAAAGAATGCATGACCAAATAGGGCGGTAGTGAAGCTTCGATGAGCTGTCCTCCTGCTGTGGCAAAGCCTTCCACATTGACGTGTGGAGGGCTTTTCTTTAAAATTAGAGGATTGTTGTATACATGAACATGAAATAAAAGGAGACCAAACACATATGGCATTACACATCGTTCTGGTTGAACCAGAGATTCCGGCTAACACGGGCAATATCTCGCGGACTTGTGCAGCGACTGGCACCCATTTACATCTCGTGCGTCCTTTAGGGTTCCGGACAGATGATGCAACTTTAAAGCGTGCTGGACTGGACTACTGGCATGCCGTTCATATCGAATATCATGATTCTTTTGACGAGGTTCGGCAGAAGTATCCGGACGGACGTTTTTTCTACGCAACAACGAAAGCGAAAAACCGGTATTCCGATTTCGAATTTCAGGATGGCGATTTTCTTGTGTTTGGGAAAGAAACGAAAGGGCTCCCACCTGAATTAATTGCTGCTAATCCAGAAACTTGCATGAAGATGCCTATGAGCGGTGATGTTCGTTCATTAAACCTTTCCAATTCAGCAGCAATTATTGTATATGAAGCACTGCGTCAGCTAAATTTTCCAGGGCTGGATTAATGAATTACATTCGAAAAGACGGATAGAATTCGTTAAAAAAACATTTTTCAAAAAAAAGGACAAAAAATGTTTATTTCCAGCAGGATTCGACAAAATTTTGGCGAATCTATAGATATAGTACTAATGTACCTAGAAATTTAGAGTAAGATAGGAGAGGTGTGCCGTAGCTATGAAGCCAGCAGGAGTAGTTCGCAAAGTTGACCAATTGGGTAGGATCGTATTGCCTAAATCTTTGCGCAAAAGGTATCAAATGAATGAAGGAGATCCTGTAGAAATTTTAGTTCAAGGGGATCACATTATCTTGGAAAGATACCGTCCGAAATGTATTTTCTGCGGATCAATGGAAGATGTCAATGACTTTAAAGAGCGTTACATATGCGCACAATGCTTAGAAGAAATGACTCAGCTTTCATAAAAACAAGCAAAAAAACACTATGGAGCATATAAACTCCATGGTGTTTTTTTGCTTGTTTAACGTTGTATAAGGTAACACTGCGACTTGAAAGGCTATTCTATCTTCGAGTGACTATGTAAACTAATAAATCATCCTTAGTTCAACTGATTTAGCACAGGTAAAATCTGATCCCATACAGCGTTCAAGATGCCTTGCATATTCTCCTCTTCACTGTTGATACTGATGACAGCCTCTTTGGAAGGCAGAACAATGCAGAATTGGCCATAAGCTCCATCTGCCCGATAAGCATCATGCGAACACATCCAGAACTGATAACCATAGCCTTTTCCCCAATCTCCATCTCCTGTTGTCTCAATCTGCTTACGTGTAACGGCTCTGATCCAATCTACTGGAACGAGCTGTTTACCGTTCCAGCGACCTTCCTGAAGCAGAAACTGTCCAAATCGGCTTAGTTCTTCATTACTCAGCCAAAGACCCGCACATCCGAGGGTAATGCCGAGTGGAGAAGTCTCCCAATGGATATCAACCATGCCTAGTGGTTCAAAAAGACGTGGAATGAGGTAATCCTTTACTGTCAGACCAATAGCCTCTTGCAACATGGCTGAGATCATAAACGTATCACCACTACTGTAAGTAAAATGTTCTCCTGGCATTCGATCCAATGATAAAGACATGTAGTGTTTGACCCAGTCCTTTTCCTCTAAAGAAGCGCGTTCGTCAGCCCAGAGAGGCGGGGCATCGTGACCTGATGACATGCGAAGCAGATCCCGCAATGTCAGCTCTCGTGGAGAGGGCAGTCGTGAGGAATTTCGCTGTGCTTGGTCATAAGGGAAGTAATCGCCCAAGGTGTCATCCAGTTGAATAAGTCCTTCTTCAACGGCAAGTCCAACCGCCATACAGGTAAAGGATTTGCTTACAGAATGTTGCACACGCCTGCGATCTCCGTCCGAATGCCATTCATCCAGAAGTCGACCGTTTTGCAGTACACGTACAGAGTGCACATGAAGCTTCTCTTTGGTTATTTTGTCAACAAATCCTTTAAGTTGTTCGGCCATGAGTATCCTCCAGTTCCAAGCGTTTACCTGAATGAATCCAGTCTGGTGAAACGTTTCCGTAATCGGATTGCAAAATTAGAACTCATGTTAGTATATTCTTGGTTTGATGTCAATTCTGGTGTAATAATGAATGATCAAATCTGAAAATACTCGTTATATAAGTGCCTTTTGGATCAAAATTGGAACAAACAGGTCACTTTTTTCATAAAAAAACGCGAAAATTGTAAAAAGGTTATTGACAGGGTTTACTCAACGGGATTATGATTTATTCGAAACGATTCGAAGAAATCGCTTCCAAGTAAAATGTGGATGTTTAAACTTCAAGTAAATCAATGTTGAGTGTTTTTGAAACGATTCGAGAGAATCGTTTCGATAACCAAAGCCAGTTAAGGGGAGCGTGTTGGGGGAAGAAGTAACGGCACGCAATGACAGAGAAAAAGCAAACTGCAGTTAAAAGCAACAAAGATGAAAGGGGTTACGATCAATGGCGCATATTACGATCGAAACCGGATCGCCCACATTATGCATGAATACAAGCATACACGTGGTATCCAGTGACTCTGGAGAGACTTCAGGCGGTACACTATATCTGCTTCACGGGGCAGGAGACAATGCGAGTACATGGCAACGTCTGACCACCATTGAGATGTATGCAGCCCAGTATGGTTGCACCGTCATCATGCCTGAAGCCAATCGCAGTTATTACACGGATATGGAATACGGCCTGAATTACTTCCACTACATCACGAAGGAATTACCCGAACTATGTGAAAGGCTGCTGAAACTGAATTCTGACCCAGACAAAACATATGTTGCCGGTTTGTCTATGGGCGGATATGGAGCATTGAAATGTGGGTTGACCTATCCTGAACAGTACAGCAAAGTGGTGTCTTTATCTGGTGTAACGAATATTCAGGCGCGCCTTCGTGATCCTCATATGCCAGAAGGCATGATCAAGGAAATGAAAGCGGTTTTTGGGGAACGGTTACAGGTAAAGGCTGATCAGGATATTTACGCATTGTCAGCGAGACTGCTGGAGCAGGGAGGAGCCTTGCCGAAGATACTGAGTTGTTGCGGGGACCATGATCCTTTCGTGGACATGAATCGGGACTACGCCGAATATATGCAGGGAACTGCATTTGATTTTCGGTATGTAGAAACACCTGGCACGCATGAATGGCGATTTTGGGAACAGCATCTGAAAACGATGTTTGATTTTCTTTACAACGACAACACCATAGTAGAGTGAGGAGATGCAAATTGAAACCTGCAGCCGAAGGACCTAACAAAAAGCTGAAGGCAAACATGAGAGGTAAGTCGCTTTGGACTGAAATCTGGAAACACCGAATGACATACACCCTGCTTATTCCGGGAATGGTCTGGTTGATCCTGTTTGCCTACATGCCGATGGGCGGCCTGTCACTGGCGTTCAAAGATTACAAGGCTAACCTTGGAATCTGGGGAAGTCCATGGAGCGGATTTGAAAACTTCAAATACGTTTTCCGTGATCCGACCTTTATTGATGCCGTATGGCGGACGCTTTACATTAACATTTTGAAACTGATTATTCAGTTCCCATTCCCGATTATTCTGGCACTGCTGTTGAATGAGCTGCGGATGCGTAGAGGGAAAAAGTGGTTCCAGACCATTCTGACGTTTCCACATTTCCTGTCCTGGATCATTGTATCCGGTGTAGTCATCAACGTACTAGCCTATGATGGACTCGTAAACAGTGCGCTTGGATTACTTGGATTGCCAACAATTAACTTCTTGGGTTCTGAATCAAACTTTGTTCCCATGTTGCTGCTGACCGACATCTGGAAATCGAGCGGCTGGGGCGCAATTATCTTCCTGGCAGCGATCTCCGGTATCGATCAGGATCAATATGAATCTGCACAGATCGATGGTGCATCCCGGATGCAGCAGATGTTCCGTATTACGCTGCCAAACATTATGCCAACGATTACAGTGATGTTTATTTTGTCGGTGGGTGGATTGATGTCCTCCGGTTTCGACCAGATCTTCAACTTGGCGAACGCCGCAACGAAAAATGTATCTGAAGTACTCGATGTATATATCTATCGGATTACGTTCCAATCATCAACCGACTTTTCATTCTCGACAGCGGTCAGCTTGTTCCGTTCCCTGGTGAATATGGTACTGCTGCTTCTGGCCGACAGATTTGCCAAGTGGCTTGGCGGAGACGGTTTGTTCCGATAAGAGAGGAGGAGAAGTGAGATGAGCAAAGCTGGAAGAAAGCCTAAGATTGGCACCGAACGAATGACTTTTCTAGATTACATGATATTTGCCGTTTTACTGGTGCTTGCGCTGATGATTCTGATTCCGTTCTGGAATGTCATTATGATCTCGTTTGCAACCCAAAAAGAGTATGCTGAAAATCCGTTCCTGATGTTCCCGAAAGAGTTCACGCTTGATTCGTATAAAGCACTGTTCGCTGACGGAAGTATCCTGTCGGGTTACAAAAATACATTGATTTTGCTGGTTATTGGTTTACCGCTCAGCTTGTTCCTAACCACAAGCATGGCTTATGGCCTGAGCCGCGGCAATTTCCCATTTAAAAAGTTTCTCTTTTTCCTGGTATTGTTCACCATGATCTTTAACGGAGGTATCGTTCCACTGTACCTCATTATGAAATCTTTACATCTTACAGGTACGTTATGGTCTGTTATTCTGGCAGGAAGTTTCAGTGCCTTTAACATGATTTTGATGATGAACTACTTCTATACCTTGCCTGAATCGTTGATGGAATCCGCGAGACTTGATGGTGCAGGGGAGTGGAAAATTCTCTTCTCCGTGGTGCTTCCGCTGGCCACGCCTATTATGGCAACCATCACACTCTTCTACGGTGTAGCTTACTGGAACAGCTGGTATGATGCGATGATCTTCCTGCGAAAAGCGGACCAGTTACCACTGCAGAACGTGTTAAGGAACATCATTGTAACTTCCACAACGAATGCATCCAATGCATCCAGTGTGGATGCGGTAAAACTGAGCAGCTTCTCTATGGGTATGAAAATGGCTGCGGTATTTGTCACGATGGTACCAATTATGTGTTTCTTCCCAATGCTGCAAAAGCACTTTGCCAAAGGGGTATTAACAGGGGCTATCAAGACCTGATATACACATAGGATTTCAATACACAAGAAATTCGACTAAAAACATGGGGGTAAAAGCATGAAAACGGGTAAAAAGCTGTCAGTCAAATCGTTATTTGCGATCACACTCTGTCTCTTGATGTTGGTAGTATCCGCTTGTTCCAACAGCAGCAGTTCCGGGGGTGGAAACGAGAAAGATGCGGAAGGGAATTACAAAGATAACCTGACCATTTCTGTAGCGAATCTGACCGAAGTGAAAAACGGGAATATGGACAATGAGTTCCATAAATTCTGGGAAGACAAGTTTAACATCAAATGGGATTACAACTATATTGACTGGGATTCATGGGGTGAGAAACTTCGCCTGTGGATTAACTCTGGTGACCTGCCGGATGTGGCAGTATGGAACTATGTACACGGCGATGCCATCAACAATATCGATCAAGGCTTGTTTTACAAGTTCCCGGATGATTGGAAAGAAAGATGGCCTAACGTTGCTGCGGCTTACAAGCTGACAGGACTGGGAGACAAGCTGGAAGAATTGACAGGTGGAACTTACCTGCTACCTAGACCTATTTATTTTGAAAATAAACCAGCTGACCCGCTGACCAACCAAATCGGTGTTATTGCTCTTCGTAAAGACTGGGCAAAAGCGGTTGGGTTTGAACTGAAAGATGCCTACACAACTTCTGAATTGAATCAGTTTGCTGAACTGGTAAAAGAAAAAGATCCAGGTAAAGTAGGTAATAAACTGGTGCCATTGTCTTACAATGCTGCTGATGCAATGACCAACATCATCATGCCTAACAGTGTGCATGCGATGACAGATGTACCTTTCTACAAAGGTGAAGATGGTCAGTTTCATTGGGGCCCTGCAGATCCAGAAACGCTGACAGGTCTGAAATTGATGCAAAAAGCGTACAAAGATGGACTGCTTAACCCAGAGTTCTACACTTGGAAAAACAATGAAGGACAAAACAACTTTAAAGTAACAGGTACAGCGGCTGTAACCAGTCTTGGTGGACTTGCTTCTTACAGACAAGGTCTGGATTCTGATATGAAAAAGAACCTTGGCGTCAACAGTGATGATCTCGTTCACACAGCGATCGTTCTTGGTGATGACGGTAAATACCGTAACATGGAGCAAGCGAACTTCTGGTCTGCTCTGATCTTTAACCCGAACATCAGTGATGAGAAATTCGAACGCATCATGGACTTGATCGATTACTCCGCAACCAAAGAAGGACAATTGCTGATCAACATGGGCTTCGAAGGCAAGGACTGGAAATATGATGACAATAAAGAACTGGTAAATCTGTTGCCTGAAGGAACAACGCTGGAAGATAAGTATCCTGCACGTTTCGAAGGACTGTACCTTCTGGGCGATGACTTCAGTGTCGTAAACCCTGCAATCAAAAAAGATTATCGTGACAGAGCAGTAGAATTGTTCAAGGAAAAAGCTAAACTGGGTACTGAAAGTAAATCACTGGCACCATACGATTGGGATGTTAACCTGTACGATTCCAAAGCGAAGAGTCAAGCTTCTTTCGATTATCAAAACGAATATGCCAACTTGATCCTCAAAGGCGGAGACTTGGAAGCCAACTGGAAAGAATGGGTTAACAGCAAAATGTCACTGGTTCAGCCTTATCTGGACGAACTGAACGAAAAGTTCAAGTAAACGTAATGAAATGAAGAACAACATGGGGATGGCAGGAGCGTTCTGTCTCTCCGTGCGATTGAACCCGGTGCGCGGTCTCTCCCCGAACGCAACCGGGTTCTTTCTTTCAATTAAAGGTAGTGGAGGATGGTTACGTGAATAATCAGCAGTTGATGGATTTGGTGAATCAGATGACGCTGGAGGAGAAAGTGGCACAGCTGTTGCAGCTGACTGCCAATTTCTATGAAGGAACAGATACGCAAGGTCAGATTACAGGACCGATGGAAGAGATGGGCATTACAGAGCAATCCGTGAGAGCGAGCGGCTCCATTCTTGGTTTATCCGGTGCCCAAGCGATTATGGATGTGCAACAGGCTTATTTGAAAAAAAGCCGTCTCGGCATCCCGCTATTATTCATGGCAGACGTGGTGCATGGTTTTAAAACGATCTTTCCGATCCCGCTGGCCATCGGCTGTTCATGGGATCTGGAGCTGGCAGAGAAAAGTGCCGAGATTGCGGCGCGTGAATCCGCAGTATCGGGTTTACATGTCACCTTTTCACCGATGGTCGATCTGGTTCGTGATCCGCGCTGGGGGCGTGTGATGGAAACAACGGGTGAAGACCCGTATCTAAACAGTTTATTTGCTGCTGCTTTTGTTCGTGGTTACCAGGGAGATAACCTGACGGGTGAGCTGGATCGTCTTGCAGCCTGTGTAAAACACTTTGCCGCGTATGGTGCAGCGGAGGGTGGACGTGATTACAATACGGTAGATATGTCAGAGCGTCAGCTCCGTGAATATTATCTGCCAGCATATAAGGCGGCACTGGATGCTGGTGTGGAAATGGTAATGACTTCATTCAATACCGTTGATGGTATTCCAGCCAGCGGGAATGAGAAGTTAATGCGTAATATTTTGCGTGAGGAATGGGGCTTTGATGGCGTGCTGATCTCGGACTGGGCTTCCATTCGTGAGATGATTGCCCATGGTGCGGCCGAGGATGACCGGGAGGCGGCATATCGTGCGATTCGTGCGGGTGTGGATATGGAGATGATGACGCCATGTTACGTCAACCATTTGCCTGAACTGATTCAAAAGGGTGAAGTGGAAGAGCACCTTGTTGATGAAGCGGTTTTGCGTATTTTGCAGCTCAAAGACAAGCTGGGTCTGTTCGAAAACCCGTTCCGAGCCGCTGATCCGGAGCGTGAGCGCGAGATTGTTTTTTCCAAGGAACATCGCGAGGTATCACGGGAACTTGCTGCGAAGTCTGCGGTACTACTTAAAAATGGCGGACAAGCCCTTCCGCTGCAACCTGATGCGAGAGTTGCATTGATTGGACCTTTCGCTCAAAGCGAAGACATCCTCGGTTGGTGGTCTTGTGAAGGTGTCAAAGCGGATGCGGTGAAACTGGGAACAGCGTTACAGGAGCGCCTCCCACAAGGTAAGGTTCTCGTAGCTAAGGGCAGTGATGTGCATACCATCACAGATGAGCAGATTGCCGCAGCACTGGAAGCAGCAAGTCAGTCTGATATCATCGTGCTTGCACTGGGCGAAGATTCCGAGATGAGTGGAGAAGGCGGCTCGCGGACAGATATTCGTTTGCCAGCAGCGCAATTGCAATTGGTACAGGCGCTCAAGGCGGCAGGCAAACCGATCGCCAGTGTTATTTTCAATGGACGTCCACTTGATCTGAATGGGGTTATTGGCGAATCAGATGCTGTACTCGAAGCCTGGTTCCCCGGAAGTGAAGGGGGAGCAGCGATTGCGGATATTCTCACAGGAGCAGTGAATCCGTCCGCGCGACTTACGATGTCCTTCCCGCAATCGGTTGGGCAAGTCCCGGTGTATTACAACCATTTCAATACAGGTCGCCCAATCAACCCGGATAATACCGAGAATCGTTATGTTTCCCAATATATTGACAGTCCGAATGAACCGTTGTTCCCGTTTGGATACGGTCTTTCCTATACGTCATTTGCTTATGGAGAGGTTCAAGTGTCGGGACAGGAGATGACTGCAAATGATTCTCTGACGGTTCAGGTGCGTGTAACCAATACAGGGGATCGTGCTGGTGTAGAGACTGTGCAATTATACGTTCGGGATGTAAGCGGCGAAGTGGTTCGTCCGATGCGTGAGTTGAAAGATTATGTGAAGCTATCCCTTGCGCCGGGGGAAACGGGTACGGCTACGTTTACATTACATGAAGAACAACTGCGTTATCATCATGCTGATCTCAGCTATCGCAGTGATCGTGGAGAGTTTCGTGTGATGGTTGGACCAAACAGCAGAGATACACAGAGCCAAACATTCAGACTTGTCTGAATCGTTTTATGCTGTAACGAGACGTCTGTTACTTCTTATTTTAAGTTCAGGTCTTTCATTAAGAAAGGCCTGATCAACATAACAGAGGAGCGAAGAATATGGTCAGTATCAAGGATATCGCCAAAAAGGCGGGAGTTTCCATCTCGACCGTATCGTACGCGCTGAATGGAAGCAATAAAGTGACCGATGAGACCCGTTCTAAAATTTTGGTCATCGCCAAAGAGCTGAACTACGTTCCCAACGCGGCTGCCAGAACATTGAAAAAGAGAGAGTCACGAATTCTAGGTGTATTTCTCACGGATTTCAGCGGTGATGTATACGGAGACTTGTTAACGGGTATGAAAGCGATATGTAATGCCCAAGGATATGATCTTATTGTATGCAGCGGCAAACAGTCTCATCGGATGCTGCCGGAGCGAATGATTGACGGGGCGATTATTCTCGATCATACGTTTTCAAGTGAAGAACTCATGCAGTACGCCGATCGAGGACATAAAATTGTAGTGCTTGACCGTGAGTTGAAACACCCTAATATTAATCAGGTACTGCTCGATAACAAGGCAGGGGCCACACTGGCGATGGAATATTTGATTGAACACGGTCACAAAAAGATCTATGTAGTTACGGGTCCAGAAGGTTCGTTTGACTCTGTACAACGGTTGAAGGCTGTAAGACAGGTTGCGGAGCGTCAGGCGGATGTGGAATGGATTGAAATCGTGGGAGATTTCGAGAAAAGTGGTGGGGAACGAGCCGCAGATCACATTATACAGACGTATGACGGACCGGCAGCTGTCTTTTGTCTTAATGATGAGATGGCTATCGGTTTATGTGATCGTTTTGCAGATAGTGAACTCGAGATTGGCAAACAGATTGATGTCATTGGCTTCGATCATATTGAGCTTACCAACTACGTGCAGCCCAAGCTGGCGAGCATCGATTATTCGAAACGAAAGTGGGGGGCGCTTGCAGCTGAACAATTAATTAAAATTATAGCTGGAGAACCTGTTGATCACGAGCGCATATATGTCACGTTGGTGGAAGGGGAGTCCGTAACCGGACCGAATTCGGCCCAAGTCAGGTTGACCATGCCAAATGCAAACGAACGTGCAGTCAGCTACTAAACAAGCTTTTGGTGTCACCGCCGAGAGCTTGTTAGCCAAAATCTATTGTTATAGCAAGAGACAAGCTTTGGAGGGAGGGAACATCCTTTTAGAACTTGTTTTTTGCCGTATGCAGAAACATGAAAAAAGCCTCTCCGAGGAGAGGCTTGGCCTTACCGTTACAGGCCTTTTGTTTTGTCGTGGTTGTAGGATGAAGTGAGAATGCCTGTGATAAATAGCGTCAATACAACTGCAATAATCCAGAATGTCAGTGAAAACGACATACACTTCGCACCTCCTGCACAAACTCATTTACTTCTATTATAACCATATTTGTTAGAAAAGGAATGCCCCGTCCCATCATTTGTAAAATAAAAAGTGGGTAGGCACAGGTCTCAGACTGCCATCCGAAGGGTTATTAATGACTCGGTTATTCAGAATTAGCGATGAGGAACCACCGCCATCCAGATTATAAGCGTCCACTACGCCAAGTTTAAGCAATCGGCCTTGCATCTCTTCGAGGGTGGCACCTGAGCTTCCGCTCTCGTTATAACCATCGACAACCATAATCAGTAATTGATCATCTTTGTAATTGCCAATGACGGTTCGAGGAGCCCGTTTCGGTGACACCTTCCATTTGTCTGGAATAATCGTTTTCTGTCCATTTTTCATAAGGACGGGTACAAATGTTGCTCCAAATTGCGGGCGTAGACGATCCAGGGAGCTTTTATCGAAAAACTTGCCTCCCACCAGTTTACCAGCATCGTTTAACCCGACAAAGAACAGGTCTTTGAAGCTAGCCTGAAAACCGTTGATGTACTTCCCATCCATGACGGTAGTGCTGAGGGGGTAACGCTTGCCACCACTGTCAGCAAATCCGCCAGCATTAATCCCGGCAATCGCTCCGCTCCGTTTGACGGCTTGCATTGTCGTTTCTGATCGCCCTAACTCACTATTTAAGGCCATCTTCATCGCATTGTGATCTTTCAGCTTGATCTTCATGGCATATCCCTTATAGGTGTCTGGGTTTACCCGATACAGCTCGATGGTGATCCGATCACTGTCTACCCGATCCAAAGGAACGCCAAGTTTGGACGTAATGCGCTTGTTGTAGATTGTTTCCGGGCGAGCAGCTTGAACTTTAGCCTTTTGTACAATGGTAGACATCGTACTGGTCGTTTTATTGTAAAGCAGGGTTGTTCTTTTAATAGAAGAAGAAGTTTGAACAGCAGCCTCTTTTGCTCCCGCAAGTTCCTTGCTGATTGTTTGGGTCTGAGAGGTTACCTCATCCTCTGGCAAGTTTGTGGGAATGATAGCTCCTACTTCTAGTTCAGGACGAAATAGCAACAAACATATGATCAATCCTATAAAAGGAGCGAGTGCAAGCATAAAAAAACGATTAACCTGTTTCACGGGTGTAATCATTTGAGCAAGTCCATCTTTTTCTGGAGAGCTTCCAGTTGTTTCTTCACTTCGCTCAATTGCGTATACAATTTGTTGCTGTTGTCTGTTTTGTTGCTTGCATTGTCCTTGGTGAACGTTAACAGTTCATTGAAGGACTGAACCTGTCCTTGCAATGCCGCAACTTCTGAAGAGATCGTTGTTAGTTGCTTTTCATAATCGTTTTTCAATGCGTCAATCTGATGCTGGGTATGGACCTGAAGCTGATTGATCATCTGTTGCTGGAGGTGGTTACTATAATAGTAGGTTCCAGTGACTCCTAGTGCAATGAGAACGATCCACATGACCAGAAACCACTTAACGGATGATCTGATCTTGCCTTTGGCGCTCCGGGTGTGATGGATGTCAGAAGACGGGTCGGATAGTTTCATAACATCACTCCTGGTTCGGGTATATTAGATTAAAAAAATCCAATCCTCATTCTACCATGCTGCTATGGATTACGCAAAAATGAAATTCTTTAAATAATAGATCAAAAAGAGATTGCATCGGAAGGAAGTCCTAGGATACAATTTCTTATAGATGCAATAAGTAGGAACTTTGGGCGGGTTTTTCGACTTTTTTAGATAGAAATGCAGGAATTTTATACTAGGTTTTGATCATTTCAAGTATGGAATGGGGCCCATCTTGCCTTTTCTACAGCAGAATACAGTCAGAAAACAGAGGTTTTGAGCTTCTGAGTCCTGTATTCTCCTTTTATTCGACATAATCCGACCTTAGCTTCATCTATACTCGGACTGTCGCATAAAATGCCTAAAGGATATAGATGGAAAACAGAAGTCAATTGTCCAATACATAACAGGGGGAACCACAATGAAAAAAGTATGGCAGGTGGTCATCGTAGATATCCACCCCACCAGCATGCTGGGAACAAAATTAATCTTGGAAGAGCAACAGGATCTGACGGTACGTGGTATGACTTCGACCGGAACGGAGGGCCTTGAACTGGTGAGTATGCATAAGCCTGATCTGATTCTCATGGATTATCGTCTTCCAGAAGGGCAGGCAGATCAATACATCGCTCAAATCAAAGGGTTATCGAATGAGACACATATTATTATTCTGACAGATGAAGATAACATAAAGCTATTTCGTTACCTGATGGGCCTCGGTGCAAGTGGCATGTTATCCAAACAGGCTTCGCCAAGCCAACTGATTCATCTGATCTCTGGGCTCAGAGAAGGTTACGTTTCAATACCCATGTCCTGGTTAAACAGTGAGGATTGGGGGCAACCTGCCGATTCACAGGCTGAAGAAGGTATAATTGAACTAACCGAGACAGAAACTTTTATTATGGAAAGAATTGTTCAAGGGGTAACCTATGATAAAATAGCGAGTGAGATCAATGTGAGCCGGCGCTCGATAGACAATTACTTGCGTAAAATCTATGTGAAGCTGGAAGTGAGCAGCAGAGCGCAGGCCATCGAACGATATGCCTTGCATGCAAGGCAATCCAAGACGGTGTCTTGATTATTGCATCGTTTAGTCCTGGCAGGTCCAAATAAAATTGTTCTTATAGGTCAAAGTCAGATGGGTCCACTCATGCGATAATTCAGGTATTCGTTCAGTTATATTTGGTGCCCAGTCGGAATAGGTTGTAGGGCGGCTGCGAGAACAGTTTCGGAATAGGGTTGAAGGAGGATCTATCCATGAAATATTTCTTTGCTTCCCGTACCAACAGGCTTTTGTCTTCACCGTTGAGGGATATACGTGAGATGTCTGGCAAGGAGTATTTCATTTCTCTCGCTGAAGAATTGCCTGCGGAGGAACTGTTTCCTTTTAAATTGTTGGAGGAAGCGGCATTGTCCGTATTTAGTTCAGGCCCTTCTGCATTGCAGTACGGTGAGCCAGGGGGATATGCTCCATTAAGAGAATGGTTGAATGATGATTGGAATAAGCGCAAGGGTATCCGGACTGTCTCCAATCAGATTCTGCTGACTACAGGAACTCAACAGGCAATCGATCTCGTGATGCGTCTGTTACTGGAGCCGGGAGACTCTGTACTTGTTGAACATCCTACTTCTCCTGGTTGTCTTGAAGTACTTGAAATGCAAGGAGCCAAAATTGTACCCGTTTTGGGAGATCAGGATGGCATTTTACCAGATTTATTGGAACAGCACATGCAGCAGGTGAGACCGAAGCTGCTTTTTGCTGCACCCAGCTTTTCGAATCCCACGGGAATTTTGTGGACCATGGAACGACGAGAGGCTGTTCTTGAATTGTGTGCGCGTTACGGTGTGCTTCTTGTTGAGGATGATTCCTATGGTGAGTTGCATTTTGACGGCTTGGAGCCAGCTGCCTTCTATCGCAAGTATCCTTCGCTCTTTGCATTAGATACTGCAGATCAAGGTGGACATGTCCTCTACATCGGGTCCTTCAGCAAAACAGTTGCACCTGCACTCCGCACAGGGTGGGCTGCGGGACATCCGAAACTGATTGAGGCAATGGCCTCCGTCAAACGAATTGCGGATGGACAATCCAGTCCAATGAATCAGCGGCTACTGTACCAATTGCTCGCTCAGTCACCTTTTCGATGGAGCGATCACTTATCCATGCTGAACAGGGAATATAAAACAAGACTTAAATTAATGCTTGAATTGTTGAAGAGACCAGGCTGGAAAGGATGCAGCTATAATATTCCTCAGGGTGGAATGTATCTATGGGTGCAGTTGCCGGAAGGACTGAACAGTGAGGCACTGCTTAAGGCAGCTTTATTGAAGGGCGTATCTTTTCTGCCCGGAACGTTATGCTCCACAGGAACACTTGATCAACAATATATTCGGTTAAACTTCAGCCGCCCCGGCCGGGATGAGTTGTTGCTTGGCATGAATTTAATTAATGAAGCCATCTCAGAATTTACCGCTCGCAGTTAAGGGGAGAACGATTTCAACTCAGAATTTCAATGTAGTTTAAAAATCATTTAGATTACCTTATTGCATCCACTAACATTTTTATATATAATATGAATTAATGAGTGGCTGGTTTCTTTAAAACGATGCAACAACGGTTGCGAGTCCAGGTTACGCACTCATACATTTTAATCATTGGGGGAAATTTTAACATGTCTAACGTTCTTTTTATTAAAGCTAATGACCGTCCTGCGGATCAAGCAGTTAGTGTTCAATTGTACGATGCATTCCTGAGCGCATACAAAGAGTCCCACCCAGGTGATACCATCACTGAGCTGGACCTCTACAATACAGATCTTCCTTACTACGGCAACACTGTAATCACTGGTGGTTACAAAGCAGCTAACGGTATCGAAGCAACTCCAGAAGAGCAAAAAGCAGCAACACTGGCTGCACAATTGCAAGATCAATTCCTGGCAGCTGATAAAGTGGTATTTGCGTTCCCACTGTGGAACTTCACTGTTCCAGCACCACTGGTTAACTACATTTCTTACCTGAGCCAAGCGGGCAAAATGTTTAAATACACTGCTGAAGGCCCAGTAGGTCTTGTAGGCGACAAAAAAGTAGCATTGTTGAACGCACGTGGTAGCGTATATTCCGTAGAGCCTATGGCATCTGCTGAAATGTCCGTTCGTTATGTAACAAACGTACTTGGCTTCTGGGGCATCCAAAACCCTGAGGTTGTCGTTGTAGAAGGTCACAATGCTTCTCCTGATCGTTCCCAAGAGATCGTGGAAGCTGGCTTGAAATTGGCTAAAGAAGTAGCAGCAAGCTTCTAATCCATTTCAATATGGATTTACTGAAAACGCCCGTCGTCTCCAGAAGGAGATGACGGGCGTTTTTTGTGTGTTTTTTGGCGCGCGAGAGCTTCCTAGCTATATATTCACATGGAAGGCAGGTAACTCGAAAACGCCAAAAGAGTCTTTTATCGTTCATCGTATGGTTCAGTTCTTGGTTGGATTCAGGAGATAACGTTCGGTGACTTCGGCAACCTGGACAAGATCTTCCTGCCCCCAAACTTCGGATTCAGTGGAGTTCACATTGAATGTGTTCAATGGATCATAATCAGTCCATGTATCTGTTTCCACGGCCGTCAGTCCCTGATCTTGCATCATAAGTGCATGTTCGGTTAATGCCTCCACACCTTTAACGGAGAGCATATATTTTCCACGGGAAATACGTTCAAACCAGCCGTAATAGTTTTTCTGCAAAATAGCTGCCGCTGAGCCTACACCTGTCTGACGGGCAAGTGCCGCCGGTGAAGATTCACCACTAGACCTTAGTGCGGCGGCGACACGTATAGCCTTTTCGCGATAAGCCGTCATCAGCTCGCGGCCTGTACTGCCCCCTGTATTATAATCGCCGCTCCGTTCATCGAATTCCTTCAGCAGGCGCTGGCGGCGTATCCCGCTCTTACGGGCTACCGGGCGGGATCGCACAGTGCCCGATATCGCAGCGGGTTCGCATAACACATCAATCAGAGGTGCTTTGGTTTTGTAAAAGGTGACCGTCAATAGTCCCAGGCCGAGCTGCCTGCACAGTGTTGTTAACTCGCTCCAGCGCTGATTGACCGCTCCGCGTTTACTTCGGTTGCGCTCCACAGCCAGATAAACGAGTGGGCTGATTTTCAGGCGTTGCAAGCCTTGCAATAGCAAAGACAGGTTAAACGTTTTTTTCATCTCGACAATAAGGGGGTCCGTCTGATCTGCCTTGATGCCGACCAGGTCACAGTGCTTAACCTCTGCTTTGATATCGAAGCCGCGCTGTTCAAAAAAAGTTTTGACAGGGGAATACAGCTCCGTTTCATATTGTATAGCCATGCTCTTTACTCCTCTCCCGAAGTGTTCTGCCTGCTTTCCGCCGCATTGTCCGGTTTCCATCATTAGAACCTTCATTATAGCATATTCATGCTTTTTTTTCTGAGGTCACAAGATGTCTGATAGAACAGCATATACGTAAAATTCAGGGTCAAGGTTTGAAAAAAAGAGGTCAACTTATCCAAATTGCCGCATAGGTATGTAATACACTTTTCACATCCATACAAGACCATTGAAACAAAGGTAGCGGGACTAAGCCGGACCGCAGAAGGGTATTCAAGCAGGAGCTGCAACTCTATTGATTTCTTCATACCATTCGGAATGGTTGACAATCACACTAAAGGAGCCATGGGAGGTACCAAGCATGAATATTTTTGAACGCGTTGCGGAATATCAGGCAGAGAGTGACCGTTTGTCATGGAACGGAACATTTGAAGATTATATTGCACTGCTGAGAGAGGACCCGACTCCGGCAATGACGGCTCACGCACGAGTGTATCAGATGATTGAATCGTTTGGGGTAGAAGAGGTGGGGGGACACAAGCGGTACAAATTTTTCGAGCAGGAGATCTTCGGACTGGATCGTTCCATTGAAAAACTGGTGGAGGAATATTTTCATTCGGCAGCGCGCCGCTTGGATGTACGCAAACGGATCTTGCTACTGATGGGACCGGTCAGCGGTGGTAAGTCTACCCTGGTGACGTTGCTGAAGCGGGGGCTGGAGCAGTTTTCACGTACAGAAAAAGGGGCAGTGTATGCTATTGAGGGATGCCCGATGCATGAGGAGCCGCTTCATCTCATTCCACTGGAGCTTCGGCCTGACGTGGAGAAAGAGATCGGTGTACGCATTGAGGGCAATCTCTGCCCATCGTGCCAGATGAGACTTCGCACCGAGTATGGTGGGGACATCAGTAAGGTTCGGGTGGAACGAGTCATCATCTCGGAAGATAATCGGGTGGGGATTGGTACCTTCAGTCCGTCAGACCCGAAATCTCAGGATATTGCTGATCTGACAGGCAGCATCGATTTCTCGACGATTACCGAATTTGGATCGGAATCGGATCCACGGGCGTATCGGTTTGACGGAGAACTGAATAAGGCCAACCGTGGTTTGATGGAGTTCCAGGAGATGCTGAAATGTGACGAAAAATTTCTGTGGAACCTGTTATCCCTGACACAGGAAGGCAATTTTAAAGCAGGCCGGTTCGCACTAATCAGTGCAGATGAAATGATTGTTGCACACACGAACGAATCCGAGTATAAGTCTTTCATTTCTAACAAGAAAAATGAGGCTTTACAGTCGCGGATGATTGTAATGCCGATTCCGTATAACCTGAAGGTGTCGGAAGAAGAGAAAATTTACGCCAAGCTGATTCAGCAAAGTGATATGAAACATGTGCACATTGCTCCGCATGCGCTACGTACAGCGGCGATCTTTTCCATACTTACACGATTGAAGGAAACGAAAAAACAAGGCATGGATCTGGTAAAAAAAATGCGGATGTACGATGGCGAAGAGGTTGAAGGCTATAAAGAAGCCGATCTGCGAGAAATGCAAAATGAATATTTGGACGAGGGCATGTCCGGTATCGATCCACGGTACGTGATTAACCGGATATCCAGCGCTTTGATTAAGCAAAACCTTCAGTGCATTAACGCGCTGGATATCCTGCGTGCGATCAAGGATGGGCTGGATCAACACGCGTCGATTACAAAGGAAGAACGAGAGAGGTACCTAAACTTTATCGCTCTGGCACGTAAAGAGTATGATGAACTTGCGAAGAAGGAAGTGCAGAAAGCTTTTGTATATTCGTTCGAAGAGTCAGCCAAAACGTTGTTTGAAAATTATTTGGATAACATTGAAGCATTCTGCAACTGGTCCAAAATACGTGATCCGTTGACTGATGAAGAGATGGACCCGGATGAGCGGCTGATGCGTTCCATTGAGGAACAGATTGGTATCTCCGAAAATGCGAAGAAAGCGTTCAGGGAAGAAATTCTGATTCGGATCTCGGCATACTCTCGTAAGGAGCGCAAGTTTGAATATAGCAGCCATGATCGTCTGCGGGAAGCCATTGAGAAAAAGCTGTTCGCTGATCTCAAGGATATCGTCAAGATTACAACCTCAACGAAAACACCGGATGCCACACAATTGAAGCGCATGAATGAAGTCATCAAACGTCTTATCGAAGAGCATGGATATACGGCTGCAAGTGCCAATGAATTGTTAAGATACGTGGGAAGTTTGCTTAACCGCTAACCTGCTACACCATTCCGAATTAGGTCCTGAAGATTTGTTGTGAGGCTCCTTCGCAACAGATTCAGGGCCTTTTTATATTAAAATAAGTCATTTATTATAAATGTTTTACAATTTAATATAATTAATCCCACATTAAATAGTTCTTAGGGTATATGTGTGTTTAGGTATTTTAGTCTATAATCAATTAAAATTGTTTTAATTTTGGGTTGAAAAGTGGATAAGGAGTTGATCTGATCGGATATGAGTAGCATTTCGGCAGAAAGGCAAAAACAACTGGATTATGTGGGGTTAACTGCACAAGATTTGAGACTACTTGCTGATCATCGGCCTGTCTTCGAAAAAGTGGTTGAAGATGTGGTGGACCACTTTTACAAACATGTGGGGAAGTACCCGGAATTAACGGAGCTGATCGCCCGATTTTCCAATATTGAACGATTGAAGGAAACACAACGGATGTATTGGTTGTCCATGACAGACGGCGTTGTGGATGATGCATATATTGAACAGCGGATCACGATTGGATTAGTTCATTCGCGCATTGGACTGACAACCAACTATTATCTCGGTGCTTACATGGCCTATCTGGACATCGCTACCACCATATTTAAACAGCTTGCCCCGGATTCGTGGCACTACGTCATACATGCACTAAGCAAAATGTTCAATCTGGATTCGCAGCTCGTTCTGGAAGCTTATGAAAAAAAAGAAAAAGAGCAGCTTCACCAGCTCGCTGCAGATCAGGATGATACACTGCAAGCGATCACACAAATTACACAGGAGCTCACCGGTATGATTACGGAATTAAATGAAAATGCATTATCCATCTCCGCTGTAGCGAAGGAAACGGTTGTTTCCCAGGATCAGGCGCATGTGCTTCTGGAAGAGTTAACTGGAGGAATGCAGCAGATTGAAAAAATGGGTGAGCTGATTCGTGAAATTTCGGATCAAAGTCACCTTGTTGGCCTGAACGCTGCAATTGAAGCGGCGCATGCCGGAGAGTTTGGACGTGGATTTGAAGTGGTTGCAAGTGAAGTACGCAAGCTGGCGGCAAGCTCCAGAGATGCGCAAAGCAAAATTCAATTTAATCTGAATCAGATTATGGAAATATTAAAAAGAGTGCAGCAGGAGTCTGAGCGTACTTCGAGCGGGGCGCGAAGTCAGGCCGCACGTTCATCCGAGCTTGCCGTTTTTGCGACAGCGATGGAGAAACTTGCAACGGATTTGAGGAAGCTGTAGCAGTAACGTGAACGCGGATGCACCAGGAACCTTCCATACCGTTTCCGGTTGTAATAAGCTATAATGGGTAGACAAACCTGCTGTTGTTATAGATAATATAGCCGGAGACAGGCGATTTAAGAAGAGGTCGAGGTGATAAGATGGCTTCTATCCATGATGTAGCCAAAGAAGCGGGGGTATCTGTTGCAACCGTTTCCAAAGTATTGAACGACTATCCGGACGTTAGCGAAAAAACACGCAAAAAAGTAAATATAGCTATCGAACTATTAAAATATCAACCCAATGTAGTCGCTCGTGGACTGGTTAAACGCCGTTCATGGACAGTGGGGGTACTGCTTACCGTTCCGTTTACGAATCCGTTTGTATCCGAGTTACTTGAAGGTATCAAAACAGCTTTGGAAAATAGCGGTTATGATCTTGTTCGATTATCAACTCGATTTGATGACCCTACATATTCTTTCATCAAGCACTGCCGTAGCCGAAATGTGGATGGCGTTGTTGTCTTCGGGGAAGGCCGGGAAAACAAAAGCATTCAGGAACTGGTTTCAGCAGAGATTCCAACGATGTTCATTGATACCGATCTGTTTGGCAAACGTGCAGGTTACATTACGACAGACAATGTAAATGGTGTTGCTATGGCAGTGAAGCATCTGCATGAGCTAGGGCATCGCAAGATTGCCTACATATCAGGTACACTGGGACCTGCGGTAGCTAACCTTCGTTTAGATGGATACAAGGAAGGGCTTCGTTTATGCGGCATTCCTTATGCAACGATCTATCTGGAAGTCTGTGACTACTCATTTGATGGCGGTGCCAAGGCAGCTCGGCGTTTGCTGGCTCTTAGGGAACAGCCTACAGGTATCATCTGTGCCTCGGATATGTCTGCTTTTGGCGCAATTCATGAGATTGAGAAACATGGTTTCCGTGTGCCAGAGGATATCTCAGTGGTCGGATTCGACAATACGTATTATGCCGAGGTGTTTAAGCCAGGATTAACAACGGTGAATCAGAATATCTACACCATAGGGATTCGAGCCATTGAATATCTGATTGCGATGATTGAAAATCCTTCCTATACACCTCCTGTCGTGACGGAACCATCAAATTTAATTGTTCGCCAGACGACAGCGCCAGTAAATGAAGTATATCCGGAATTCCCCGCACAGCCATAGGCTGTGCTTTTTTTGTTATTGAATAATACGTTAATATTGCAGTACGAAAGGCATGGACGGTGATCATAAGTATAAAAAGAGGGGGGTGGACACTAAATTTCCATATTTACAGTAAAAGGCACCATGACATAAATTTGATAATGTAACCGCTTACTTAGAAAGTAAAGCAGGTTCCCAAGGGCGTAATCAGGCTCACTTGAGGAGGTTAAGAACCGTGCATTGAAGTTCCTGATTCCATCCGTGCGACGTAATATGTTGCCAGTTGACAGACCAGCAGAGGAAGTCCATGCATGCAGAAGTGTGTTGTGAAATGCCCGATGTTTGACCGCGTTACAGGATGGATGACGAAATTCACAAGGAGGAATTGACGTGCGGGGAAAATGGTTGAGGTTATGCTTGGCAGCAACTCTGATCTTTAGTTTGTTGCCAGGGATCGGAGCAGGAGAACAGAAGGCAAGCGCAGCAAATGCAGGCGACATTTTGTTGTCGCATTCGTTCGAGGATGGCACGACTCAAGGCTGGACAGCACGGGGTGGAGTGACGGTTGACGTGACTGGAGATCAGGCTTACCAAGGTACACGTTCCCTGAAAACAACGGGACGTACGGAAGCCTGGAATGGACCTTCACTTTCATTGTCGGATGTGGTGAACAAGAATGCTGTCGTTGAAATATCTGGTTATGTGAAACTGGTTGCAGGTTCAGCACCGGCTAATCTGAAATTCACCGTGGAGCGCCGTGATGGCAACGGGGATGCACAATATGATCAGGTTAACGCAGCCGAGCAAGTAACCGATCAGAAATGGGTGAAGCTGCAAGGGCAATATAGTTATGAACAAGGCAGTGGCCCGCAACTGTATTTGGAGAGCACGGATGCAACAGCTGCTTATTTGTTAGACGAGTTCCAGATCCGGCTTGTTAAACCTGCTCCAGAGAATCCAGGTGAACCGGGAGAACCGGGCAAAGCTTTGTTTAACGCTGATTTTGAAGATGGGAATATCGGAAAATGGAAGCCTCGCGGTACTGAAAAGCTGGAGGTAGTCAGCGGCTTCGGACACAATAGTAACCGCAGTTTGAAAACCTCATCCCGAACGGAAACCTATCATGGACCGCTGGTAGAGGTGCTGCCTTACTTGCAAAAGGGAAGTACAGTTCATGTCTCCTTCTGGGCGATGTATGATGAAGGGCCTGCAACACAGGTGATCAACGGCTCATTGGAGAAGGAATTTAATGGTGACGCAACCAAGCTGGAATATGCGACATTTGCTTCCACCACGCTGAATAAAGGCCAGTGGAAGAAGATCGAAGCGGATATCATCGTGCCAGCAGAAAGCACGGGTGTAAGCGGATTGCGGATATACGCCGAGACACCGTGGAAGCAGTCTTCTGAAGTGACAGAGACAGACACGATTCCGTTCTACATTGATGATGTTCAGATTACAGCGACGGAAGCGATCGCAATTGAGAAGGATATCCCGGATTTGGCAAAAACGCTGGGTACATCTTATGCTCTTGGCGCAGCGATTGACCAAACGGCTTTAGATCCACAAGATCCGCACTCGGATCTGCTTAAGAAACATTTTAAAAGTATTACTGCGGGCAACTTCATGAAAATGGATGCCATGCAGCCGACGGAGGGCAATTTCGTCTGGTCTGAAGCAGACCGGCTCGTTAACTTTGCTGCAGCGAACAATATGGAGGTCAGAGGTCATACATTGCTCTGGCACAGTCAAGTGCCGGATTGGTTCTTTACCGATCCAAATGATCCATCAAAGCCGGCTACGCGTGAGCAACTTCTGAAACGTATGAAAACACATATTCAAACGATTGTGAGCCGTTACAAGGGCAAAGTGCATACGTGGGATGTTGTCAATGAAGTCATCTCGGATGGCGGTGGTCTGCGTGATCAGGCGAGCAATTCGAAATGGCGGGATATCATTGGCGATGTAGACGGCGACGGAGATGACAGTGATTATATTGAACTGGCTTTCCGTTATGCACGCGAGGCTGATCCTGACGCGGTACTGGTGATCAATGATTACGGTATTGAAGGCAGTGTCAGCAAAATGAACGACATGGTTAAACTTGTGGAGAAATTGCTTGCTAAAGGTACACCGATTGATGCCATCGGTTTTCAAATGCATGTGTCGATGTACGGACCGGATGTAAAACAAATTCGCGAAGCGTTCAACCGGGCGGTTGCTCTGGGGGTTCACATTCAAGTAACAGAGCTGGATATGTCGATCTATTCAGGGAACTCGGAGCAGGAGAAACCTGTAACGGATGAGATGATGCTGGAGCAGGCTTATCGTTACCGTGCGTTGTTTGATCTGTTCAAGGAGTTTGATGATCGTGGTGTTATGGACAGTGTGACGTTATGGGGACTTGCTGATGACGGCACATGGCTGGATGATTTCCCAGTCAAAGGCAGAAAGGATGCACCGCTGCTGTTTGACCGTAAATTGAAAGCCAAACCTGCTTACTGGGCGCTAGTTGACCCGGCCTCCTTGCCTGTATATCGAAATGAATGGACGGCCGCACAATCCAAAGTATCTTTGCCAGATGGTAAAGGGCAGGAAGATATTATCTGGGGAGCTGTTCAGGCCAAGCCGGTTTCACATGTAATCGAAGGCACAGCAGGGACTACAGGTCAAGTGAAAACATTATGGGATGGGAAAAAACTGAACCTGCGCATTGAAGTCAAAGACGCCACACGTCTGAAAGGCGACCAGGTAGAGGTGTTTGTCAGCCCGGAAGATTTGGCAACGAGCAAGAAAAACCCGACACCGGAAGATGGACAATATGTCTTTCATCGGGATGGCGGCAAAGGCAAAGATCAGAAGCTGTACCAAGTGAAGGAGAATAAATCGGGATATGTTGTCTATGCATCACTGCCGTTCTCCGCAGCTGATCTAGCGGAAGGCAAGGTGTTATCTCTGGATTTCCGCATTACGGATAAACAGCCTAACCATAAAACTTCCGTTATTGTCTGGAACGATACGAATAATCAGCAACCGCAGAAAAAGGAAAGTCGGGGCAAACTTAAGTTAGGTCCTGCATTAAAACAAGTCAAAGTTTCATATGGAACTCCTGTTGTAGATGGTAAGGAAGATAAGCTATGGAAAAAAGCAGTGACCATCACAACGGATGTTAAGGTTGCAGGAGATGCCGGTGCTAAGGCCAAGGCGAAGTTGCTGTGGGATGAAAAGTATCTTTACGTACTTGCTGATGTCAAAGATCCTTTGCTCAGTAAAAAAAGTGCTAATGCACATGAACAAGATTCCATTGAGCTATTCATTGATCTGAATAAAAATCAAACGAGTAGTTATGAGGACGATGATGCCCAGTATCGAGTTAATTTCGATAATGAAACTTCGTTCGGGGGTAATGCCCGTAAAGAGTTGTTCAAATCAAGTGCACGTAAGACGAAGGATGGATATGTGGTGGAGGCAGCTATTCCGCTGGAGAATGTTAACGCTAAGCAAAATAAATGGATTGGATTCGATCTACAGGTGAATGATGACGGTGCTGGGGATGGGAAACGTAGCAGTGTCTTCATGTGGAGTGATCCTTCAGGCAATTCGTACCGCGATACGTCCGGATTCGGTAGTCTGCTACTGATGAAGAAGTAGAATTACTGATCAAGCTTTAGATCAGGATGTTTAATGAAGTGTAACAAATAAGTGACCAGGGTGAAATGCGCTGTGCTTCTGGAAATAAGTGTTGATTTTCAGAGCTGGGACGTTTAGACTATAAACATTCATCATTAGCGGGTTTCATTGTATGCCAATCGGTTTATGACTAAGTCGCTAGTCGCAAAGTCAAATGCTAAGGAGGGAGTGCCTGTCATCCAGGCAGCGCACTCGCTTCTTTTTTTACATTCAACATACATATGAGCATTACCCGGCTGAAAGGACAGAGTGAGTGGAGCACATACATGGCACGTACAATCTACAACTTGTTATTTTATCCTATTTCATTGCGTCGTTAGCCTCTTATGCAGCACTTGATCTTGCAGGCCGTGTATCTTTGACGAGCGGAAGGGCACGTCACTGGTGGGTTGCTTGTGGGGCGATCTCTATGGGACTGGGTATCTGGTCGATGCACTTTGTTGGCATGATCGCTTTTGTGCTGCCTATGCACGTTTCCTATTCCATGGATAAGGTGATCTTGTCCGTTTTGTTAGCTATTTCCGCGTCGGGGGTAGCATTGGAATTCGCAGGTCGCCCGTCCAACCGAATTAGCAAACTTGTTTTTGCCGGATTACTGATGACTGCAGGTATCACCTCTATGCATTATGTGGGGATGGCGGCAATGTCGGTTCCGATTACCTACGAGCCGACTCTTGTAGTGTTATCCGTTCTGATTGCGGCTCTTGCTTCCTATGCGGCGCTGTGGCTAATGTTTTATTTCAATCGTCCGGAATCTAAATATCACTGGATCTACAAAATAGGCAGCGGACTGATCATGGGATTGGCGATTGCAGGTATGCATTACACCGGAATGGCAGCAGCCCATTTTTATCAAGCTCAAGTAATACCTGAGAGTTTAAACAGGCAGGTGGAGTCAGAGGTTCTTGCTTACCTCATTGCAGCGGGAACGTTTGTGACAATTGGTCTCACATTATTCGGTAATTTCATCAATCAACGGATGATCCAGAAAGATCAACGTATTCGTGAAAATGAACAGTGGTATCATGCCCTGTATCATAATCATTCGGATGCCATCGTTTCCGTGGATCGCGAAGGTATCATTAAAGGCATTAACGCTGTAGTCACTACAATTACTGGATATCCTGAGAAAAGGGTGATTGACCGCCCAATTAATCAGATTATTGAGCAGATCAATGTACAGTGTTCGAGTAAGGATAACGCTCACACATGGGACAACCAGGAATTGCAACAGCGGCATTACATGGCGAAAATGAGAAATACACAAAATGAACTTCTTGATCTGAGTATTGCGGTCATTCCAGTCATCATTGATGACACCCATGTCGGGAGCCATATCTTGATTAAAGATATTACAGAAGAGACCCAGGCACAGCAAAATATTCGGCATCAAGCTCTGCATGATCCACTTACAGGGTTGCCTAATCGACGTAAGCTGGATGAAGTGCTGGCTTCTACGATACAAGTCTGTGAACAAAAACAGCATAAGTTTGCTGTACTGGTCATGGACATTGACCGGTTTAAGATGATTAATGACTCTCTGGGACATTCCATCGGGGATGTGTTTCTGAAAGAAGTGAGTAGCCGAATTGTAACCGTAATTGAAGCTTCTCATCCTCAGGCAAACTCTAATGTTACGCTAGCCCGAATGGGCGGGGATGAGTTTACAATGGTAGTCACTGGAGAACAAGCGGATGAGAAACAAGTGGTTCGACTTGCAGAAAAAATTGTGGAAGCGATTAAGCAACCTTATCGTTTGAAGGAAAATGATTTTTACGTTACAGCAAGTATCGGTATTGCCATGTACCCTGAACATGGGGCAGGAACAGATGCTTTGATTAAACATGCGGACTCCGCCATGTACGAAGTCAAGAAAAATGGCAAGAACGGTTACCAGTTCTATACGGCTCAGCTCGACTCTGAACTTTATGAACGGATTGAGCTCGAAGGTTATTTAAGGAAAGCACTGGAGCGTAATGAGATGGTACTGTACTATCAGCCGCAGATTCGTACGCTGGACAGCCGAATGATCGGGGTAGAGGCTCTGATTCGCTGGCAACATCCGCTTAAAGGGCTGCTTGCACCCGATGTATTTATCCCGCTGGCCGAAGAGACCGGCATGATCTATGATATTGGTAACTGGACGATTCGTGAAGCCTGCAGACAGATGAAGCTTTGGCACGCTAGCGGCGGGCCTCTGATCCCGGTGTCAGTGAACTTGTCCAGCCAGCAATTTCACCAGTCGAATCTGGTGGAGCAGGTGCAGAATGCTTTAACTGAGACAGGTCTGGAAGCCAAATATCTGGAACTGGAAATTACAGAGAGCATGATGATGGATGCAGCGGTGTCCACGGCGATTCTAAACGAGCTGTCCGCTTTAGGTGTGAAGATCAGTCTGGACGACTTTGGTACGGGATACAGCTCGTTGAGTTATCTGAAGCATTTCCCGATCCACAAACTCAAGATCGACCGCTCGTTTGTTACGGATATCACCGAAAGCCACAGCGATCAGGCGATCGTAGCCACAATTATCTCGATGGCCCAGAATCTTAAGATGGAAGTGATCGCAGAAGGTATTGAGACCAAAGGCCAGCTCGATATTTTGATGCAAAATGATTGTCGGGAGATTCAGGGTTACTATTTCAGCAGGCCCTTACCAGCCAATGAAGTGGAAAACAATTTCTTTGTACCCCTGCGTTTGCTGGGGGAACGTAACACGGTGTTTCATTCGGTATAAACGGCCAAGAGGCAAGTTCCTGAGTAGTATCTGGAACTTGCCTCTTTTTTCGTTTTTCATGATATATCCGAACTTCGTCACTCCCGCCTATAAAAACTTGCGATGGTGCTTTTTGCCGTCATAGGTGAACCAGATCGGTTTATCCTCCACACGGGTCTCCACGTGCACCGTACGTCCCCAGAGACGGTACAGATACGGGAGCGTGCGCTCCATGTATTTCAGATCCAGCTCGATGCCCTCATACTGATGCTTCAACACGAGTTCGCCAGTACGCAGGTAGTCTGCATCCTGTACGACCAAATACGGAGAGCCGCCGTTAATGCGGGAAAATACAAGCTGGTCGCGGATATTTTCCCAGGACTTGTCGGTGATTTTCCAGTCCGGGCCTTTTTTCTCGAACACGTAGAGGTCGAGATCCTCGGTTAACTTTTTGGTCATGTAGTTACGGATGAACGAGGTATCCGAGTCGAACTCGCGCACCTCGAACATTTTGGCCCGACCCTGCCCAGGCTGACGTCCCCATCGTTCCTGTTCCTCGCGCGTGGGGTGATCCCAGCGGCGTTCGATATCCTCAAAGATTTTCAGTCCCAGGTAATATGGGTTCAAACTTTGCTTGGACGGCTGCACGACGGAAGAATTCAGCTTGGCAAATTCGATGGTATCCTCACTACTCAGGTCGAGTTCGCGTATAATGCGTTGATGCCAATACGAAGCCCAGCCTTCGTTCATGATTTTCGTTTCCATCTGAGGCCAGAAATAGAGCATTTCCTCTCGCATCATACTCATAATATCCCTTTGCCAATCGGTAAGCACCTCGGAGAACTCTTGGATGAACCACATAATATCCTTCTCCGGCTCCGGTGGAAAATGATGTACCTGCAAACTATCCGTAGGTTTTTCTTCGGTCTGCAGATGATCGAGCGACCACAGGTCGTCATATTGACCTTCCGGTTTAGGCGCTTTTTCACCACGCTGTTCGCGGATCTTCATCTCCATATAACGTTGTTTGTCTAGATGCCGCGGTTTGATGAGCTGTGGGTCTACATGCTCCTGAATAGCGATCACTGCATCGATGAAGGCTTCAACCGCTTCAGTGCCATATTCCATCTCATAGTTACTGATCCGATCCGCCGTGGCGGCCATACTTTCGACCATATTGCGATTGGATTTGGAGAAGCGGGCATTGTTTTTGAAAAAGTCGCAGTGTGCGAGTACGTGAGCGACGATTAATTTGTTCTGAATCAGAGAGTTGCCGTCCAGCAGGAAGGCGTAGCAGGGGTTGGAGTTGATAACGAGTTCATAAATTTTGCTCAGGCCAAAATCATATTGCATTTTCATCTTGTGAAACGTTTTGCCAAAGCTCCAGTGGCTGAACCTTGTTGGCATGCCGTAAGCACCAAAGGTGTAGATGATATCCGACGGGCAGATCTCGTAGCGCATCGGGTAATAGTCGAGGCCGAATCCATCGGCAATCTCCATAATTTCAGCAATGGCGTATTCCAGTTCGCGGATCTCATCGGTCATCCCAGGCTGCCTCCTTCTCTTTTTTGAAAAAAGCTGCGGAGTGCTTTGTACACTTCGCCTTTTTCTTTGATGACGTAATACATAAACTGATCCATTTTAATATGGCGATAGGCGGACATGAGTGTGCTGCTGCGGTTGTACTGGTTCACCTCACCGTAACCAAACATGTTGCTGCGCTTCATCAATTCGCCGATCAGCTTCACACACCGCTCATTATCGGAGGTTAGGTTATCGCCATCCGAGAAATGGAACGGGTAGATGTTGTAGCTGGAAGGCGGATAACGCTTATCGATAATATCCAGTGCTTTCATATATACAGAGGAGCAGATCGTACCGCCGCTCTCGCCGCGAGTGAAAAACTCCTCTTCCGTTACTTCTTTGGCTTCCGTGTGGTGAGCCAGAAACACAATTTCGACTTTCTCGTACTGACGACGAAGGAAACGCGTCATCCAGAAGAAAAAGCTGCGGGCACAATATTTTTCAAATGATCCCATCGACCCGGATGTATCCATCATGGCGATAATGACCGCATTGGACTGTGGAATAATTTTGTCTTCCCACGTCTTGTAACGGAGATCATCCGGACTGATGTGATGAATGCCTGGATTGCCTGTTGTTGCGTTGCGGCGCAGGTTCTCCAGTATGGTTCGTTTCTTATCGATGTTGGACTGCATGCCTTTTTTGCGGATATCGTTGAAGACCACGGTATGTGTCTCAATTAAATCTTTGTCCTTTTGTTTCAGATCCGGCAATTCCAGTTCAGCGAAGAGAATATCTTCCAATTCCTCGATGCTGACCTCAGCCTCCACGATGTCATGACCCGGTTGATCGCCAGCTTTCTCGCCCTTGCCCGGCTTCTGTGATGCAGGATCACGGCCAATGACATCGCCAACTTGGCTGTCACCGTCCCCCTGACCGACATGCTTTTGCTTTTGGTAGTTATACACAAAGCGGTACTCATCCAGACTCCGGATGGGTACCTTGATGATTTGTTGTCCATCGGACATGATAATATTTTCTTCGGTGATCAGATCAGGCAGATTTTGCTTAATGACATCTTTCACCTTTTGCTGATGGCGCTGCTGGTCCTGGTACCCTTTGCGGTGAAGCGACCAATCTTCCCGGGATACGACGAACGAGTAAGGCTGGTGTGAATTTGACATGTAGGCACCCCCCATTGATTACGCGGCACAGTTTGGCCTGTCGGTAATTAAGTATATTCACGGGCGGGGACGATATGTGATGCGATCTCAACTAAAATGAATGAAATACGCTGCACTTGGCTTAGGAGAGGCCGAAGCAGGGTACATGTTTGGATTTTACAAAAATCATGAACATATGTGATATCTTTCCTTTACAATAGAAAAAAGGTCTGATTCTGAGCATCGAACCCTGATGCATGTAAAGGAAGGATTAAGTGTGGATAAACGTGCAGTAAAAGCCTGGATTATGTATGACTGGGCCAATTCAGCTTATGCAACAACCGTGCTTGCGGCGGTGCTTCCTGTATTCTATGCTTCTGTTGCTGCGTCAACACTGGATAAGGATACGGCAGCTTCTTACCTTGCGTATACACACTCTATTGGAATGTTGTGTGTGGCGCTGTTAACCCCGTTGCTAGGAACACTGGCTGATCTATCGGGACGAAAAGGGGAATTCCTGCGAGTATTTGCAATCACAGGGATTGTGGCAACGCTCGGATTCAGCGTGATCGGAGAAGGAGACTGGTTGCTTGCGTCTACCCTGCTGGTGTTAACCACGATTGGCTTTGCCGGCGGAAATACGTTCTATGATGCAATGTTACCCGATTTAGTTCCTGCAGAACGAAGAGATACGGTATCCTCCAAAGGTTATGCCTACGGATATATCGGAGGGGGGTTACTGCTTGCAGTCAATCTGTTAATGATTCAGCAACCGGGATGGTTCGGCATGCCGAGTACACTTGCAGGTACGCGACTAGCATTTATTTCGGTTTCGCTGTGGTGGTTGCTGTTCTCCCTTCCCATCTTCCGCTATGCACCTAGAAGGCCAGCCTCGCCGGAGTTGCCTTCATCCGTGACAGGTTATGCAAAGGTTGGCGTACGCAGATTACGGCAAACCTTCGGGCAGATCCGGCGTTTTCCACAGTTGCTTCGGATGTTGGTGGCATTCTGGTTTTTCAATGACGGCATTAATACTATTATTCTGATGGCCACAATCTACGGGACAAGCATTGGCATTGGCACATCGGATTTGATGTTGGCGCTGCTAATTACGCAATTCATCGGTTTTCCATGTACACTGCTTCTGGGTGCGTGGGCGCAGCGATGGGGGGCAAAGCAGGTGTTACTGGTAAGTTTAAGTGTCTATATTTGTATCGTTATACTTGGTTACTTTATGACCCAAGCTCTTCACTTTTATCTGCTCGCAGGATTGGTTGGCGTTGTGCAGGGGATTAGCCAATCGACGGCGCGTTCCCTGTTTAGCAATCTGATGCCGGCTGCACGAACCGGTGAGTATTTTGGATTTGTAAACATTACAGGGAAATTCGCTTCGATCTTTGGGCCATTTGTATTTGGTTACGTGGGCCAGATTACAGGTTCGACCCGCTGGGGTATTCTGTCGCTGATTTTCTTTTTTGTAGCAGGCATTGCGGTATTATTAACCGTGAAGGTACAGAAAGGAATGCAAGATGCTCAGTCAGCCGACCAAGAAGAGTTGGAACGGTTGCAAGGCATTGGGGCGGCTGGAAATGGAAAGGATGTTACCTTTACCGGATGAGTTTAGTTAGATTTGTTTAGGTTAGAGTTGCTTAGGTTAGTTAGGTAAGATTTAGATTGGTATGGTATGTGTGTCGTATCTGTTATTGTTTTATCTCGGTCTCTGGATTCTGTTCATCTCATAACAGGATCTGGAGGCCTTTTTGCATGGTTACGTACTTAGATCATGGGCAAGCGAATAAAGTATGAAAAGGTGAAAATAAAAGATTGACATGATACATTTTGTATCATAGAGTAAAGGTATAAATACATATTGTATCTCAGAGTGTCGAAATCCCCTGTCATTTCCAAGGTAAATGATCATCCGGTCGATCCGATCCCACGGCATATTTTATAAATTTACAGAGGAGAGGCTGCCATTGATAGATACGCAAGGAAACGGACTTGTCTTTTTATTATGCATTCCCCGTAGTGGCAGTTCGTTATCTACTGTTATGCTACAAAATCATAGTCGTATATTTGCCACACAGGAGATGTGGTTTCTGATGAATCTCGTCGATTTGTCCAAAGCCGACTCTCGCGCTTACGGTGGCAGTTCCATCATCCGTCAATTTTATCAAGCGATGGTGTCCGAAGATGTTTTCGAAAAGGCGTGCAGAAGCTTTGCTCTTGAAATATATAATGGATTTCTGGAAGGGAGCGGAGCAGACTTCATCGTTGATAAATCTCCGCGTTATTATTATATGCTTGAATGGCTGGATCGGTTGTTTCCGCAGTCCAGACGCATTCATCTTCAGCGTAACCCCCTTTCTGTAGCGGCATCCTTTAAAAAAGTAAATCGCCATACCGGCGAAGGTTTTGATCTGATCCAGAGTCTGAATCATTCAAAACTCAATATGAAAGCCGTAGACCTGACACTTGGGCTAACGCGATTAAATGATTATTTTGCAGAGGCTCATCCTTTGGCCTACGAATTGAAGTATGAGCAACTTGTCATGAAACCACAGGAAGAACTGGAGAAGTTATGTGCTTTTCTAGGCATTACTTATGAACGAGGCATGGAGCGGTATGGTCAGTTTGTTGATAGTACGAAAGCTGACATGTTCTATAGTATGGGCGTCGGGGACCCCTTCCTTTCATCACATCAGGAGGCACATCAGGATTCTGTTAACAACTGGAAAAATATACTCGAACGGCGAGAAGTTGAACTGTATTGCCGTGTACTTGGTGCGAACCTGTTCCACCGGATGGGGTACAGCGAACAGCTGCAGGAAGCTGAAGATTGGACGGGAGTCCAGTTTCAGGCAGAGCCGGATGCGGAGATATTGGAGCGGCTCAAGCAACAGTTAGTACTGGCAACGGAGTGTCGTTGGCAACCGAATTACCGCATGGAAGCGCCGATGAATGGCGACAAAGATTGGTCTCCTGCGAGTAGCGGTAGTGAGGGACACGAAACCGCAAAGATGGACCCTGCACTAGCCGCTATGGCCACGATCAGACAGTTACAGGCAGCTCTTCGCGCAGCGGATCAGCGGCTGGAACGTGGGTATACGGAGCGGGAACGATTGAAGAAACAGCTGCACGCTGCCCACAGCAAATTGCAGCGAATTAAATCATGGATACCATTTGGTCATCGAATTAGCGCCTGGGCATCCCAGCGCAAAATCGTTCGGGGAGGAAAGTCATGAGCGCTATAGCTGGAATCGTACATAAAGAAGGTCAGCAAGCGCTATGGGAGGACAGCTGGCGACTCTATGCAAGTCTTGGGCATATCCCGGCAGATACAACGGGGGTATGGAAAGGGGATGAGGCGTTCCTCAGTTGCCATGCTCAGTGGATTACGCTGGAGTCCGTGAACGAGAAATTGCCTCTGTATGATGAAGAAAGTCAATTGACCATCACTTCAGATGCCATTTTGGATAACCGTGAGCAATTGGCCGATCAGTTGCAGATTTCACGAGCAGAGCTGGCTGGACTGGCGGACAGCGAACTGATTCTGCGCGCGTATCGGCGCTGGGGGGAAGATGTAGCCAGTTATCTACTAGGGGACTTTGTATTTGCGATCTGGGATGAACGCCGCCGCATGTTGTTTGCTGCCAGGGATATCACGGGCATGCGGGCATTTTATTACCGACATGACGGTTCACGATTTGCTTTCTGTACGTTGATGAAGCCATTGCTTGAACTGGGAGGGGTACAGAAGGCACTCGACGAAAACTGGTTATCCGAATTTTTGGCCATTCCTGACATGCATGATTCGGCTGATATTCATTCCACAGTGTATCGCGGAGTGAATCAGTTGCCCTCTGCGCATACGCTGACGTTTCGAAACGGGAAGATTGAACTCAGGCAATATCATCGCTGGGATGATGTAGAACCGCTTCGACTCAAATCGGATGATGAATATGTAGAAGCTTTTCGTGAGGTGTTTAGCCAAGCCGTAGGTTCGCGCTTACGGACGCATAGACAGGTTGCAGCGGCATTAAGTGGTGGACTGGATTCAGGGGCTGTTGCCGGTTTTGCTTCCGGAACGCTCCGGAGTCAGGGGAAGCAGCTTCAAGCTTACAGCTACGTGCCTGTTCCGGATTTTACGGACTACACGTCAAAAACGTTACTAGCAGACGAGCGACCATTTATTCGTTCCACCATTAATCACGTAGGCAATATCTCGGAAAACTATCTCGATTTTGAAGGACGCAGTCCTCTCAGTGAAGTGGATACGTGGCTGAACATGATGGAGATGCCTTATAAATACTTTGAAAATTCATTCTGGATCCGTGGATTTTATGAAAAAGCGAGTGAGCAGGATGCCGGCATTTTGCTGACAGGCGCACGTGGCAATTTTACGATCTCATGGGGACCTGCACTTGATTATTACGCTAGTCTACTGAAAAGTGGCCGATATTTCCGCTGGCTCCGTGAGATGCAACAGTACAGCGAACGAACAGGGATGGCATTCTCACGCATCGCCCGGATCACAGGCCGTAAAGCGTTCCCAGACTGGTTCAAAGGAAATAACAAGGGGACAGCTCAGCCTGCAGGAGCACAACTGATTCATCCAGATCTGGCCCGGAGAACAGGCGTGCTGGAGCGACTTAAATCCATCCTTGTACTCCAGGGCGGTGCCCGAGCCGATGCACTACAGGTGCGAGCCGACAAGTTCAACAATCTAGCGATCGCGAATAAAAATGGGGCCGTCGCCACCAAATGTTCCCTTCGTTACCGGGCATGGGAACGCGATCCCACAAGTGATCCAAGAGTGATCCGATTTTGTCTCTCCGTACCGATTGAGCAGTATGTAAGACAGGGAACGGATCGTTCACTCATTCGCCGAGCTACATCACCGGAATTGCCGGACAAAGTGAGGCTTAATCAGCGTGTACGGGGCGTACAGCCTGCGGACTGGCTACACCGTATTTTGCCTGACTGGCAGACGTTTACCTCGGAACTGCATACCTTGTGTTCTGACAGTCAGGTTGCCGGCATATTAAACACGGATCGGATTAAATCAGCTCTGGCTAATTTTCCAAGTCCCAGGCCCGAACTGGCATCCCATCCAGATTTGCGTTTGATGATGCACAGTTTAATTGTGTACCGCTTTATTCAGAAGTTTTGATCCAAGGCAAAGGTATATGCTCTTGAAAGGAGGTGAAAACGATGCAAAACGAAAAAAAGGAATGGCAAGCACCCGTTCTTGAAGTGTTGGACGTGAATGAAACGATGGCAGGGGTAGGATACAGACAAATCGACTGGATCACTGTCCACGATGCCGACATGTACGATCCAACGTCCTAATTTTGTAGTTTCCCCAGCTAGTTCATACTTAAAGGGCGGAAATGCAACCGATCAGCCTTTTCGCCTCCGCCCTAATATTGAGCTTATGAATATCAGGGCTTTTTTTCATATCTATAAAATGAATGAAGGAGGTACGCTTTCGTGTTGCCTGTGCACTATGAAGCTTATGGTTTACGCTGGTTGAGTCACATTCTGATGCCTGAGTTGCAACGTGCACCTATGGATGTCGAAACGAAGCAGGTTGTAGCTGATGTGCAGATCGAGTCTTTCGATCTGACAGCGTTGTGGGAGAGTTGGGAGGTTGGCAGCGACAATTTTGTAGCGCGGGACGGTTGTCTTTTTTTCAGAATCGAAGATACGGGTCTGTTTTTAATGGAGCATGGCAAGAGAATCGTTGTCTCCACAGTGTCTGGGGCCGATCCGAAAAAAGTCAGGCTGTTTATCCTCGGGACATGCATGTCCGTGATTATGATGCAGCGTGGTATTCTTCCTCTGCACGGAAGCGCAGTTGTTATTGATGGTTGGGCTTACGCGTTCGTTGGGCATTCTGGCGCAGGAAAGTCTACGTTGTCAGCAGCACTGGCCTCACGTGGGTATCCTCTCCTCACCGATGATGTGGTAGCCTTGACCTGGGACGCTGGAGGAAGAGCCATCGTATCGCCCGGGTATCCGCAGCAGAAGTTATGGCAGCCCAGTCTGGAGGGATTCGGCATGAAGCAGCAGGATTATGCAACGGTGCATGCTGAAATTACGAAATACGCCATACCGGTTCAGCACTACTTCCACGAGAGGGCTGTTCCACTTGGAGGAATCTACGAACTTGTACCTGAGCCGGACCAGGAATCTGGTTCTGTGCATTTGCAGGAGGTAAGTGGTCTGGAACGTCTGCACTTGCTCTGCTCTCATACCTTTCGAGGTGGACTGGTGAATCGCCAAGGACTCGCCCAATGGTTGTTTGAAACAGCATCAAGACTTTCAGCCAGTGTGGAGATTAACAGGATTAGCAGAACGGGGCACCATTTTACAGCATTTGAAATGGTGGATCGGATCATTAATCATATACGCAAAGGAGTGCATATAGAATATGACAGCAATTACACCTATCGATGCGAATGACGTCGTAACCCGGAAGGATGGCAACTTAGTCAGTGATATGGGTGGCGAAAAGGTGATGATGAGCATCAGTTCCGGGAAATATTACAATCTGGGAAGTACAGGCGGACGAATCTGGGAACTGATTGCAGAAGAGAGAACGCTGAATGACTTGATCGAGACGCTTGCTTCAGAATATGACATTCAGGCGGAACAATGCCGTGAACAGGTTGTGGCTTTTTTGGAGCATCTCTCACGTGAAGGTTTAATCCATATTTCCCGCGGAGTGTAAGAACATGTTTCGTAAAGTGAAGTCGTATTTCTCGCTTCCAGGTACGATAAGGCGTTTGGTATGGGAAGCTTATATCCTGCTGGCATGGGCGAGAATGCAAAAGGCAAGGCCGTTTGCTAAAATTGCTCCGGGGCTGGGTACACCTATGGTCGAAACACCTGTAACTGGATTGAATCGCACCCAAGTGACTGAAATAAGGAACATATCAAAAGCTATTTTGCTTGCCAGTAAGTATACGTTATGGGAAAGCCAATGTCTTGTCATGGCCATAGCTGCAATGAAAATGCTGGAACGACGTAATATCGCAAGTACGTTATATATGGGCACTGCACGGAATAAGCAAGGACAACTGATGGCACACGCCTGGCTGCGAAGTGGGAAGCTGATCGTGACTGGAGCAGATACGATGGATCAATATACGGTCGTCGGCGTGTTTGGCAAACGATGTCCTGAGAAGGGATCTGGGGAGATTGTCTATGACACATGAAACTGAACTGTATTCCACAGGGTTTCCGAAGGAGCTCAAGCTAATCTTGAGCCTGCTTAGAGATGATCTGGCAGATCTAACTTCCGAGGAGATCAGGGGCCGGCTGCACGAGATAGATTGGCCACTTTTTTTACAGCTTGTGGTCCATCATCGTCTGTATTCTGTCATTTATGTGAAATTAAAAATGCTGGATCTGCCGTCAATTCCCGAAGCGGTTGTAGAGAGCCTAAAACAGCAGTACACGATCAATACCTTCCGTATGTTACATTTAACAGCCGAGATGGAGCAAGTGTGCGGAGCATTTCGGGAGCGTGGAATTCGCACGATTACACTGAAAGGGCCTGCTCTGGCTCATGATTTGTACGGCGATGTGTCCATGCGGACTTCGAAAGACCTGGATATTTTGATTCCGGTTCAGAATGTGGAGGAAGCTGGGCGTATTCTTGTCGACCTTGGTTACCAGTGCAAAGAAGGGGAAAGGGCGCTTACCGTTCGTAGCTGGAAGTGGCGGGAGCACCATATCTGTTATGTTCATCCCGTCAAGCGCACTCAAGTGGAGATCCATTGGAGGCTTAATCCTGATTCTGGCCGGGAAACGGAGTTTGAACTGTTGTGGAAACGAAGCCGATTCAGTTCGTATACCCAGACACCTGTACGTATGCTGGAAAGAGAGGATTTATGGGTTTATTTAGTGACGCATGGTGCAAGACATGGCTGGTTCAGACTGCGGTGGTTACTGGATATCGATCAGATGATTCGTACGATGCCGCTCGATATGAAAAAGGTAGAACGTCGTTTGAAAGCAGAGGGGCGTTTATCCATCGGTTCCCAGACACTACATCTCGTTTCGGATCTGCTAAATACCCCACTGGGCGATCCGTATTTATCGATTATGGCTACGCGTGAGCGCACGGGAAAGCGACTGGCGAGAGAAGGCGCGATGTTTATGAACGAAATGTTAGGTAGTCCAGAAGAGCTGCACAACTATCCATCTTATTTATTCTCTCTTCGTAGTACGAGGCAAAAATGGTTTTTCTTTATTGAGCGGTTATATCCAAGTACTTGGGACGTGCATCAATTCCCGCTACCACGTTCTCTGTTTTTTCTGTATTTTCCGTTACGTCCATTTCTCTGGTTCTGGCGGCGCTTCAAAAAAAGCACGATGGCAGAGAGGGGAAAGGTATGATCTCCGAGTTAAACTATTTCATGCGAAAACTGCATCATATTTCTGGGCCTGTTTTATATTGGAATCTGCTAGCTATGATCTTGATTGGTTTAATGGAAGGAATCGGCATCTACATGCTTGTTCCTATGCTAAGTTTAATTGGTGTTTTTGAGATGGGCTCTTCTGGTATACATATCCCCTGGTTAACGGAGCTACTCCACCGATTCTCGGAAAATGGTCAATTGCTACTTGTTCTACTGGCTTTTGTATTTATCCTCTCGGGACAGGCATGGATGCAGCGTCTTCAGACGATTCGCAATACCCGTATTCAGCAGCAATTCATACGAACGCTGCGCCTGGAAACCTACAGTGCACTACTTCGGGCACGGTGGTCTTTTTTTCTCCAAAAACGAAAATCCGATTTCAACCATATATTAACCACAGAACTTGCCAGGGTAAGTCAGGGAACAAGTCTAGTCTTGCAGATGGCAGCCTCGCTGATTTTTACAGCGATTCAGATCGGGCTGGCTTTCTGGTTATCCGCAAAGCTCACATCGCTTGTACTTGTCAGTGGTTTGTTGTTATTTGTACTACTAAGAAAGTTTGTTAGGCGTGCCAAACAGATTGGAGATCAGACTTCCGAATTCTCCCAAAGCTATTATTATGGCATCACGGAGCATTTTAACGGGATCAAGGATATTAAAAGCAATATGCTGGAGAGCTCCCATATCCATTGGTTTGAACGCATATGCAGGCAGATTGAGCGTAATGTGGTGCAGTTTAGTCAGCTAAATACAGGTACACAGCTCATTCACCGGGTATCAGCGGCGATGATCATTGCTTCGTTTATTTACCTTTCTTTACAGGTGATGTCGGTGCCTCCAGCCAACCTGTTATTGATTATTTTGATTTTCTCACGATTATGGCCAAGGTTTACTGCGATTCAGTCTAATCTGGAGTACATCGGCTCGATGCTGCCCGCATTTCGGATGGTGAGAGAGTTGCAGGATCAGACGGAGAAAAACTGCGAGATCCGTGAACAAATCTCTTTGGTGCAAGAGACAAGTACATCTACTTCCCAGCCTATTGCTCCAATCGATTTGGTGGACGGCATCATGTGTGAGGGTGTGAATTATCGTTATGAGGGAAGTGACACGTATGCATTAAAGAACGTGCAAGCGTTTATTCCGGCTCAAGGTATGACTGCTATTGTTGGGAAATCGGGGGCGGGGAAAAGCACATTGATTGATCTGATCATGGGTCTGGTGAAGTCTGAGAGTGGTCGTATTCTGATAGACGGAATACCTTTGACTGAGGAACAGTTACTGAACTGGAGAAGTTCGATCGGGTATGTCTCACAAGATCCTTTTTTGTTCCATACCAGCATTCGTGAAAACTTACGTCTGGTTGATCCGGATGCAAGTGAAGAACAGATGTGGCGGGCACTTCAATTTTCTTCCTCCGCTTCATTCGTTCGCAAGCTTCCCCAAGGCCTGGACACCATTATAGGTGATCGCGGTATACGCCTGTCGGGTGGAGAGCGTCAGCGTCTTGTGCTGGCACGGACCATGCTTCGCAATCCCTCGGTACTGGTATTGGATGAAGCAACGAGTGCACTCGACAGTGAAAATGAACAGCAGATTCATGAAGCGCTCGAACGATTAAAAGGACATGTCACAATTATTGTCATTGCACATCGACTCTCTACGATCCGAACCGCAGACCGTGTCATTGTTTTGGAAGAAGGACGGGTCATCCAGGAAGGCGGCTATCAGCAATTATCTATGGATTCGTCAGGCACTTTCAGCAAACTGCTTCATATGCAAGCTGGCGCTGCCGGACAGTAAACGATAAGTTGTGTCCCTATAACGGATTATAGTGAAGCAAGCGCTACTAGAAAGGAATAGAATGCAAAAAAGGCGTGCCGCAAAGGGACGCCTTTCATCTTTATTATTTAATTAATAAGTCAGGGATGAGTTGGTCTGTACAGGAAGATGTAGGGCACCGATTCGCTGCAGATGCTGCACAATCTCTTGAACAGCTTCCTCAATGCTGCATTGTTCGGTATCAATGACGAATGAAGGAGAAGTTGGGATATCATAGGGAGCAGAGATGCCAGTAAAATGAGGGATTTCACCTTTGCGAGCTTTTTTGTAAAGTCCCTTTGGATCACGCCGCTCACATTCTTCAATAGAACAACGAACATAGACCTCAATGAAATCTTCCGGTTCAAACAGCTGCCTGACCATCTCCCGATCCTGTGCGTAGGGAGAAATAAATGCCGAAAGCACAAGCAGTCCCGCATCTACCATTAACTTGCTTACTTCCCCGATGCGACGCAGGTTTTCCTGCCGATCTGCTGCGGTGAAACCGAGATCCCGATTTAATCCATGCCTTACATTATCACCATCAAGCACATAACAGCGAACACCTTGTTCATGGAGGGTTCTCTCTAGTGCAAAGGCTATGGAGGACTTACCTGCCCCGGATAAACCTGTAAACCATATCGTGCGACTACGATGTCCGTTGTTATTCTCCCGATCCTGCCGATTTAAACTCGATGCTTGCCAAGTAATATGACGATCTTCCTTCGACATGTTATCCCACCTCATTTCAACTGATCCTATGCATAATATTTTAACATATTTGCTAGATTATAGACCATGAAAATTATCTATCACAGAAGCGTGAACCGTCTGTATATCGGGTATAGATGTTATACACAGAGAGCAGGAGGACAAGATCATGAGTGACAACATTCAAAATATTCAGGTAGGGTTCGTATGCCCTGATTGCGGGCAGGAAGTGAACACCTATTTTATGCAACAACAAGTGAACACGGTTCGCTGCGAAGGTTGCAATCGGGCTTATACACTCATGAAACCGACGATCGGAGATGAAATTTTGCTGGATTGGGAGCAGGAGGCTCTATATCATAAATTGCGTGCAGAGCGCTCTGAAAAGGACAATCATAACATGTCCGCACTCATCATCAAAGTGATAGAACTTCTAACCTGGCGCGATCAGGGGGACGGTCAGACTCGTGCGATCCAGACAGTAAAGGAATGGCTGGCTACCAGCGGCAAACCTCAGACTTTGCTTGAGCTTTTCCATCAACCAACGCCGTCCTCACGCGAAAATAAACGGATATAGCGCTAATGATTACATAATATAGACGCTCTTGCGGCATATTACCTGAAGGTGTTTGTGGACCATTAAACAAACTGAAATTTCAGGGACAGGAGCGGATAACATGAAGCGAACGGTGCTATATCTGCTGCTCGGCTTGTTCACCATTAACATGCTGGCATCACAGGCAGAAGCATCTCCCATTAACGGAGCATACCACTTTGGCTTTAAGAAAAGTCAGAATGGCGAACTGCCTTCCATTGATCAGGAAGGGTTCAAGTCTATTTTGGAGCATAATCATGCCATTTTCTTGGGGGATACCAAACAAAAGGAACTGTATCTGACTTTTGATAATGGATATGAGAATGGGTTCACACCTGCAATACTGGATGTATTGCGAGCGAAGAAGGTTCCGGCAGCTTTCTTTGTTACTGGTCATTATTTGAAGGATCAGCCGGATCTTGTCAAACGTATGGCAGCCGAAGGGCACATTGTTGGGAACCATTCATGGAGCCATCCGGATATGACTCGAATTTCCAACACACAAATTAAAGAGGAACTGGAAAAAGTGAAATCTGAAGTGCACCGTCTCACGGGGCAACAGGCTACATTTTTGCGTCCACCTCGCGGTATTTTCAACAATCGTACACTTGCTGAGAGTTATGCTCAGGGATATGTCAATGTGTTTTGGTCTATAGCTTATAAGGATTGGGATACGAATGTACAGCGTGGCGCACAATATGCTCAACAACAAGTGCTGAAACAGCTTCATCCAGGGGCTGTCATCTTGCTGCATTCCGTGTCGAAAGACAATACGGAGGCGCTTGGAGCAATCATTGATGAGGCACGCAAGCAAGGTTACGCATTCAAAAGTCTGGATGATCTAAAAACCAGAACCTATTAATGAAGGAGTTGGGCAAGACGAGCATGGATTACGTTAGTTGAGTATCAAAGTAATAAAACTTGCTTAGTTGTCATCCGAAACAAATAAAGGGCATGCCTAGCGATCTGCTGAGCATGCCCTTAAATTATTGTTTCCATTCGTGCTAATGAATTGTGTTATAGATTATTCCGGTCGTTTTGGGCCCGCAATGACTGCAAATGACACAACCCGCCGTAGTTAATTCTACGCGCGCTCCGGTTTGCTCCTGCAGCGTCTTTTTCAGGTTTATCGCATCTTCCTCAGCCATGGTATGAACGACAATCATTAAATCCCGATCAATCTGATCTTTATTACTGAGCGTATTTTGCAACATTTGATCCAGCGCTTTTTCTCGTTTACCGCGTACTTTGTAGGCGGGTGACATTTTACCATCGGTTACCCGAATAACGGGACGGATTTTAAGTAAGCTGCCAATCAGATTTTGCATACCGGAGCAGCGTCCGCCTTTATACAAGTATTCGAGTGTATCAATAACAAACTCTGTACGCACCGTTGATTTCATGGCTTCAATCTGTTGAGTAATCTGGGCCAAAGTTTGTCCTTGTTCTGCTGCATGCACAGCTTTCATCACCATCAAGCCAATGCCTGAGGAGAGATTTTTGGAATCCACTACGGAGATGCGTCCCTCTGGAAATTCAGAACTGGCGAGCAGAGCGTTCTGATAGGTTGAAGAAAGCTCAGAAGATAAGGAGATGTAAAAAATATCGTCGCCTTCTTCTATGTAAGGTTGAAATGCGGTCATGAAATCAGCGGGTGAAGGTGCTGCAGTTTTGGGCAGAGAACCATGGCGACGTACACGTTCGTACAATTGCTCTGGTTTGATCTCTTCTCCGTCCTTCAGGGATTCTTCACCAAACACCACATACAAAGGAATGATGCCGATTTCGTACTGCTGGATCCACTCAGGAGCCAGATCGCTGGTGCTGTCCGCAAAAATTTTAATTCGTGGCATGTCAATCTCCTTTAGAATTCAAATATTTGGTCTTTCATATGTTGAGTATAACGGGGCAAAGGTTAAGCGGCTTAGCTTAATTATAAAGAACCGGGACACTCAAGGAAAGCATTACGTCAAGTATATACCGCCAAGTACAAGCACTGTGAAAAACAAAATAAGTAGACCACTCAAAATCGTGCCAATGATGGCAAAGACTTTCCTACGATTTTTGAGCGCTAATCCAATAATTCCAAGAATAAGACCGATGAAATTAAGAATCAGGCAGACAAGGAAAGCGAAAGAACCTAGAACGAATGCCGGATGAATAGCGAGTTCTTCCCGGCTGATTGACGATCCCAGCAGTTCAATGGTGTTATTCAGTACAAGAGACATCAGCGCAAATGTCACGAGATGCCCTAGAAAACCAACCAATCCAACAACAAAACTCGCGATCCCCGGCCCTGAATGTTTAAGATGTGTTTCATTGATTTCTGCTGATTTTGGCGGGAGTGTATAGCCATCGGCACTTGTATTATAGGGATTCGAGTCGTTAGGATACGATGAGGTGTTATGGTTATCTGAGTTTGGTGAATTGTAATTATTCATTAGAACACGCTGCCCCCTTAAAAGATATCATAATTTATATAGAATACTGAATGTTTATTACCCTGTATAGTGTCAGCGATTCCGGATTCGATATTCATAAGGCATTTCTTTTACTTTAGAGCTTGAATTCGCTACAATATATGGAGTCAAAGCGTTTGAAACGAATCAAGGGAGAGAGTGGATATGCAACGGAGATGGATGATGCTTGGAGCCATATTAACGATGCTGTCGGTGGCTATTGGTGCATTCGGTGCACATATGCTTAAGGACAAAATTGGTGCAAGTGCAATTGCTACATACGAAACAGGGGTACAATACCACATGATTCATGCGCTTGCTTTACTAATTGTCGGATTAACGGCTGGGCAGCTCGGAGCATCAACGAAGCTGAAATGGGCAGCGCGTTTGCTGTTCGCGGGTATCATCATTTTTTCAGGAAGCCTGTACGTACTTAGCATATCGGGTATCAAAATTTTAGGAGCGATCACACCGATCGGTGGCGTAGCTTTTATTGCTGGCTGGTTACTGTTTGCAATGGATGTCTGGCAACGGGGCAAGACCAGTTTGTAACAGTCCTTGTTACAAGAATGATCGTATAATAAAAGCAACCTGTGCCTGAATGTTTATCTCATTCCAGATCAGGTTGCTTTTTGGTTTGGACGTTGTGGGTGAAAATCTACTTTGAATTAAGTTTGTGCTAAGTATTTGCTTAAATCTTCAAGGTTATAACAAGAATTCATCAATTTCGTTTGTTCTAAATGTGTAGACTTGTTTTTCATCCACATGGTAAATGCTAACGACATTGTTATCCCGGTCAAAATTAAGTATTCGACAAGGAATGCTTTGATGTTTGCCATGTTTGTTGTTTACGACAATCCGGGTGAGGCGATTTTCTTTAATTAAGGATTCAATCCAGGCATCAAACGAATTCGAATCAGCGACATGGGAAGTGTCTGCAGTAGATTTTTTCTTGTCAGCTTTTGAATTTGATTCCTTGGCAACTGATTCTTGTGGTTGTGATTTGGACGAAACCGAATTAACGATCTGGTCTGACTTGATGGAGGTTAACTGTTCATTAGATGATATTGGTGACTCCAGGAAATTTTGATTAGAGTCAGTAGAATTTGTTCTATCCTGAGTCATAGCTTCAATGATTTGACCAAGCTCAATTCCGGAGTGAATCCGATAGTCCGCAATTTGTTCTTCTTTGTTTATGAACTCGATCAGGGACTGCAGTGCCAATGCATTTGAACGGCTCTTAATAAGTATATCGACATTAAATAGATAGCCGACGTCATCTTGATTGGATAAGGTTTGTTTCATTCATCCCAGCCCCGTTAAATAATGTATAAGCACGTATGTACTCTAATATACTATAGCACTAATATGATGGAAATCATAGTACCAAAGGCTCAGAAATCGGTTAATTTTAAAACTTAGAATTATCCTTTGCTCGTTCCTTTCCTACGTTCTGACGGAGAGCGTTACCCACATCTTGATTACCCACTTTTTGTTCATCACGGCAGGTGTCCACACGGCGATTCACCAAGAGGCATACAATTATCGTGATCTGTTGAAGAGGAGGTGGATCGTGAAATTATGGTGACGATGGAGCCGATTGTGGTGGGAGAACACGTGCTCGTTGGGGTAGAAGTGAAACTTCCCAAAACGACACTGTTAACGATTAATACATCCAAAGGGTATATCATGTGCGGTGCTCTTGATGTGGGGTTATTGAATGAGAAGCTGGGCGATCGCAAGATTGTGGCCGCACGGGCTGTAGGCGTGCGAACACTGGAGCAGCTGCTTCATGCACCAATGGAATCGGTGACGACCGAGGCAGAGGCTTTGGGGATTACAGTAGGTATGACAGGTGTAGAAGCATTGTTAAAGATGATCTGAAGCACGTGTCGGTTTTCATTTTGCACCATAGAAATAGAACAGAAAAAGGGGACGAAGACGGATGTATTCGTCTTGTCCCTTCTCTTTACAGACCCATAGCAATGGTTGCTATATGGGTTGTCATATATATTTCCATTCTCAATTATTCCTCGAAGGTAGTTGATACAAAGACCTCAACAAAGTTCTGCATGTTCGAAATCTTCTCATGTTGCTACATGCTCACCATTTTTCATTCTGCAAATAAAGCCGCGAGGTTCTCCTGGAAAGGCGCACGAACAATACCTTTTTCCGTAATAATTGCGGTAACATATTCGTTCGGGGTTACGTCAAAGGCTGGATTAAACACCTTAACGCCCTGCGGTGCAGTACGCTTGCCAAATCCTTCGGTCACTTCCTCAGCAGCACGCTCTTCGATTGGAATCAGATCGCCGGACGTTGTGGACAAGTCAATGGTTGATAGTGGACTTGCTACATAAAAAGGAATATTATGCGCTTTGGCGAGCACTGCCAGGCTGTATGTACCAATTTTGTTGGCGACATCACCGTTTGCTGCGACCCGATCCGTACCCACAATGACAGCTTGTACCCACCCTTTGGACATGACCATACCCGCCATGTTGTCACAGAGTAACGTTACGTCAATTCCGGCCTGTTGTAGCTCAAATGCAGTTAAACGAGCGCCCTGCAGGACGGGACGTGTCTCGTCAGCAAATACTTTCAGATGAATGCCACGCTCTTGAGCTAGATACATCGGAGCGGTTGCTGTACCGTATTTCGCTGTCGCCAGACCTCCTGCGTTACAGTGTGTAAGTACACCCATTCCATCCTCAAATAAAGGCAGGGCATGTTCACCGATCATGCGGCACACTTCTTCGTCTTCCTTCTGAATCAACAATGCTTCTGCTTCAAGCGCATCTGTGCTTTCATCCAGACTTAGACCAGCTTCTACAACTTGGTTAGCCTTTTGCATCATGCGATCTAATGCCCAAAAAAGATTAACCGCTGTTGGACGTGATGTTGCCAAATGTGCACAGACGGATTTGACATGATCCAGCCAGCCTTGAATAGCGATGCCATCATAAGCTTTGGCTCCGAGCACTACGCCGAAGGCTGCTGCGATACCAATGGCAGGTGCACCGCGTACTTTCATGGAATGGATGGACTCCCATACTTCCTCGGGAGTGTACAGTTTCAGCATAAGAATCGTTTCGGGCAGCAGACGCTGATCGAGCATTTCAAGCTTGTCCTTTTTCCAGTTTAGCGAAGACAGAGGCTGATGTTCAGGGGTTGTCATGGATGTTCCTCCGTTCAATAATGTTAGACTTTAACCGTTGTGAGAGCAGAAGATACCAGATCTAGAATCTCACCGATTGTATTTACGTGACGATTGTTCTTAATCAAGGCTTTACCGACGGCCAGTGCCTTTCGCTGTGCATGTTCACGTTCAGCAGCATCCGTAATGGTGTCGATGTCAGCGACGTGGGCAAGTCCTACGATGCGACGTACCATTTTTGCTCCGGTGAAACCAATCGTATCTCTAAATAGCTGTTGTACATACAGGTTTTGATAACCTGGTGTTTTAGCCATCGGGTCCATGAGGTCGGAAGCCCAAAGTGCACGGAAACGAGTTTCGAATTCAGTCCAGACATCACGTACCATGTCCAGTAACTCTGTTTCACGTTCTTTCCGGGCAGAGTGCTCTGAAATTCGGCCTGACAGTGAAACATAATGAAGCAGCAGGTTCGCCAGCACGGCGCCTACGTCAAAACCCATCGGCCCATAGAAAGCAAACTCGGGATCAATGACTTTGGTCGACTCAGGTGTAACAAAAATACTGCCTGTATGCAAGTCACCATGAAGAAGTGCTTGTCCGTGGGTCAGGAATTTTTCCCTGAGCAAGGCAATCTCCAAATGCAGTGCTTCGTCTGTACGAAGCGCTTCGGCTTCATCGTCGATCGCTGCTTCATAGTTGTTATTTGGTGCAATCCGATACGGTTCATCAAAGATCAGGTCTTCTGTTATTTTACATTGGTCAGGGTTTACGAATCGTCCCTGCTGTTCTTTCTTCTGTTGTTGGTTCATGCCGAGGTCTGAAGTGAAGAAGAGGGTTCTCGCCATAAACTCCCCAATATGCTGGGCGAAAAGAGGGTAGGAAGCTCCGTCAATCAGACCCTTGCGCATAATAACATGGTCACTTAAATCCTCCATGACCGTTAATGCGAGATCATCGTCATAATGATACACTTCAGGCACCATTCCAGGGCACAGACGATATTCTTCCTGCAGAATTTCACGTTCAATGCGAGCACGTACAAGGGAAAGCGGCCAGGATTCGCCAACCACTTTCGCATAAGGAAGCGCCTGTTTGATAATGATACTTTTATCGGAGCTCTGATCCGTGATATGGAAAACGAGATTCAGGTTGCCGTCACCGATCTCATGACAATCCAGATTCGCATCTGCCGCAAATGGACCCGGTAAAGTTTTGGCTAATTCGATCGCTTCTTGTGGGGTTAAAGGATGATATTGAGTCAAAGGTGCCACCTCCATATATATGAAGAAACAGGAAAACCCACTTCTTTGCTTGGTTTATGACAGTATATCGGATAAAGCACGTTTTTTGAACTTTTTTTTGAGACAAGTCTGGGTTGTGGTGATTCGAAGATCAGGCTCACGGGTAAAAATGAATAGGCTGGACGGTTGAATAAAACCGCGCGGCATAATACTTCCGCGAACTTGGCGGGCTCTGAACTTGAACCCTCTGTCTTGCATGCAGGGGAACCTGAGATGACTTGGACAGACTAAAATTTTAAATTAAAGGATGGGATTGAATATGGCTACAAAAAACAAAACAGATCAAGCAAAATCCGTTGAACAAGTACTTAACCGTCAGGTGGCTAACCTGAACGTGCTGTATGTCAAAATCCATAACTATCACTGGTATGTAAAAGGCCCGAACTTTTTCACACTGCATGTGAAGTTTGAAGAGTTCTATAACGAAATCACAGTACAAATGGATGAAATCGCCGAGCGTTTGCTTACACTGAAAGGCAGCCCGGCAGCAACGATGAAAGAGTATCTCGAGATGGCTTCGATCCAAGAAGCTTCCGGCAAAGAAGATGCGAACGCTATGGTACAGAACCTGATTGAAGACTTCGCTACACTTTCCAATGAGTATCAGGAGGGTATTGATCTGGCCGATGCGGCTGAAGATCAGCCGACTGCTGATATGCTGACAGGCTTCAAAGCAGATCTGGAGAAACATATGTGGATGCTTCGTGCATACCTGGGATAAACCGTTTTAAGGCGGACACAGAGCCGTCTGTCTGTATCCCATTCGTGGCTGATAAGTTCATCCGTAAAGTGTTCGGTGTTGCCTGCTAAAGTTGTCAGATAAGTGCCTGAGCGTCTATACTGCTGTCAAGAGTGACAGGGGAGGGCGAGCACAATGGTAGACACAAGAGCGGTACCGGCGTTAAAAGAATGGGCTTCTGCAATCCAAGCGCTGGAAAACGGTCGCCAGATTATGGTGATGCGCAAAGGCGGGATTGTGGAGGAAACGAAACATTTTGAGTTGAAAAGTCCAGCGTTTTACCTGTATCCGACTTATGAGCATCAGCGTAAAGAACTGATCAAGTCCTCGGATCAATCCTATGTTGAAGAGTCGCTGGCCGAATGGGTGCCTGAAGCTTCAACCGTCCGTATTACATCGTATGCTGAAGTAACGCAGGATTTGGAGATTCGAGATCAGGAGATGCTGGATCGACTTCTGGAATATCATATGTGGACAGCTGATTTTGCCGAATCCCGTTTGAAGTGGAAAAAGAAAGATCCGCTCCACGTTTTGATTCTACGTGTGTACCGTTTGCAGGAACCGGTGGAGATTCCCGTTTTGCCCGAGTATAATGGCTGCCGTTCATGGATTTCCATTCCGAATGGTCTGGTGCCGCGCGAAATGACGCCGGTGCTGGACGTTGCGGATTTTGCAGACCAGGTACAGAAGATTAACGAGACACTCAGAATGTAATTGGTTTATCTGCGAAAACTTATTTTGATAAGGTGTAATTAAAGGACTTATCCAGAAATGGATAAGTTCTTTTTTATTCAGTATGGAAGCTGAATAAACTGTGAATTTTGTGATTTATATCACTGTCCTGCATGCGGGAAGTTGTTTTCTCATTTGATTCAAACAGTCATTTATTATAGAATCATAAGGAACGAAGTTTCCTGAGAAGGACAAGAATTGATAGGAAATGACTTGATAATCATTGAGAATCAGTTTAGAATTATTCTAAAGTGATTGTTGCTCTACAGCATGTGAAGAAAGTATGTGGAGAGTGGCAAGAAGAAATTGCTTTACAGATGTAGGATGAAACAGAGAAAGTCAGGGGAAGCCCTGTTCAGATACAATAGGCGCTTTTTCGTTTTCGACAGCAAACATCAATTTAATCAATGGAGGGAAACAATACACATGACTACGAATTTCGTCATTGAAGGTCTGAAAGCGACCATTGAAGGTAAAGAAATCCTGAAAGGCATCAACCTGGAAATGAAAGGTGGAGAAATCCACGCGATCATGGGACCGAACGGAACAGGTAAATCCACGTTGGCTTCTGCTCTGATGGGACACCCTAAATATGAAGTAACAGATGGTACAGTCACTCTCGATGGTGAAGATGTACTGGATATGGCTGTAGATGAGCGTGCACGTGCTGGTCTGTTCCTGGCTATGCAATACCCGAGCGAAATTGCGGGTGTTACGAACTCCGATTTCTTGCGTAGTGCCATCAACGCTCGTCGCGGTGAAGGTAACGAGATTTCCCTGATCAAGTTCATCCGTCAAATGGAAGGTAAAATGAAAGAACTCGATATGAACCCTGAGTTTGCACATCGTTACCTGAATGAAGGTTTCTCCGGTGGTGAGAAAAAACGGAATGAAATTCTGCAAATGATGCTGCTGGATCCTAAAATCGTCGTACTTGACGAGATCGACTCCGGTCTGGACATCGACGCTCTGAAAATTGTCGCAGAAGGTGTAAATGCAATGAAAAGCGAAGATCGCGGCTTCTTAATCATCACGCACTATCAACGCCTGCTTAACTACATCACTCCAGACTATGTACACGTAATGATGCAAGGTCGCATCGTGAAATCTGGCGGACCTGAACTGGCTCAACGTCTTGAAGCTGAAGGTTATGACTGGGTAAAAGCGGAACTGGGAATTACAGACGAAACTGTAGGTCAAGAAGCGTAAAGACAAAACGGAGGAGGATAATAAATGACTACACAAACAATTCTTCCGGTTGAATCTGAAGCGCTTCGCGCCTTGTCGGAAAGTAACAATGAACCCGGCTGGTTGACTGAGCAGCGGCTCGAAGCTTTGAAGCTTGCGGGCGAGCTGGCGCTTCCCAAACTGGAAAAACAAAAAATTGAACGCTGGAATATCAGCGAGTACGGAACATACAAAGCAGGTGCAGCGATTTCTTCCCTGGATGAAGTTCCTGCATCAATCAAAGAACTGGTTCAGGATCAAGCTGAAGGCAGCCTCGTAATCCAGCGCAACTCTGGAGCAGTATATTCCAAGTTGTCTGCTGATCTGGCAGCGCAAGGTGTTATCTTCACGGATCTGGCAACAGCTGTTCGTGAACATGCTGATCTGGTCAAGCCTTACCTGAACACAGCAGTCAAAGCCGATGAACATTCCATTGCCGCATTGCATGCAGCGTTGTGGAATGGCGGGGTGTTCCTGTACGTTCCGAAAAATGTGAACATTGAGGTTCCACTGCAAGCGGTGTTGCTTACAGACGATGCATCTGCAACTTTTGCGCCTCACGTACTCGTTGTGGCTGAAGCAAACAGCTCGGTTACTTACGTTGACAACTATGTGTCTGGTGAGCTTTCTGCACCGGTATTCCATAACGGAGTTGTGGAAGTATTCGTAAAAGCGGGTGCTAAAGTACGCTTCGCAACCGTTCACCAACTGAACGTTAACGTAACGGATGTATCCTTCCGCCGTGCTGTTCTGGAAAATGACGGTTCCATTGAATGGATCGTTGGTGAAATGAACAATGGTGATACGGCAAGCAACACGATGAGTGTCTTGAAAGGCAATGGGTCCACTTCGGATTCCAAAGTGATTGCGGTTGGTTCCGGTTCACAGAAGATCAACTATACAACTGAAGCACGTCACTTCGGTAAAAATACACCAAGCCAAATGATCACACGTGCGGTTATGCGTGAAGAGGCTTCGGCAATCATCAACGGTATTACGAAAATCGAGAAAGGCGCTACAAGAGCGGATGGACAGCAAACCGAGAAAGTATTGATGCTTAGTCCTAAAGCACGCGGAGACGCCAACCCGATCCTTCTGATTGATGAGGATGATGTAACAGCAGGTCACGCGGCTTCTGTAGGTCAAGTGAACGCAGAGCAAATCCATTACTTGATGTCTCGCGGGATTAACCGTACGGATGCGGAGCGCCTGATCATTTATGGCTTCCTTGCACCGGTGGTGGCGGATATTCCTTTGGAAGCACTGCGTACCCAATTGCAGTCCCTGATTGAGAAGAAGCTGGGACAATGAACCCATCCATTCGCGAGCAGTTCCCGATCCTCCACCAGGAAATCAATGGACACCCGCTCGTATATCTAGACAGTGCCGCGACTTCGCAAAAGCCTCGTGCTGTGATTGACGCGGTTAAACATTATTATGAATATGAAAACTCCAATGTGCATCGCGGTGTGCATACACTCGGAAGCCGGGCAACGGACGCTTATGAAGGCGCTCGTGAGAAGGTTGCCAAATTTATCAATGCTCGTCGCACACAAGAGATCATCTTTACACGCGGCACAACGACGGCCCTGAATTTGGTGGCTTCGTCCTATGCTCGCGCCAACTGTAAAGAAGGCGATGAAATTGTCCTTACACAGATGGAGCATCATAGTAACCTGATCCCTTGGCAGCAAGTGGCCAAGGAGACAGGCGCCACATTGAAATACATTCCGCTACAACCAGACGGCCATATTGAGTTGTCTGATGTGGAGCAAACAATCACGAACAAAACTAAAGTTGTCGCGATTGCTTATGTATCCAATGTAATGGGACTCGTACATCCCGTTAAACAGATCGCTGAAATAGCCCATCGCAATGGTGCAGTTATCGTTGTGGATGGTGCACAGAGCACGCCTCATATGAAGGTAGACGTGCAGGATCTGGACTGTGATTTCTACGCACTGTCCGGTCACAAAATGTGCGGGCCAACCGGTATCGGTGCACTCTACGGCAAAAAGGCGCTGCTGGAGTCCATGGAACCGATTGAATTTGGCGGTGAGATGATTAATGACGTAGGACTGTACGACTCCAACTGGAAAGAACTGCCGTGGAAATTTGAAGGTGGTACCCCGATTATTGCGGGAGCAGTAGGTTTGGGTGCTGCCATTGATTTTCTTGAACAGATTGGTATGGATGAGATTGCTCACCATGAAGGTGTACTCGCTGCTTATGCCACAGAACGTCTCGCTGAGATTGATGGCCTAACGATCTATGGTCCGGCTAAACGTCACGTTGGTGTAGTGACCTTTAACTTGGGAGATGTTCATCCCCATGATGTAGCAACTGTGCTGGATGCGAGCGGTATAGCGATTCGTGCAGGACACCACTGCTGTCAGCCGCTGATGCGCTGGCTTGAAGTAAGCTCAACGGCTCGTGCGAGCTTTTATCTATACAATAACGAACAAGATGTAGATCGGCTTGTCAGCGCCTTAATCCAGACAAAGGAGTATTTCGGCGATGCAACTTGATGATCTGTACCGACGTGTTATAATGGACCATTACAAAAACCCGCGTAACCGCGGAACGTTTGACAATGACGTCGTCACGGTGAATTTAAACAATCCAACGTGCGGCGACCGGATTTCACTACAGCTGATGCTGAATGACGGAATCGTTCAGGAGGCCAAGTATACGGGAGAAGGTTGTTCGATCAGCATGTCTTCGGCATCGATGATGACCGAGGCTGTCAAAGGCAAGACGATTGAGCAGGCGCTCGATTTGGCTAACCGTTTCTCCTCATTGATGCAAGGGGAAGAAGTCGATTTCGACGATTATGAAGATCTCGAAGCCCTATCCGGTGTGAACAAGTTCCCTGCACGCATCAAATGTGCCACTCTGGCCTGGAATGCATTACGCAAAGGAATTGACGAAGAGGACAATGTACAATAACGATAGGGAGGTCGAGCAAGATGGCTAAAAAAGCACCAGAAATGGAAGAGTATAAATATGGTTTTCGCGATGAGCATAAATCCATCTTTCAAACCGGCAAAGGTCTGACAGCGGAAGTTGTAACGGAAATTTCTAAAATCAAGAACGAACCGGAGTGGATGCTGGAATTCCGTTTGAAATCCTTGAAACAGTTCGAGAAGATGGCTATGCCTAAATGGGGCGGCGATCTGGATGGACTTGACTTTAACGATATTCAATACTATGTTCGTCCTTCGGAAAAGCAAGGGAAAACATGGGAAGAAGTTCCTTCCGAAATCAAAGAAACGTTTGATAAACTGGGAATTCCAGAAGCGGAGCAAAAATTCCTCGCAGGGGTATCGGCTCAGTATGAGTCCGAGGTTGTATACCACAATATGCAAAAGGAACTGGAAGACCAAGGCGTAATCTTCATGGATACCGATACGGCACTGAGAGAGCACCCGGAAATCCTGCGTGAATATTTCGCTACCGTTATTCCGCCAGCAGATAACAAATTTGCTGCCTTGAACAGTGCGGTATGGTCTGGAGGAAGCTTCATCTACGTACCAAAAGGCGTAAAATGTGAAGTGCCTCTGCAAGCATATTTCCGGATTAACTCCGAAAATATGGGTCAATTCGAGCGTACATTGATTATTGCAGACGAAGACAGCTTCGTTCACTATGTAGAGGGCTGTACTGCTCCAATTTACAGCACAAATTCCCTGCACAGTGCGGTAGTTGAGATCATCTGTAAGAAAAATGCCCGCGTTCGTTACACAACGATCCAAAACTGGGCACCAAACATCTACAACCTCGTTACCAAACGTGCGGTTGCTGAAGAGAATGCAACGATGGAATGGGTCGATGGTAACATCGGTTCCAAACTGACGATGAAATATCCTGCGGTTGTACTGAAAGGCCGTGGAGCTAAAGGTTCCGTTCTGTCCATCGCTGTTGCAGGTAAAAACCAGCACCAGGATGCAGGCGCGAAAATGATTCACTTGGCTCCCGATACAACGTCAACAATTGTATCTAAGTCGATCAGTAAACACGGTGGTAAAGTAACGTACCGTGGTTTGGCTTCCTTTGGACGCCAAGCTGAAGGCGCGAAATCCAACATCAAATGTGATACTCTCATTCTCGATAATGAGTCCACATCGGATACAATTCCTTACAACGAAATCATGAATGATAACATCATGCTGGAGCATGAAGCAACGGTATCCAAAGTGTCTGAGGATCAACTCTTCTACCTGATGAGTCGTGGTCTGACCGAAGCTGAAGCAACGCAGATGATCATCATGGGCTTCATTGAGCCGTTCACGAAAGAATTGCCAATGGAGTATGCGGTTGAGATGAATCGTCTCATCAAGTTCGAGATGGAAGGTAGCATAGGCTAATTTTGAGAAATGTAGCATTAAATAAAAGGAGACGAACTTTTGAGTTCGTCTCCTTTTATTTAATGGTTTTGACCAGTTGAGTGCGTGAAACGGACAGAAAAAAAAGCATCCGGGTTATATGGGGGAAAGATTTAGGATTTTGCGTCTATGACCATTCTGAATATATTGAACTTCTTATTGTAATGGTCTAATTTAAAGATATAAAGAGTGTATCAGCTTGAACAATTAATTGATATGTACTATTTCTTATGTAGTACGCTTATTTATAAAAAATAGTAGTTATTCAAATGTTTATATAGTAATATCAGAGATACCACTATATAAAACTATCTGGGGGAAAAAAATGCATTTAGAGATAAAAAGAGATGTGTCTAATCAATTAAAAGGTATAGCTATACTTTTCGTAGTGTTAGGCCATCTATGCTTACTTGGTATCATCACGATGCCATCAACAATATTTGAGTATGCTGGAGTATGGGGAGTTACAATTTTTCTTATGATGTCTGGATATGGGCTTATGAGTTCTTATTTAAATAAGGGTATTAAGTTAAGCTTCTTATATAAACGTTTAAATAAAGTATGGGTTCCTTATGTAGTAATAACCTTGGTGTGGGTGATATTGGACAAGTTTATTTTTCATATTAATCATAACAACTATCAACTAATCAAATATTTATTTTCTTTGGATTTTAAATATTCCGTAGATCCGACAATGTGGTATATAACATATATAGGTATGTGGTACATTATATTCTTTATTATATTTATTATTCCTATAAATAATTTGTTGAAAGTAATTCTTATCATATCATTTTCAATAGCATTAAAAATTTCGGATTTCAATATTATTTATGATTGGAATTTCTATACATTTGCATTCCCCTTTGGAGTTATTGTTGCGTTCGTTTTTTCAAAAGTTAAGAGGCTAAATTTACAATCATTTGTTGTGAAATTTTCGTTATTAGTAGCAACCATAATATGTTTGCGTGTTTCTTTGTATTACCTCTTCAAAGTATACAATTTGACTTTTATTAATGAATTATCCATCAGTAGTATTTTATTAACGTTAGGTATACTATGTTTTTTAACACTGATAAAACATCAATCTAAAGTTCTGATTTTTTTGGGTTCAATATCTTATGAAATATATTTAATTGAAGGAAAAATTTTGTTTATCTATAATTTACCAGATTTATCTAATGTGCTATGGATAAAAATCTTAGATTTTTTGATATTGCTAATATTATCAGCGTTTATTCTACACAAAGTGGTCGGTTTAATGAATCAATCTTTACAAAGAAGAGTTTATAAAAGTTAATTTCCTACTTTGATGTTATCTTCAAATACAATACAACATCTTTCTAGATGGAAATCATCATCGGTTAAGCTAGCAAATTCGGAAGAAGACGAACTGTCATGGTTCGTCTTTTTCTTTTGCCATAAAGAGATTAATCTTTGATTGAAAATTTAAAAATAAGACTAATAGCACAGGCCAATTCATAGAGTTAAGCATTTAATGATAGAAAAAGGATGTGATGCTATGAATGCAAACCCTTTCGAAGGGTATCGGATTACAAGTTCATTCGGTTATCGAATTCATCCTATACATGGAGGCCAGACGTTTCATCGAGGGGTAGATCTGGTCACTGAACCTTGGAATGGGCCTGTATCTGCTTTTCTTGAAGGGACGGTACGTTTTGCAGCTGAAGGACGCACAGGCTCCGGTTTTGGAGGATACGGGCTTACTGTGGCGCTTGAGGATCATCGTGGATACTTACATTGTTACGGTCATCTCTCACGCATTGCCGTTAATGTTGGTCAGCGAGTGAGGAAAGGGCAGCTAATCGGTTATCAAGGGAGTACAGGACAGAGCACGGGTCCCCATGTCCATTATGAGATTCGAAAAACAAGCTCGCCTTCGTACGGATATACGGCAAGTGAAGATGGCGTTGTTGAGCCAACAGCGTATTTGTTAAACGAATACGGAACGATCTCTCAGGAAGAGGAGGGCCCGCCAATGACAAGTCAGGAAAAGCAATTGTTCACGCTTATGCAGAAGCAATTGGAGCTTCAAGGTGGCTGGATTCAAGAACAGAAGCGATTATCCAACATGAGCTGCCCTGACTGGGCGCAGGAGGCATTAGCTTATTATCATCCCTATATTATAGATGACACAGGAAGTTATGACTTTTGGAGAATACTTGTAATCATGTATCGGAAGGAAATGGGAATACAGGTACCAAAAAAGGATTGAAGCCTTAAGAGCAAAGGGCAGTATAAGAGAAAACCACTTATCTCCTATGGGCTATGAACCAAATTGCGAAGAATGCCGTTTCGCCCAGTTCCTCCAACGGGGGAGCGTCATATGTTAGGGTATACCTGATAAAGAGGAGGCAATCACATGAGCGAAGTAGGTTATGGCTGTAAAGGCAACGTTGGTGGTGTAGGCGGTGTAGGTGGATACAATCCATGTACGTCGGTCGGCGCGATCTTGGTACTGTTCATCCTGTTGGTTATCATCACAAAAGCATTCTGTGTGTAACTCCTTCGACTGAATAGAAGCAAAAGGGATCAAAGGGAAGCTCAAACGGGCTTCCTTTTGATCCCTCTTTTCTCTGCAAGCGTGATTTATTGGACGTAAATTTCAACAATGGCAATATCTCTTTCTTTCGCTAAATCGATAAAGGCCGTAGAGGTCTGAACAAGTGGGCGGAAGTAATCAGCTGGATTGTTCATGACAATGACACCAGTTTGTCCTGTGGTGAGCAGTACTTTTTTACCAATAAAATTCGGAAGCATATGTTTGATCAGCTCTTGGGTTGCTTCGCCATTCAACTGACCAAAACTGAGGCTGTACAACTCGCACAGAACAGAAATTAACTCTTGTTTGGTTTGATACACCCGATTCGTTGTCATTGCGCTGTAGACGTCGGCTACAGCAGTGATACGAGCATAGGGATGAATCTCATCTCCTCGCAAACCATACGGATAACCACTGCCATCCTCACGCTCATGATGTTGAAGAGCGACCATGGCGATGACTTCGTCCTCTGTTGAAGCTTTGATAATATCGTAACCGTAAAAGGTATGTTTTTTCATTTCTGCGAATTCTTCTGTTGTTAGTTTGCCTGGTTTATGTAATATTTCAGAAGGAATTTTGGACTTGCCAATATCATGAAGATATCCTGCTTTGGCTACTGTAAGACATTCCTCTGGGCTATAACCCATCCAGCCAGCAATATAAAAAGCAAGCATGCCAACCTGCAAGGAATGGTTGTAGGTGTAGTCAATGTCTCCATCTAGCATAAGCAGCAGGGAGACAACATCTTTTTGTTTTTCGAGCTGTCCTGTTAAGGTGCTTACAATCTCGTCAACCTGTGATTCATCAATAAAGCCTTTTTCTAGGGCTTCTTGGAACAGAGATTCTGTGCCTTTGATCGTGTCGTTAAACAGATTGGTTAACAGACGGGTCTGATCGGAAGGCAAGTTTTGTTCATTAGAGTGAAGGTTGGATGATTGTTCTACATCTGCGAAATCAATTCCATGCTGCAACAGCTTAGATATATCATCTTCGCTGAGAACGGAACCTTTCATCAGCATGTGGAGACCTGAAGTATTGTAGATATCATTTTTTAGCAGGTCGCCGGGTTTAAGATCTGTAACATGCACTCTCACGTATAAACCACCTTTTCCTCGACTAATATCGACACATATCATTATAATAACAAGAAAAAAATGGGTTGACAACGACTTATTTACTGTTCAAACACCTCTGTAAACAGCGAATAGACTCATTTTTTTCTAGTCCATGGGGTTCCAGGGTCCTAGTTGATGGCCTTTCCACTCGGAACCGTCCTCCCAGATTTCTTTTTTCCAAATCGGTACCGTTTGTTTCAGTCTTTCAATGGAGTAACGACTTGCATCGTAACAGTCGCTGCGATGAGGCGAGGATACCGCGATAACGACACTGATTTCGGCAACGTCAACTTTGCCAATTCGATGACTGATCGCACAGCGCACACCTGGCCAGCGTTCTGCTATCTCCGTGCCGATCGCCGCCATATGGGACAGCGCCATAGGTACGTATGCTTCGTATTCCAGATAAACAGTGCGTTGTTCACCAGTCATTTCCCGTGTCGTTCCTACAAAAGTTAATGCAGCACCATGATTGGCGGTAATGACCAAGTCAGTCGTTGCCTCAACGGACAAGGGAGCAGTAGTAATTAGAAACATACCATCTTCTGTGCGATGCTCTTGTGTATGAGGGTGATCCATACTCTGGTTCGCCGTACCGTCGCCTCCGGATACAGGAGGGATCAAAGCCAGTTCATCATTCGCCTTAAGTATTGTATCGGCAGGAGCATATCTCTGGTTTACTGCTAAAAATGATGAACGAATCTGTGAGGCAGCTTCAGGGTAAGTTTGACTTAACTGTTCTTTAAGCATAGTAGCTGTAAGCATATCACCGTCATATTCAAATTCAAGTTGGGATGTATTTAAACGTTCTGCAATACCTGCAAATAGTTGAATTGTAAATTTCATGGAATAACTCGCTCCTTTTTGATCTCTAAACCCTATAAATATATCATAACGACGTAGAAAATGTTATGCTTATCCATTAGAAGAATGTACGTTTAATGAACGCAGGGGAGGCAGTGTAATGCGCAGCAGCGAGAAGCAAACATTAACCATTCTGCACACTAATGATATACACAGTCATTTCGGCTCCATGAGTGCGATCGCTGCTATGATCAATGAGGAACGTGCCCAAGGTGGACATCTGCTTGTCCTTGATATTGGCGACCATATGGATCGAATGGCTGTTGAAACGGAAGGCACACTCGGAATGGCCAACGTAGATGTGCTTAATCTGACAGGTTATGATGCTATTACGATAGGAAATAATGAGGGGCTAACCTTTACGCCAGAGCAACTCGCTCAGTCTTATACGGGGCTCCTTTGTCCGATTGTGTGCGGCAATGTGATAGAACAGGGTACAGGACATCCTCCAGCCTGGATGAAACCTTCGGTTATTGTCGAAAAGGGACCATTTCGCATTGGTCTGCTAGGAGCAACAGCCCCGTTTAACACCTTCTATGAACTGCTGGGCTGGCAAGTGACGGACCCTGTACAAACCTTAAGAGATCAGGTTAAGGTACTGCGTGAACAAGTGGACGTGATCGTTGTTTTATCTCATCTGGGTCTTTCAACGGACAAAAGACTGGCGGAACAGGTTGAGGGCATTGATGTTGTCCTAGGCGGACACACTCATCATGTACTGGAGGAACCGTTGCTGATTGGCAATACCGTTCTGGGGGCGGCGGGTAAATTCGGACAATGGATCGGGAGAGTTGTGCTGGAAAGAGCAGGCCAAGCAGAGCCTGTGCAACTGGTGAGCAGCGGTTGTGTGCCAGTGCAGAGCGGCATGCTGGAAGAACAGGTGTCTCTGGCAATTGCTACGAACCGTACGGAAGCTGAACGATTGCTGGATCAGACGGCCGTGATCACGGATCAAACCTTGCCCGTGTATTATGAGCGGGAATCGCCTTTTGCTATTTTACTTGCACAAGCTGTGCGGCACTTTACAAAAGCAGAAATATCGCTTGTAAATGCGGGCCAGTTACTCGGAAACCTACCACAAGGGAACATTACGAAAGGAATGTTACATTCCCTATGTCCATCTCCAATAAATGCTTGTACAATATGTTTGAAAGGTGATCAAATTCGTGAAGCGCTTGAACAGTCACTGTTGGAGGAATTCTTCTCTAAACCTATCGTGGGATATGGCTTTCGGGGACGTATTCTCGGCATTTTATGCGTGGATGGAATGGAAATTCGTTACGATCCTAATGCGCCAGCCTATGATAAGATCCAATTCATTCATGTGAACGGTATACCTATGGATGGGAAGCGTGAATATGTGGTTGGAACGCTTGATATGTTTACGTTTAATGTGGGGTATCCTTCTTTGGCTCAAGGAAGTAATGTACAATATTATCTTCCGGAATTTATAAGGGATTTGCTGGAAGAGGAATTAAAACGACCAGGGGCGCTGGAGGAGAGTTTGCGTCATCGCTGGTACCAAAGTTAGAAGCTGGAACAAGACTGCCTTCTGCTGATGCGGCGGCTAGTGTTCATTACATCTAAGGAGCGGGAGAGGATAGGCTGTGCGTTTAGTACATATAAACTTATTGCAGCCTGGCATGAAGCTGGGGAAACGAATTTTTAGTGAGGAAGGTCTGGTTTTACTCAGTGAGGACGTAGAACTGACGAGCCGGTTAATCGGACGGTTGAAAGATCTCGGGATTGGATATGTGTACATTCAGGATGCTGCGACAGAAGATATTATCGTGCCTGATATGTTACAGGAAGAGACCAAGCGAAGAGCACTTGTGGAGATCAAACAGCAATTTCAACATATGTCCGGCTTCAAAAGTAAAAATCAGATCACACATTTTGGTAAAGCGCTTAGTGGTGTAATGAACAGCATTCTGGAGGATATCGGTGGTCAAAAGGAAGCGATGATCATGTTAATGGACATGAACTCCAGCGATTTTGACCTATATACTCACTCATTGAATGTTTGTGTGTATACTCTGGTGCTTGGTGTGGCATCAGGTTATACACGTCAGCAACTTATGGAGATTGGTCTAGGTGCTCTGCTTCATGATATTGGAAAAACGCAGATTTCCTCCGATATTTTACATAAACCTTCACGTCTGAGTGATGAGGAATACAAGATTATTCAACAGCATACGACGTATGGACATCGCATTCTCAAGGATGAACCCGGCATCCCTCTTCTTGCAGCACACTGTGCACTGCAGCATCATGAGCGAATTGATGGCAGTGGCTACCCTCTAGGTTTGAAAGGCAATGAAATCCATGAATATGCGAAATGGATTGCTCTTGCCGATTCGTATGATGCCATGACGACCAATCGGGTCTATCGTCAAGCTTTATTGCCGCATCAAGCCGTAGAAGTACTATATACAGGTTCTGGAACGCTTTATGAACAGTGGATGCTTGAAAAATTTAGGGATTGTGTAGCGATCTATCCCGTAGGAATTTCCGTTAAACTGAGTACTGGAGAAGTTGGCGTAGTCGCTGCAATTCAACCTCGCGTGCCACAGCGGCCATTGATTCGTGTGATCAAGGATGCAGAAGGGCAGGTCCTTAGTGCACCCTACGAAATAAATCTTGCTACGCAGCTTTCAGTCATGATTACAGGGGTAGAGGGTGCGGAAGATACTGCTATACTTCCGAAGCAGGAACAGTTGCATAGTTGAGCTAAGGAAGTATAGAGCAAGCAGAGCAGGCGCTCAGGTGGTCATATCGGGAACGTGAAGCGAGTTCCCTATGATTCATGAGCGTTTTTTGTCATGTAATGGTCAGGGTTTGGCTGTGCAGGAAGGTTCGTGATTGTGCTATGATAAAAGATAACTCCCAAAAAAGTATTCTCGGATATGATGTAAATAAAACTTTTTAGGTTAATAAAAGGAATAAGGTGAAGAACAATGACCATGCTAAACTCAGGATCGGTACAACCGATGCCATTATCCCCAACGAATGATCCGTGGGATCCAATTGGGTCTCTGCGTACATATGGCCGGCATGTGCTGACCAGTGTAGAAATGACAGTGACACATCTGTGCAATATGCGATGTGAACATTGTGCCGTAGGGGATATGCTTACGATGCAAGAGGCACCTGCGCTACCACTCTCATTAATGTTGAAACGACTGGATGAGGTGGAGCATCTGCAGACGATCAGTCTGACAGGCGGTGAACCCAGCTTTAGCCAAAAGACAGTAGATGAGATGATCATTCCACTGCTTAAATATGCCAAAGAACGCGGGATTCGCTCCCAGATTAATTCCAATTTGACGCTGGATATCAGCCGTTATGAAAAGCTACTCCCCTACTTGGATGTGATGCACATCTCATTTAATTATTTGAATGCAGATGATTTCCATCAGGTGGGATTCGCCAACAGCGGTAGACAGGTAAAACGTGAAGTCGCCGTGAAAATGTATGAAAAGATGATTGAAAACTCTCGCAAGCTCAGTGAGGCCGGTATGTTTATCTCTGCAGAATCGATGATTAATTATCGAACGCATGATAAGCTGGAGGGCATTCACCAGTTGATTCGGGAAATGGGTTGTGTACGGCACGAAGTGCATCCGATGTACAGCTCTAATTTTGCATCTTCTCTTCCAGTGTTATCACTGGATCACATGAGAGAGGCCATTCATCGGTTGCTTGATGTCCGTGATAAAGACATGTGGATGCTTTTCGGAACACTGCCGTTCTTCGCATGCAGTGCAGCCGAGCAGGATCGTGAACTGATTAATCGCTTGTACAGCGAACCTAATGTAACGGTTCGTAATGATCCGGACGGGCGCAACCGTGTTAACGTCAACATGTTTACCGGCAACGTATACGTGACTGATTTCGCGGATATCCCTGCATTTGGCAACATCCATGACCGAAAGCTGGATGACGTATTCCACGAATGGTCTGCGGAGCATCCGCTCAATCAGACGGTAAACTGCCATTGTGATGCTGCATCCTGTTGCGGGCCAAATCTGCTCGTGGCTGATATGTATTATAAAGGCATGGACTTCAAATCTAGAAAAGCTATTTTACGTTAATATTCCAGGTGCATTCCTGAAATAGACAGAGAAGGGGAGTTACATCTTGGACATTCACACCGAATTTCATCTTGGACAGCTGGTATTTAATTTGGTCTGTGTCTTTTTGCTCGTATTTTTGAATGGCGTATTTGTCGCAGCGGAGTTTTCTCTCGTCAAAGTAAGACAGACACGCCTGACACAATTGCAGAGTGAGGGAAACCGTCTGGCTGGTTATGCGTTGAAGGTGAACGGTAAACTGGATGCCTATCTGTCGGCAACACAGTTTGGAATTACACTGACATCTCTTGGACTCGGATGGTTAGGAGAACCTGCAATCTCCAAACTGCTCGTGGAACCGCTAATGTTTAAGCTGGGCGTTTCCGATACGGGCCTGATTACGACGGTATCGGTCGTTATCGGTTTTTGTATCATTACGTTCTTGCATATCGTACTTGGTGAGCTGGCACCCAAATCATTGGCGATTCAAAAAACAGATGGAGTGGCGTTGCTTTTATCCGCACCGTTACTATTATTTTATAAAATTTTCTTCCCGTTCATCTGGGTTCTTAATGCATCAGCGAATGCTTTATTACGTTTGGCTGGTATTGAACCCGCGAGTGAAAGTGAGGCCCATTCCGAAGATGAGCTTCGCATCCTGATGAAACAGAGTGCCAAAAGCGGGGTCATCGATAAGGATGAGATCAAGCTGATGGATAATATCTTTGATTTCTCAGACATGCTGGCTCGTGAGGTTATGTTGCCTCGTACAGATATGGACTGTCTGTATACCCATCTGTCGCTGGAGGAAAATCTAAAGATCATCAACGCAACGAAGCATTCCCGTTACCCGGTTGCCGTAGAGGATAAGGACGAGATTATCGGATTTATCCATATCACGGACCTGTTGCTGGCGGAACCGGAGCAACAACAGGATCTGGCTTCAATGGTGCGTCCGATTCTGAACGTTCCCGAGTCGATGGAGATCAGCCATGTGTTACGTTTAATGCAGAAAAAGCACTCCCAGATGACGCTTGTAGTCGACGAATATGGGGGGACTGCAGGATTGCTGACGGCTGAAGAGATTTTGGAAGAAATCGTTGGGGATCTGTATGATGAGTTCGAGGATGAGCGGCCACATATGGAACGAATCGGTGAAGCCTTTTCGATCGATGGACGTTCGTTGATCGAGGAAGTGCATGAATGGACCGGAGCGATCATTGAGGATGAAGAGGTAGATACCATTGGCGGCTGGCTATTCAAAGAACTGGAAGGCAGTCCGGCCAAGGGGAAAACACGTGAGCGGAACGGTTATATCTTCGAAGTCGAAGAGTCTACACGTCTACGTATTAACCGGGTCAAAGTGTACAAGCAAGTAAAAGAACAAGATGAAATCTCGGAAGATGAGCAGTGATCTTCTGTTGTCTCAAGATGATGATCGATGTGAACAATAGCGGATAAGCAAGACCTTTAAGTAAGACCTTTGAAGTGGTGTTCTGGCACCCTTTGAAGGTTTTTTTTGCGTGGTAGGAATAAGTAAGCTTGCTCTGCAATGGCAAGATCCTTCTTATAGTTTCTGTAAAAAGTGATTATCTTGATCATCTCGACATATTGTTATAAGGACAGGAAATGATGGGAATGTACTGTATGCCTTGTGAAGCAATGCCGGAATGCATGTAATTGCATGATAAAGGAGGCGTTTCGATTGAAAGATCCTCTGAAAGATCCTCAGGTTCGGGCATATGTTCCTTTTGTGGGTCCATTTGATCCGTGTAAACCTCTAGGTATTCGTACGTATCTGGTTCCACCGCAATTATTTATTCCTTTTCAGCCGATGGGCTGGCCGCAATACAGTCCGGCAGAAGCTTTAAGGCTCGGCACATTGTGGCCAGCGCTGTACAGTCCGTATACCTCGAAAAAAACGAAGGAAAGGGCGGTGGTGAACGATGGAGAAGGAACAGCCGAAAGCCTGTGACGCCCAATATTACGAACTGCTGGAGGAACTACAGGCGCTGGATTTTGTCCTGGTTGAGCTGAATTTGTATTTGGATACACATCCGGGAGATTTTCAAAGTATCGAACAGTATAACAAGTTCAGCCAGGAACGGATGCGCGTTGCGCATGAGTTTCAGCAGTTATATGGTCCGCTGACGAATTTTGGTCATGCCTTTTCCAAATATCCGTGGGAGTGGTCCCAGACCCCTTGGCCTTGGCAAGTATAAAATCGAAGGAGGCGTCCTGTGCATGTGGGTATATGAGAAAAAATTGCAATATCCAGTTCGGGTGAGTAAATGTGATCCGCATATGGCGAAGCTGTTGATGGAACAATATGGCGGTGCAGACGGAGAGCTCGCAGCAGCCTTACGCTATCTGAATCAACGTTATACCATTCCCGACAAAATTATCGGTCTATTGAACGACATTGCGACTGAGGAATTTTCCCACTTAGAGATGATTGCAACGATGATCTACAAACTCACCAAGGATGCTACGATGGAGCAACTGGAGCTGGCCGGGTTGGATGCTCATTATGCGGCACATGATCGCGCTCTCTTTTATAACAACGCTGCGGGAGTACCCTTCACGGCCACCTATATTCAAGCTAAGGGTGATCCGATTATACACTGAGGCACAATAAATCACTTCCAAGTAATATCAATAAATTCCCCATCAGTAACAACAACCTCTTCGATTAATAGGCGAAGAGCATTTTTTGCTTTCAGCCTGTCTTCACCTAAAATATCAGGTAAAAACTCAACAGCTATTTCTTGTACGCTGGCAGCCTCACGCGTTGAGGACTCAAGCTCTTTAATTCGGGCGTTTAATTCTTCCCGATTCTTTCTTATTCGCTCACTTGCAGTTTTCAAATCATCGGCAGAGATCAAATCATTCTCATAAGCTTCGATTTGCTTCTGGATTCTTTTGTCCACTTTGCTGAGCTGATTCTTTAAATCCTGAATTTCTTCAATGGCCGATAATCTAGGAGATATTTTTATATCTAATTCTTTGACAGAGGCAGAAGCCAATCCCTTAACCTGATCAATTATGATAGTTTCTAAATCTTCACGATGTACTGCGTGATATTTGCATCCATATCCTTGAACATAAGACGCACATACATAACGATAGTAGGTATATTCGTTGTATTTATTTTTATTTCTGGCTGTATTGCCTTTCATATTCCTACCGCAATGGCCGCATTTAACTATACCAGTTAGTAGATAGGTTTCACTGTCAGCATGTTTAGACGACCTGGCTCTTGAATACAGTATTTCTTTAACTTTATCAAATATTTCTTCGGAGATGATTGCGGGGTGATTGTTCTCCTTAATAATCCATTCTGATTCATCTCTAAAGGTAGTTTTTACTCCTGAGGTTTCGCGCTTATTATATTCTAGTGTTCCTGTAAGCTTTCGGTTCTTGATGAGTCTTTTCACATTAGTTTGATCCCATTGTTTATTTCTTTTTGTCGTTATTCCTCGATCATTTAATTTTTTTGCTATCATACGAGGGCCATCACCATTTAAAGCTAAATCAAACATATATTTAACTATTTTAGCTTCCTCTTCATTGATAGCATATTTTTTATCTACAATGTCGTAACCGAAACATGGGCCACTAATTGCACGATCTGAATTTTTAGCAATTGACAACATATTATCCTTAACACGCTCTGATGTTCGGTCACGCTCGAACTCGGCGAATGTGCCTAACAAGTTCAATGTCATTCTACCATGAGCAGTTGAGGTATCAAACCGTTCAGTAGACGATATATAACTGCAATCATGTTTAGAGAGCAAATCTACTGTACTTAATAAATCGAGCATATTTCTACAGAACCTGTCAATTTTAGTGGTTAAAACAACTTGAATTTTTCCTTGAGTCACATCGTTTAACATTTTTTTGATAGCAGGACGACGAAGATCCTTAGCACTATAACCATCATCAATGTAGAATTTCGGTTCATTCCATCCCATAGATACGCAATAAGCTTTAAGTCTCTCCATTTGTTCTGTCAAAGAATTCCCCTTGTCAGCTTGTTCATCAGTTGATACACGAATATAGGCAGCGACATTCATTGGTATTCCCCCCTGGTTTAATACTTAATAAGATTCATCTTAAGCTTTCCAACAATCACAACCTCTGCCGGGGGAGCGAAAATTGGAGGGTAGTTGGGGTTTTCAGATTGCAAAACCATCTGATCGCCATTTTTAAATACTCGCTTCAAGACTGCTTCATCGTTAACAAGAACAGCCGCAATTTCTCCGTTTTCTACGTCTGGTTGCTTTCTAATCAGAAGCATGTCTCCATCATTTATTCTAACGCCGCTCATACTATCGCCCTTTGCGTGTAGGAATAAATGTTCACCGCCGGTTACCCACTCTTTAGGTACAGGTTCGTACCCTGATATGTCCTCAAAAGCAACAACACCATTTCCACAACTTATTTTCCCAACTACAGGGATGTAAGAAAAAGAGTCTGGATCAATTCGCGGAAGATCAACTTCCATACTGTCATCAATTAAGTAGTCAAGGCTACACTCAAAAAAGCTCGCTAGCTTTGCTAGAGTTGAACGCTTTGTATTTTCAGTTCCCTTTTTATACATTCCATCAATTGTGGTGTAAGGGATATCCGCTCTTTTGGAAAGTTCATTCTTACTATGTATCCCTTTTTTCTTCATCAATAAATCTATCTTCTCAAGCATATCCACAGTAAATGTGACCTCCGTTTCTTTTACTTCATATGAGCATCATTATAGACGAAATATATTTCCGTTGCAACGTAAAATTTTGCCGAAAAGTGTTGACTTATTACCTTTTGGGGTATAATATTTGCGTTAGTTACCCTGCAACGTAAATCGAGAGGGGGTGATTACGTTGTTTCCAAACTTGCAGGCTGAGATTATACGAAATGGGTTAGTTAAGAAGAAAATGGCGGAGAGAATTGGGGTTTCAGAGCGATCATTAAATAATAAATTGAAAGGCAGAACAGAGTTTACGCGTTCTGAAATGATTGCTATTCGTGAAGAATATTTCCCGGATTCAAGCGCTAATTATCTTTTCTCGTTTGGAGAAGTCCAGCCCCAAAAAAAGGTTTCAAACAAGTAAACAAATGTCAAGTCGGACAAACCTACTTGAATATCATGAACTAAGGGGGGGAGATGATGAGCAAAAAGGAAAAACGGCCAAAGTTACAGGTTGTTGGTCATTATAGGCTGGTTGATGGGGTCAAAGTTAAAATTGATCCCTTTAACACCGATTTACCTGATCGTTGCAAACTCATTGTTTCCGAGATTGTTACTGGTCAAACCTGTTCGTTGGTAAAAATTATTTGAAAACTAAATCCCAGTTACATCGGGTCGTGATTTAGACAAGTATCAGAGCAACATTGTATTGGAACTATGAGAAACGCTGTATTGGAATGTGTGAGAATTGTTTTTGAACGGAGGGCTAAAATGAAACTTCAAATTTTAGTAAATAACTGTTGTGCTTATGTGCATTTGGAGGAATTGATAAGGTTTCGGAAAAGCGGGTTGATCCTTGAAGCTGCTAAAGATTGGTTAGATAAAGAAATTAACGATCTTCAAAAACCAGTTATTGGAGGAACTATGAATGAATCAACCTAAAACTGTCCCAGCTCATCTCATGCAAGATCGTCATTGGCGTGGAACGATTCATATTTTTTTGAAAAATGAAAAGTTAAAATACGCGGCTGCACCTTATGTTGATTTAGAGGAAGGTGTAATTAATTCCGCTGGATTAAAAAAGATTTCTAAACCATGGTCACAATCGGAGAAGTTCATGCTCAATCTGGCTCTGCACCTTCATGGATTATCTGCCAAAATTGATTTGTCGGATATGGATTACTTGGATGCCAACAACAAAGCGATTGCAATTGAAGCAATAAAGTTGCGCTTTAGCATATGAACACAAAAAAAGAAATCATCCGGGTTAGGAGCCGGACGATTTCAGGTGTTGAAAAAAATATTCGTGCTCAGTATAACACATATTCCGCCTTCTGATAAGGGGGCACACGCATGATTGTACTAAAAGGCGATACTGTCAAGCTCTCATCTGGTGAGGTTGGAGAAGTAACCGAAGTTTGGGGAGCGGCTAGAACGTCAATCCGCATTCTTCCGAAAGACTCCAAACCTATTCTCGCTTTTGAATCAGATGTAACTGAGATTGTGAAACGTCCTAAGAAATCACCACGGGAGAGGAGGTGATATGTATGAAAGTGGACATTAACAATCTGGCAGGCGGCGCAATGGCCGAACGGATCAACCGTGAGCTGGCGAAAGTTGCGGAGAACGTAATGGACCCGAACACGAAGGCCGAGGCCGTTCGTACAGTGACCATTACACTCAAGATCAAGCCGAACGAAGCTCGTCAAATGGGTCAAACGGATATCGAGGTTAAATCGTCATTGGCTCCAGCCAAAGGCGTACCGACTCAATTCGTCTTTGACTTTGATAAAGAAGGCAAAGCCGTCATGAAGGAATTAAACCTGAGTAACGATAAAAACCAGATGGCAATGAACGATGCAGGCGATGTCGTTGACGGAACAGGGACAAGCCCTAATCCAAAAGTAGTTGGACTGTACAAGTGATCTATGAAAATTGAATAGCGGAGGATGTTACATGATCAGAGAAGCCATTGATAAAATTTTGAGTTTAGCCGGAGTTCAGACAGAGAAGATCGGAGATCAGGTTTTTACCAGCTCTGACTTGCGTCGTGTAAGCGAAGCGACTACCGAAACAATGAAGGTTCGAAATCTTCAAGGTATTGTGGACTATATCGATAGTAATTTCGACGATAAATTCCCGGTGATTGTGCATATCCAGTCACCTACGCAAGTCAGCGTAGTCACAGGGTATAACCGTGATCTGCAACGGAATTTACTTCTTGAGGCAAATGCCTTGTTGCCGGATATTAGCTACGGTCGGTATTACGATGTTGAGAGCTTCAACATTCTGCTTCAAAGCTGTTTTGTACCTACAACCGCACGAGACGCGATGTTGGCAATTGTAGGTAATGTAAAGGACGAGCAGGTAACTAGCTATGGTGACAATGGGACAAGCCAACAGGTTACGGCTAAAACAGGTGTCGCTACATTTGAGAATGTTCAGCTACCAAACCCGGTTCACCTGAAACCATTCCGTACCTTCGTGGAGGTTCCGCAACCCGAATCAGCTTTTGTATTCCGCATGAAAGATGGGCCATCTGCTGCACTCTTTGAGGCAGATGGTGGCGAATGGAAACTGCGCGCAATAGCTGATATCAAACTTTACTTGGACGAACGTCTTGAAGATTTGATTAAAGAAGGCAAGGTTGTAATTATCGGTTAGGTTTTTCATAACACATATGCCGGGAGGACAAGCCTCCCGGTTATTCATAGGAGGAATGGCAGTGATCCAGCAAGCATTGCAAAAGCTACAAAAGGAAATGGGCGAGAATGCAAAAGACGATTATGTTCAGCATGTCGGTTCTTTTTTAACTAGTTATGTAAGAAGTCACCCGGAACATGCGGCCTTTGTACTGACGGACGGGAAGAACATTGCAGGAAGTTTAAACGCTATGAAGGAAGAAGCGAAAAAGAAGCAGTCTAATGGTGTTGGTGTCCTCACAGATCAGCAAGGTTTTGAAATTGCGTTGAAGTATTTCGGTGTTCCTGTACAAGAAGAAAAATCAAACGAGGCTCCTTCGATTTTAAATGCCTCGCTAGACGATTTGCTTTAAAACGGAGGGGACGTTATGGATTATTCAGAATTTGAATTACATTTCCCGTCTAAAATTAGCGCTGCCCTTGAAAAATATGTGACCAACACTGTATTGCTACGGAGTAGATATTTATTTTATAAAACAGTCGCTGGTGTACAACAAGCTTATTGCACACACTGCAATAAGACACATAACTCCAAGAAAAAGTTGGAACACAAGCTGAAAGAGGTTGTCTGTCCTCATTGTAAATCCAAGTGCGAGGCAAGAGCAGCGGGGATGAGCCGGAAGTACATGGAAGACAAAGCTGTTCTTGTCTGGTATGAGAAATCCCTCATAAATCCGCAAGCAATTACGGCCAGAGTCATTTCCGTTTATCGTTCATATGGAGAGGACTTTAGAAATGTAACGACCATGTATAACTGTTCTGACATGTACTTGTTTGAACCAGGACGAAGCACTTTTTATACAGGTGCACAGAGGAAAGCCAAAACGGTTTACTCGGCTTTCGAAATAAGCTTTGGGAATGGATCATGGAGAAAGTACATGTCCGAAAGCAACATACGGAAGGCGGTCAAAGGAACTTTTTTTCAATATTCCACTTGGGAAAAGTATGTCAAACGTGGTTATTACAATGCCACCGACATGACTGATTTCTTCGATTTAGCAGCACGATATCCTTGCATCGAATACTTAACCAAATCAGGATTCGGAAATATGATTTGGGCGAAACTCAAGGGTGAATCAACGCATGGAGCAATTAACTGGCGCGGTTCTTCTCTTCTCAAGGTGTTACGTCTCAGCAAGTCGGAACTCAAAGAGATTAAAACGAACGATTTGTCGATGTCTCCAAATCAGCTTCGATTTTATCAACTTAACAGAGATAAGGGAGTAACCCTCAGTCAAGCATGCATTCTAGCAGACGTTCGGAACGGGATATCCCAAACATATTATCAGCAAGCTTTGAAACTTGCTCCAGAACATATTGTTATCAAGTACCTTCTTAAGCAGCTAAGAAAGGATCGTTATTCCAAAATGGGAGTTTATTCAGTCCTATCTGACTGGCGAGATTATAGAAAACAATGTAACGAACTTGGAATGGACTTGAAGGAAGAACGATATCTGTTCCCTAACGATCTACACGAAGCTCATATGAAAACAACAAAGAAAATTAAGATTATAGAAAACAAAGAGTTGGACGAATTGATCAAGTCAAGGCTCCCTTCCCTGCAAGAGCTTACTTTCATGTGGAAGGATTTAATGATACGACCAGCGGAATCATCATTCGATCTTTTTGAAGAAGGAAAATCTTTAATTCATTGTGTCGGTGGTTACGCCGAGAGATACGCCAAAGGTGAATCAGATATTTTTCTTATTCGGAAGATTGAACTGCCTGAAAAACCTTTTTACACGGTTGAGATCAAAAAGAAACAAATTGTTCAGTGTAGAGGATGGGATAACGATCCTATGACTGATGAAGTAAGAGATTTTATCGATCACTACAAACGTTCGGTGTTAGCTAAGAAAAAAAAGAGTAGAAAGGAAGTTGTTGCGATATGACAACCCGTAAAAGCACGAAAAAAGAAGAGGTTGTAAGCGAGATCGTGCCAGCAAAGGAAGCAATCATTTCAAACCGAACAGCAGAAATCATCGCTGCTGAGATTCGTAGTATCGATCAGCAAGCCCGTCAGTATGTTTTACAGTCAGCAATCGAGATCGGCCAGAGGTTGACCGAAGCGAAGGAACTGGTTGCGCACGGAGAATGGGGAACGTGGCTGAAAGAGCATGTGAATTACAGTCAATCATCGGCCAATAACTTCATGAAAATATCTGTGGAATATGCTAATTCTCAAACGCTAAGTACTTTGTCATACAGTCAGGCGGTTGCTCTGCTCTCTGTTCCTGCGGAAGAACGGGAGTCATTCGTGGAAGAAAACAATGCTGCTGAAATGTCAGCTCGTGAACTTCAAGCGGCCATCAAAGAGAAGAAGGAAGCGGAACGCCTGCTTGCCGAGGAACAAGAACGTGCAAAGCTTCATGAGGTTGCTAGGTTAGAGGAAGAGCGTCAGCGTGAAATCCTTCGTGTTGAGTATCAGAAATTGCTCGAAGAACGTCAGAAACTGGAGAATGATTTAGCCACCGCTCAGGAAGAAGCGAAAAAGCCAGGAAAGGCAACAGGCACGGATGCAAAGACCAAGACAGAACTTCGCAAGGCGGAAAAAGCTCTCTCGGAATCACAGCAGCGAGTAGCGACGATGGAAGCCGAAATGAAAGCAAAGGAAGAAGAGGTTGCGGCCAAGGTCAACGCAGCGATTAAGGAAAGAGAACAGGAGCTGGCAGAGCAGGCACGTAAACGTGAAGAGGACTCAGCAAAACAAGTCGCCGAACTGCAAGAGCAGTTGCGCAAAAACAACAATACGGCCGCGATCAAGGTCAAGGTACACTTCGAATCGCTACTCAGTAATTTCAATAGCTTAATAGGATCGGTTTTTGAATTAGAGAACGAGGAACAGAAGAAAGCCATTTCAGAGCGTATTTCCAAGCTGTGCGATGAGATGAAATCGAAGTTGTGATGAAAGATGTTCTTCTTTTTCTTTGAAATCAAGCGCGGCACGGTCTGTCGTGTGATCAGTGGACGAGACGAAGGGAAACTTGTCGTAGCCCATCAGGTTCATTTCGAAATGCTTTGGTGCTATGAGAATAAGCCAGTTAAATATCGAATCAATCGCAAAGGAGAACAAGTCATAGAGTTTGATCCGGCGTGCGTAACAATGCCTTACTCTCCTGATGAACTTGAGGTTACAAATGAAATTCCACTCCAGGATGGTGGATGGGGATTAACCTACCGCCGTTCTCGGATGTGGCTATAGTCTACCAATTCCGAAGATAGGATGATGCTCATATGGAAACGCCTAAAGGATACGATGTTTTTCGTTTAGTAGACGGAACAGAAGTGTTACGTTCTCCAGAAGATCGAGTGTTGTTCCAGCGGATCAGCAGCGAGGGTATGCCTCTCACAGTTGATGCAGAGACGATCATTGACGATGTTCTTGATACGTTGAAGGAAACAAATTCTCAGATTGAACTTCTTTCAGACTCACTTAATCGAATTGAGCAACTTTTAACAGATGATTTATCATCAAATGCCCAAGCGATTAATCACTTAATATTTGAAACACGATTGAAAGTATCCGAAGGCCCAGTGAAACAAGATGCCCTGAAAAACGAATTGGAAGAAATGAGACAGATCACATCAAAATTGTTGACCTATGGAAAGCCAAGATCAATTTTTGAATGGCATGAGGATGACGGTGACGTACTTTGGTGGCAAATGCCTGTAAATGAGCCTCCTTATTGTGGAACACCATTAGATTTGGATTGGCCCGGATATCATACGTACTGGACACCATTAATTGTACCTATTGACTAAGGAGGGGCATTGTTATGATCCGAATATCTGATAAAGCTCAGATGATGATCGAAAATGCTCTTTACCGTGTAATACGATACGGCAGCCGGATCAAGCACTTGAAAATGGTCGTTTCTCCTTCGTCTCCATTGGGAGTGACGAAGGAAATACAGACTAAATTCGGCCCCTTACGGATCGAATCAGATCCATTTGTACCACTAGGAAAATCATACATCATAGAAGACCCATGGCGAAAGCGTAGAGGATTTGCTTGGGTCAGTGAGTATAAGCAAGGAAAAGGTGAAAAGTCATGAACTACATTGCAGAAATGACAGCCTTCACAGATTGGCTCGAAACAAACCCATTGGAGCCATCCGCACAAACTTTGTGGTTTCACCTATTGGTGATAGCAAATAAGAGCGGATGCCCAGAGTGGTTTACTGTAGCAAATCTGACACTGATGGCTAAGACAGGCGTTTCTGAAAAGTCACTAATTAAGCATCGAAACGCACTCATCCAAAAAGGACGACTTATATATAAGAATCAAGGCAAGCAACAAGCTGGGAAATATCAATTAGTGCACCTTACTGTAAATAATACAGTAAAAGGTGCGGTAAAAGAGGGAGTAAAAGGTGCAGTAAATGACGGAGTAAAGGGTTCAGGATTATCTAAAGATATTAATTCTTCTGCTTCTACTACTTCTGAGTACGAATCATTTTATACAGCTCACAAGCGAGTGTTTGGCGTTGAATGTAACCCACTTCAAGCACAACAGCTTGGAGATTACATTGACAATGACGGCATGGCAGAAGAGGTTGTTGTACGAGCCATTGAACGTGCAGGAATGGCATCCAAAGGTTATAACTTCAAGCTTATTACCAAGATTTTAAACGATTATTTTGTCGGTGGTGTCCGCACGTTGGAACAGGCAATTGCAATAGATCGGGATTTCGATAATCGGAAGAGTAAAACGAGAACAAAGCCTGACACAAAGGTGAGCTTTGCTGAAATGGCGGAAGGGATGGAAGAATGAAAATCAGCGAAGTTGGTATGTTATTCGACAAAATCATAGAGTTTTACCCGGCCTTTACAGGCAATCCTTCGAAGCTCCAGAGCTGGAATGAAGCTCTGAAAGATATCTCGTTTCAACTTGCTCAAAATAATCTGAAAGCATACGCTGCCGATCCAGACAACAAGTATCCGCCACATCCAGGAGCATTAGCAAAAAGGCCAGTTACCACGGAAAGTGATCGTTACCATTCAGGGCTTAAACAGTCTGGCCAACGGATACTTGAAGAGAACAAACAACTTAGCAAAGACGCAGTTGGCCCGTCAGCAGAACAGCGCAGAAAGGTACGTGATTTGCTTGAAAAACGAAATGGAACTACCTCATAACCTACAAGCAGAACAGGCGGTACTTGGTGCGATATTGCTTGATTCATCTTCCTACTTGAACGTGGCAGAAGTGTTGTCGCCAGACCATTTTTACGCGAGTCAACATGAGAAGGCGTATAAAACGATTAAGGAATTGTCCGATGAAGGGAAAACAATCGACCTTGTAACCGTGACTGCAAAGTTACAAGAAAAAGGGGAATTGGAGAGTGTCGGAGGCGTAACCTATCTTGCAAAGCTGTCGAGAAGCGTTCCAACGGCAGCGGACATAACGCACCATGCGGAAATTATGCATGACAGATACTTGCATAGGACAACCATCCTATCGCTGGAGGAACAACTTCGTAATGCTTGGAAATCTGACAATGGCATGATGGCTTTATCCGCTGTCCAAACGGCAGCTACCAATCTATCGGATAAAGCTGTGAAAGGTAAAGAGTTTCGGACAGCTCGTGAAGTTTTCATGGAAGCCTTCGACATTATGGAACAGCGATTTGCGAACTCAGGTGACGAAGTAACGGGTATACGATCAGGATACATTGATCTGGATAGAATGACATCCGGCTTTCAAAATAGCGACTTAATCATTGTGGCCGCGCGTCCATCGGTTGGTAAGACGGCTTTTGCACTAAACATTGCTCAACATGCAGCAAACGAAGGGAAGAAGAAGGTGGCCGTGTTCAGCTTAGAAATGTCTTCTTCTCAGCTCGCACTTCGTATGATCAGTGCAGAGGAAAATGTAGATGCAAACCGTATCCGAACAGGATTCCTTCGCGCAGAGGATTGGGATAAGGCCACAAGAGCGATAGGGGTTTTAGGAGAAACGAACTTATTCATTGATGATTCTGCTTCGCTAACGGCCCAAGGCATCATCAACAAATGTAGAAGACTCAAACAAAAGTTTGGCTTGGACATGGTTGTGATTGATTATCTTCAATTGATCAGTGGGGATAAAGGGAAGGAAAATCGACAGCAAGAGGTAACCGACATTTCACGCAAGTTGAAGCAATTAGCGCGCGAGCTGCACATTCCAGTCATTGCTTTGTCTCAGCTTAACCGGGGAGTGGAGCAACGCCAAGACAAACGGCCGATGATGTCAGATTTGAGGGAATCAGGAGCGATTGAACAGGATGCCGACATCGTTGCATTTTTGCACCGTGAAGATTACTACGATGCCGAGACTGAGAAAAAGAACATTATAGAAGTCATTATTGCCAAGCAGCGCAATGGCCCTGTCGGAACAGTGGAACTGGTCTTCCTGAAACAGTTCAACAAATTTGCTAATTATGAAAGAACTCCACAAGCACTTACTACAAATTACAAGCAAGACATACCAGATATGTACAGACAGGGGTGATCAAATGAAAGAATATATGGGTAAGCTGTACGATTTAGGCGAAACAACTCCAAAGAGTTGCCGCAGGGCGATTCGAATTGCCAGACGTTTGTACAAGCGTGCTGACGCTGATGATAAAAAAATCATCTCTGACATCATCAGCGAGTGTGAATTTGTTGAAGAGTGGCTTTCAACAGGAAGAAGACCAGGAAACAAGCGTGGTGTTGAGCGGCTTGCCGCTTATCAACGAGAAGTGCTTGTTGATCCACTTAAAATGCAGGCTTACGTCAGTAATTCCAAAGCGGGCAGCCCAAGCAACTTAACGGACTGGCAAAGGTTTCAGATAGAAGATGCACTGTCCCGTTTGAGTGATCGGGAACGTGAGTGTTATGTACTGGCACATGGGGAATGTTTTTCTCACAGCACCATAGCCGACATGCTATACATAACGAAAGATTCCGTTACCGAATACATTGACCGCGCACAAAAGAAAATATCAAAAGATTTGGAGAGCAGCCTGTTTTTGATCCGATAGCCGCTAAAAGCGGTGAAATTTGTCCCGCGAAAGCCACCTATAGGTAAGAACTATAAAAAAGGAGTTGTTAATAGTTTGGAACAATCACGCAAAAGGGCATCGACAATCGATGTCCTTTTTGTTGTACCAGTCGGGAGGTAATCCTATGGCGATCAAAGCAGTGAAGCGTCCTCCACCTATTCCAGTGAAGTCAGAATTGCAACCAGATAAGTGCCGTGGGTGTGTGTGGGGTACGTGGACAGGGAATGTTCAATTGTGTTTGACACCTGAATGCAGGAAGTAGTTTGGCTAGGGAGGTTGCGTTAAATGAATCGTACTGATGAGAGATTCAGTTTGGTATCTGAAGCACAGCTGCAATCTATTATGTCAATCATAAATCGATTTAGCGATGAGCTGCGCGAGGTAATCAATGCCTTCATTAATTTTAGTTTGGATACCCAAAGGTTCGTTGATCTGGCGGAGCAATTTAAGGAACTCAATGAACTGGGTGAAGATCCATTTGAGACAGAGCCGCTTCAATTGCCAGCGTCACTACCAGCGTTGCCAATGAAGCATCAAGTTCTGAATCGCAAGCCGATGCGAGCAGTTGCAAGGAGTAGTTGTTAATCTGACCGTATTCCCAAACGCTTGGGATTTTGTGAGGTGGTGATATGAAATATGTTCAACCCATCCGAGATAGGGCAGTCATTGAAGATATCAAACGTAAACTGATCCAGAAGGAAAACAAGCGAGACTACATTCTGTTTGTGATCGGGATCAATATCGGCTTCCGAATATCGGATATACTTCCGCTACGTGTTCGTGATCTAAAGAAACCGTTGATCTACATTACGGAGAAGAAGACGCGGAAGCAAAAGGAATATGAGATGAATCACACAGTTAGGCGTGAATTGCTAAGGTTGATTGGTGACCGACCCGATGATGAATTCTTGATTAAGAGTAGGGAAGGGATCAATAAGCCGCTTGGCCGATCCATGACCTACAAGATCATGAGAGAAATCACAAAGGATTATGGGCTTGAAGGGATCGGGAACCATACTCTTAGAAAAACCTACGGATATCATTTTTATAAAGAAACTAAGGATGTGGCAGAGTTGCAGAAGATTTTCAACCACTCTGATCCGAACGTAACACTTCGTTACATTGGAATTACACAAGACACAATCAACTTGTCAACAAGGAAGTTCAGACTGTGAGTTACCCATAAAATGAGGGTGTGGAACTGGTAAATGACCGAAGCCGGAAAGCCTTGGTGCATAAGGGTTTGTTGGGCGTTGACGAGTTCCCCACAATTTAAGATAAGGGTAATTCACTTTTATACAGAAAATGAATAAAATCAGGGTTTCAGAAGCAGAGATTCTATTGATTTCAGCAGAAAGATTGCCTCAGTGATGCGGCTTAACGGCTGAAAGTTAATAACAAAATCTAACGAATATTTATGCATGGAGGGATTATGAACAGTTGGTTCTATAAATCCACCAAGTGGAAGAGGAAGCGGGCGGTCATTTTACGTAGGGATGAATACGTGTGCCAAGAGAGCAGAAGGTACGGTAAGACCGAACCGGCTACCACGGTACATCACATTTACCCAATCGAGTTTTACCCAGAGCTGGCGCTGGTTAACTGGAATTTGGTATCGCTCTCTGACAAGCAACATAACGCCATGCATGACAGGGTGACCCATGAGCTAACAGCGCTTGGTCTTGCTTGGCAAGAGCGAGTGAGAGACAAGTTCGAGGAATGGCAAGGAAAGGGAAATTAATATTTTTGAGATATCCCCCCCACCCGGAGGATTAGTTTCCGGCAGCCCAGGGACCGGGCAGGGGAGCCTTTTCCAATAGAGCGGGTCTCCAAAAGTTTTTTTGGGGAGGTGAGGACGTGGCGGAGGCAACCGAAAAAGAAAAGATTAAACGGAAGACTGTAGCCGAAATGAAGAAGCTCGGCGTGTACAAAAAGGAATATGGTCGTGTAATCGAAATTTACGCGGAGCTGGTCGCGCAATATGAAAAGCTGAACCGCGACTTTGAGGAAAGTGGTTATAAGTTTGAAGTGATCACTGCCCAAGGGGGAGCGAAGAAAGCGCCGATTGTCGCCACGTTGGAAACGTTGCGTAAAGATATTTTGACCTATTCGGATCGGCTCTGTCTTAATCCGAAATCCATTGAGACGGTGACAACCGATAACAAGAAAGGACAATCGAAACTGGCAGGAATGCTGGGTGGTCGTAGGTGATCCAACACCCCAATTATGAAGTGGTCATGGACTATGCCAAAAATATCCGGGACGGTCACAGAATTGCGTGCAGGGAATTGATTCAGGGTGTAGAGAGGTTTTTTCGTGATCTGGATAATCCAGCGTATGAGTTTAACCCCGATGATGCTGAGTTCGTCATTGATATCATCGAAAGTACGTTTGTTCATGCCCAAGGTGAAATGCTGGATGGCACGCCGTTGCGGGGGATGCCCTTTTTGTTGGAACCGTTCCATAAATTCATGGTGTACAACCTGTTAGGGTTCTATCAAACAGGGACGAAGATCAGGCGGTATAAGGAAGCATTCATTTTTATTCCGAGGAAGAACATTAAGACTAGTTTCGCCGCAGGTTTAGCGTGGGCGCTTGGGCTGCTCAATCGCCGAAGCGGGAGCAAGGTGTATATTGTTGCCGCGGCACTGAAACAATCCTTGGAGAGTTTCAATTTCATCAATTACAACTTGGACGCGATGGGAGAGAAGGATAACTTCCGTGTGATAGACAACAACCAGGAGCATAGCATTCAAGGTGACTTTGCAGATGGTTCACTGTACATTCAGGCATTGGCCGCTAACCCGGATCGTCAGGACTCCTTGAACTGTAACATTGCGATAGCAGATGAGATTCACGCATATAAGTCGCCGAAGCAATATAACATCATCAAGGAAGCCATGAAGGCATACACCAACAAGCTTATGATTGGGATCACCACGGCAGGCGACAACATGACAAGCTTCTGTTATCAGCGTCTCCAGTATTGCAAGAAGATACTGGACGGGACGGTGAAAGACGAGGCTTATTTTGTGTTCATCTCTAAAGCCGACCAAGACCCTGAAACGGGTGAAGTGGATTATACGAATCCGTTGATTCATCAAATGGCTAATCCGGCTTATGGCGTTTCCATTCGTCCAGAAGACATTTTGAACGATGCTCTTCAGGCGCAGAACGATCCGCAGCAGCGGAAAGACTTCTTCGCCAAGTCATTGAACGTGTATACAGCAGCCATGAAGGCATACTTCAACATTGATGAGTTCAAATCATCGAATCGGAAGTACAAATGGACAATGGAAGAACTGGCTAAACTGCCGATTGAATGGTACGGCGGCGCTGACTTATCCAAATTCCATGACTTGACTGCTTCTGCGTTATACGGGACGTATGGTGATGTGGACATCATTATCACACATGCTTGGTTCCCGATTGTCGCCGCGACATCAAAAGCGGAGGAAGACAATATTCCGCTGTTTGGCTGGCAGGATGATGGGTGGTTGGATATGTGCAATAGCCCCGTTGTTAACCATGCGGATATCGTCAATTGGTTTATCGATATGAAGAAGCTTGGATTCAACATTAAACAGGTTGGATTTGACCGAAAGTTCAGCCGAGAGTTTTTCACAGGTATGCGGAAGGCTGGATTCAAGATGATTGATGAGCCGCAATACTTCTGGCGTAAATCGCAGGGATTCCGGCGAATCGAGATGCGAGCGAAAGAAGGGAAGTTGTACTATCTTGGATCGGAGGCATTCGAGTATTGTGTTCAGAACGTTCGAGCCATCGAAAAGACGGATGATATGATTCAATACGAGAAGGTTGAGGATAACCAGCGTATCGACTTATTCGATGCCGCTGTTTTTGCGTGCGTCCGGCAGCTTGAAAACTTTGAAACGGCTGGTACGGCGAAGGGCTGGCTGAAAGGGGGTGGAAGAGCTGAGTAAAAAGAGGAAAATAAAGAGCGCAGGCCAGAACCGTTCAGAGTCCAATATTGGTTGGTTTTTGACGACAGAAGCCCATGACGTGTTGTGCGTGCCGGGGTACACAAGGTTGTCTGATAACCCAGAAGTGAAGATGGCCGTTCACAAGATTGCAGAGCTGATCAGTACCATGACGATTCATCTGATGCAGAACACGAACAACGGTGATGTTCGGATCAGGAACGGACTTGCCCGAAAAATAGACATTGATCCGTATAGCCTCATGACACGGAAAACATGGATGTACAACATCGTCAACACGTTATTGCTTCATGGAGACGGTAACAGTGTTGTGTACCCGAAAATGCGGGATGGGTTAATTGACGAACTGATTCCACTTAAGCCATCGAGCGTAAGTTTCCAAGACATGGACAACGCCTATATCGTTCGTTATCAAGGCCAGGCATATAGTCATGATGAAGTCCTTCACTTCGTCATTAACCCTGACCCGGAACGGCCGTGGATCGGTACAGGGTATCGAGCGGTGCTGAAGGATATCATTCACAATCTCAAACAGGCTACAGCCACGAAGAAAGGATTCATGAGTGGGAAGTATATGCCGAACCTGATTGTGAAGGTAGACGCAAACACCGCAGAATTGTCCAGTGAAGAGGGCAGGGATCAAGTGTATAACATGTACCTTGAACGTTCAGAGGCGGGGCAGCCGTGGATTATTCCGGCTGACATGATCGATGTTGAACAGGTCAAGCCGTTGTCCTTGAATGACATTGCGATTAATGATTCAGTTCAATTGGATAAGCGAACGGTGGCGGGCATTCTTGATGTGCCAGCCTTTTTTGTTGGTGTGGGTGATTTTCGCAAAGACGAGTACAACGCTTTTGTAAACACACGTATTCAACCTTTGGCGATGGGCATTGTGCAGGAGCTGACGCGGAAGCTAATTTTTGCGCCGGACATGTATTTCAAGTTCAATCCCCGTTCGCTCTACGCCTACGATATGAAAGAGTTGGCCGAGGTCGGAAGTAACTTGTATGTCCGTGGTCTTTATAAGGGCAATGAGGTGCGTAACTGGCTGGGAGACTCGCCGCTGGAAGGTCTGGATGAACGTGTGATTTTGGAAAACTACATCCCCGCTGGAATGATCGGTGATCAGAAGAAGTTGAACAAAGGGGGAGGTGAGGAAGATGGATAGGACGGTGAAAGTTACCCGAAGCCTAACAACCAAGCTGGAAACACGCGAAGCGTCAGACCAGTCGCTTGTGATCGAAGGTTATTTTGCTGTATTCAATCGTGAAACAGAGTTATGGCCGGGAGCATTTGAAGTCATTGCACCTGGAGCGTTTGATCGTACTCTTGGCAATGACATTCGGGCACTGGCAAATCACGAAACGATGTTCGTTCTTGGCCGGAACAAGGCCGGAACCTTGGAGCTAAAAGCCGATAGTCATGGTCTTTGGGGCCGAATCAAAATCAACCCGGATGATTCGGATGCAATGAACTTGTATGCGAGGGTCAAGCGTGGCGATGTGGATCAATGTTCATTCGGTTTCAACATTGTAGGCGAGGACACAGATTACAGAGATGATGGCACGGTGAAATGGACGATTCGGGAAGTTGATCTGCACGAGGTTAGCGTCGTGACGTTTCCGGCATACGCCGATACTGGCGTGCAGGCAAGGAAAGATGAAGTGGAACAGCATCGTGACCGTCAATTGCAACAACGAAAACATCTACTTAAGGGGAGGCTGGCTAACTAATGGCACTGAGACAAATCATGTTGGCAAAAAAGATCAAGCAGCGGAAGGCAGAGCTGGAAGGCTTCTTGGAGCAAGAGCGTAGCATCAAGGTTCGTTCTGAAGAACTGGAGCAAGCCATTGAGGAAGCTACCACGGAAGAGGAAATCAAAACCGTTGAGGAAAGCATCGAGGCACATGAGCAGGAGAAAGAAGAACTTGCTGCTTCGAAGAGTACCTTGGAAGGTGAGATTGCCGAATTGGAACGTGAGCTGGCAGAAGTTAACAGCAAAGAACCGAACAACACTCCACCGCCAGCTAATAATGAGCAGCGTCAACAACAACATTCCCAAGGGGGCGAGATCAGAATGAAAGTGAACAAAGGTTTCTTCAAAGGTATGGAACGCAGCGCCGCAGAGGCAATCATTCAGCGCCGCGAAGTAAAAGACTTCTTGGATAAGGTTCGTTCTGGAGATATTCCAAATGAGAAGAACCTTAACAAGCGGGGCGTGACTGGGGGAGAACTTGGCATTCCAGATGTCATTCTTGGATTGATCCGTGACAATCTCCATCGCTATTCCAAGCTGATTTCTAAAGTGAATCTCAAATCCATTCCGGGTACGTCGCGTACTAACATTGTCGGAGATATTCCTGAAGCGATTTGGACAGAAGCTTGCGCCACGCTCAATGAATTGGAGCTGCGTTTCTACCAAGTGGAAACAGACGGTTACAAAGTTGGCGGATTCATTCCGATCTGCAACGCACTGCTTGAAGATTCTGATTTCAACTTGGGTAACGAAATTATGGATGCGCTCGGTCAAGCACTCGGTCTGGGCGTGGATAAAGCGATTTTGTATGGTACAGGTGTCAAAATGCCAATTGGTATCGTCACACGCCTTGCTGAAACGGCCAAACCCTCATACTGGGGTGTTAATTACCCCACATGGACGAATCTTTCATCTTCCAATATCGGACAAGTAGCAAAAGGTAATGATTCCAAAGAGTTTTTCGCAAACCTGATCCGTTTCAGTGGTAAAGCAAAATCCAATTACGGGAATGGTGGCAAGTTCTGGGCTATGAACGATACAACCTATACGGAACTCCAAGCCCGTTTGGTGGAGTTTAACGCCGCTGGTGCAATCATTGCATCCATCAACAATGTAATGCCGATCATCAATGGCGACATTGTGATTCTTCCGTTCATGGCAGAAGGCGACATCGTAGGCGGTTATGGTTCTCAATATCTGCTTGCTGAACGTTCGGGTTCTCAGTTTGCTGTATCCGAACATGTACAGTTCATTCAGGATAACACTGTATTCAAAGCGACAGCTCGTTACGATGGTAAACCGATCATGGGTCAGGGCTTCGTAGCGATGAACATCACGGGTGTTGCTCCTAAAACGACCATGACGTTTGCGCCGGACACGGCCAATGATGAAACCGAAACTCCAGACGGAGCCTAAACGAAAGGGTGATTTGAATGCCTTACATCGTCATTAAGGACTTCAAGGATTTAGAAGACAAAGACCACATTTACCGTGTTGGGGATAAGTATCCCCGGTCTGGGCGTGGCAAGCAGGCACGTATTGATGAATTGCTTGGTTCGGATAATCGGCGCGGCGAACCATTGATCGAAGAAAAGGAAGAGTGATATGGATATCGCTCTGATTGTTGGACTGGCAAAGGAACGCTTGGCGATCCGTGCGAATGTGCGGGACAACTACATTACGGCTATTGCTAAATCAGTGGTGAAGGAATTGGAGGATGAGAAGGGCTTGACGCTTGAAGCGGACAACGCCAATCACCTCCAGTTTTGCGTAGATTATGCCGCTTGGCGTTACCAGAGCAGGGATAGCGAAGGGAGTATGCCGAGACACCTTCAATTCAGGCTACACAACTTGATCCTACACGCGCGGAGGCGCACATGAGAGGCGACAACGAATTAATTCTAATTAAGCCCGGCGGACGTGCGAAAGACAACATCGGCAACGAAATTATGATTGATCCTACTGAAACCGCAGTTCTTTGTGATTTGAGGTCGGTAGGACGTAATGAGTTTTACAGCGCAGCTACTGCGGGAATGGCTCCTGAAATGGTCTTCGTGATCCATCCCTATGAATATTCTGGGGAACAGCTTGTCACATTCGAGAACGTGAAGTATCAAGTGATACGAACGTATTCAGACAATGACGAAGAGCTTGAACTGGTGTGCGGGAAGGTGAAAGGGAAATGACCGATATCGACAACTTAGCCCGTGAAATCCTTAACGCTGTCAAAGACTATACAGACGATGTGTCGGAAGCCATAGAGAAACGGGTGGATGAAGTTGCGGAGCTGGTTCGTGCGGACGCTCAATCCAATGCGCCTAAACGAACAGGGAAGTACGCCAAAGGTTTTAAGGTGACGAAGCAAGGGGGCGGAGGTAAGGCAAAGCGTGTGGTCTGGAATAAGAAAAACTCCAGAATTGTACATTTGCTAGAGTTTGGACATGCAAAGCGAGGGGGTGGCCGTGTTGCAGGCCGCCCACATTTGCGTCCAGCTTATGATCGTCATGCCGCGAATTTGCCTAATGATATTAAACGGATCATTCAGAATGGGGGATAACTTCGATGCAGCAACCTGAATTATATGAACTGCTCAATTCCATCGGGTTACCTTTAGCCTATGGAGAGTTCAAGTCCACGCCTGAACTACCCGCTCCCGATCCACCTTTTCTAATTTATCAGTTTGCCTATGCTGGTGACTTGATGGCCGATAATCGAAACTATTTGGAAATTTCAAATTTTCAAGTGGAGCTGTACACCAACATTAAAGACTTGGTTGCGGAACGGCTTGTTCAGGATGCACTCATTGCAGCCGAACTGCCTTACTCCAAAACCGAAGCTTCGCTTGAAACGGAATCCATGTATCAAATCATATATGAAATTCAACTCATTGGAGGGTGACGACAAATGTCCCAAAACAAAGTGACATACGGCTTTGACAAGGTTCACATTGCTTTTTTCGATAAAGATTCTACCGATGCTGTCCCAGCTTGGGAAGCGCCAATTCCGGTTCCGGGCGCTGTACGCTGGACGCCAGAGGCGCAGGGCGACACAAACGAATTTTATGCTGACAACACGAAGTATTTTATCGTAACCAACAACAACGGATACACGGGTGAATTGGAGATGGCAAACATCCCCGATGAACTTAAAGTGCGGATGTTTGGCTGGTTGATTGATGATAAAGGAATGCTTGTTGAAATTGCTGACGGTGTGCCAGAGAAGTTCGCACTGCTGGGACAGGTGAAGGGTGACAAGCGAGATAGACGGTTTGTGTACTACAACTGCCAAGCTGCTCGAACGGCCAAGGAAAACACCACAAAAGGCGAGTCAACGGAAATTGTTGGCGAAACGCTCTCCATGTCCTCTTCCCCGATTGAAATTGGTGGTCGCGTCATGGTTAAGGGCGACTTGGAATTGAGCGCAACGAATGCAACGGAGTTCAATTCGTTCTTCACCGAAGTGTATACCCCTACCTTTACACCCGGTGCTTAATTAACTTCTATCCTGATGCCTGTCGTATCTGACCAGCAGGCATCAGGTAAACCATTACAGATTGGAGACAGTGAAAATGAGAGAACTTAAATTTGGAGAAAAAATCGTGCGAATCAGGGCTTCAGCCCCAGCCATGCTTTATTACAAGCAAGAGTTTGGAACAGACTTGATCGGAGATATGGTCAAGATCATGGAAGGATATGCTGGGAAAGAAGACACTGGAACAGATCAGGCCGAAGCGCAGCCGTTGGACGACATCCTTGCTATGGGTGATATCAATTTTCTTACAATCTTACAGTTAGCCTGGGCCATGAACAAAGCGGATCAAATCGGGAAGTCATTTCCTAAGTTTGAAAGCTGGTTAGATGAGTATGGCGAGGATATTGATTTTTCTGACACAGAATTTATTCTGAACGTTGTTGAGGAAGCAACAAACGGATTTTTTCGTAAAAATGCGGGAGTCCGAGGGGCGCTCACCGCAGGTAAGTAGAGAGTCCCGAATTGAGATAGATTTACTGGCGATTGGTAAACGAATCGGTTTGAGTATGGAAGAGATGGCGGAACTGACATGTAATGATTTGATTGATCTTGCTCGAAGCTACACAGGCAAGGAAGAGAAGCAGAAAGGGCCGCGAGAAGCAACGCAGGCGGATATCGATGCCTTTTATGGCGGTTAGGGTGTCAACATGATTCCAATGAATTGTAGCGAGGGTTGTGGTCAGGACTTTGTGCTGATCAGCTATGGTAAGGAACAAGTGAAACACGGGGTGGATAGGGTAGGGTTTTCCTGTCCACATTGCGAGAAGGTATACACGGCGTATTACTCTAATCGCATTGTCGAAAAGCTTCATGACCAACTTGCTGAACTGCAACAGCGTCCGGCGAAGGGCGGCATGACACGAAGACAGGTACAGGGGATTAGTATCCGAATCAAAAATACTAAGAAGAAACTTGCTACTGAAATGGCACGTCTTCGAAAAGAGGTTGAAGAATCCCAAACGTCTGGGAATTCATAAAGTGTGGTGATTGTAATGGAGAAGGTGAAGTGCCCGCATTGCGGACATTTGTTGTTTAAGGCGATATTGGCTCATGTAGAGATCAAATGTATCCGGTGCAAAAACATAGTAGTAGTCAAATTGATGGAACAGAGCGAGCCGCACACCAAGTAGCGAGCCAATGCCTGCCTGATGTAAAGGGTAGGTGGGCCGTGTGGCAGAAACGATTAAAGGGATTAACGTTGTCATTGGAGCGGAAACAACGGGTCTTAGCAAGGCCCTGTCCGATGTCAACAAAAAATCAAGAGATATTCAATCTGAACTTCGACAGGTCGAGAAGCTGCTCAAACTTGATCCGGGTAACACCGAGCTGGTTGCTCAAAAGCAAAAGCTATTGGCAAGCTCGATAGGAAACACGGAAGACAAATTGAATCGATTAAAGGCAGTTCAGGAGCAAGTGAACCAGCAGTTTGCCAGAGGGGATATAACTGAAGGTCAGTACCGAGCATTCCAACGCGAAGTTATTAAAACAGAACAGGAATTGCAGGGGCTGAATAAGCGCCTAGATGAAACAACAGCCGAAATATCCGACCAGAGCAAACAGGTAAACAAGCTTGGCAGGGATTTCGAGGAATCATTTGAACAAGCGCAGCAAGCGATGGGTAACTCTTATGAACAAATGAAAAAAGTCGGAGCTGGAATCACGGTTCTCGGCGTTGGGATTTCCGCTGGTCTTGGGGTTGCTGTCAAAAGTGCGGCAGACTTTGAACAGGGTATGGCCAATGCCTATTCTGTTATGGACCCGGCGGAGGTAAGTAAGTTCAAGTCAGAACTTGAACAACTTGCTATTACTATGGGAGCAGACACCAAGTACAGCGCAACGGAAGCGGCACGCGGCATTGAAGAACTGATCAAGGCCGGGGTTAAAGTCCAGGATGTTATGAACGGCGGACTTTCAGGAGCCTTATCCCTTGCAACGGCCGGAGAATTGGAGTTGGCAGATGCTGCTGAGATTGCTTCTACGGCGCTTAACGCATTTAAATCCGATTCGCTATCCGTCCAAGATGCAGCCGACATTTTGGCCGGAGCAGCGAACGCTTCAGCAACTAGCGTAAGCGAACTAAAATTCGGCTTATCTCAATCGGCTTCCGTTGCCGCTTCGGTTGGACTGTCTTTCAAAGACACCGCCACCGCACTAGCTGCGTTTGCTCAGAACGGCCTTAAAGGTTCGGACGCGGGTACATCTCTTAAAACGATGCTTATGCGTTTACAACCGACAACTAGCGATGCCTATGCAACCTTTAACGATCTAGGGCTGCTAACGTTAGATGTGGCCAAAGCCATGGACTTTCTTGCAAAAAAGGGGATTATACCAGCTGAGGTCAGTGTGGACGGCATTACCGCAGCGCTGGCGCGTTATCTGGCTCAGGCCGATGGAGCCAAAACCGTAACAGCAAAGTATTTTAAAGAAGCTAAAAACATGGCGGAAGCAAACGGATGGGTGTATTCCTCTTTTTACGATACCAACGGTTCACTTAAGGATATGTCGGCGATTGCAGGGATTTTGCAAGAAAAGTTATCTGGACTGAATGACATGCAACGTCAAGCAGCGCTGAATACAATCTTTGGTTCGGACGCCATCCGTGCTGGTAACATCCTTTACAAAGAAGGTTCTGCTGGAATCGAAGAGATGGCCGCCGCGATGGATAAGATTGACGCGCAGATGGTTGCAGCTCAGAAGATGGATACATTCAAAGGTGCGCTGGAAGAATTAAGCGGATCGGTTGAAACGGCGAAGATAACGATAGGATCAGCTCTTATCCCTGCGCTTCGAGCCGCGGCCGCCGCTATCCAATCTGTTGTTGATGTCTTTAACAGTTTGCCCGAGGGCGCGAAGACGTTTGTGGCTGTGGCTGGTGCAATTACGGCTGGATTAGCGCTAATCATCGGGCCTGTAACTAGCTTCATTGGTTTGCTACCTGAACTTAAAGCAGGATTAACAATGTTGGGGCCAGCAATGACAGCCTTGTCAGGCCCAGTCACTATTGTCATTGCCTCTGTTGCCGCACTTGTTGCGGGTTTAACTTACCTATACAACACGAACGAGACGGTTCGGGATGGCCTAAACGCAGTATGGGAAGGTATAAAAACCGCTGCTCTTGCGATATTTGGTGCTTTGAAATCTTTTTGGGCAACATGGGGCGGAGAGATAACGGGACTCTTCAATACGTTCTGGAACGGCGTAAAGACCGTATTCAACGCAGTGATGAAAGTCATTTCTGAAGTGGTCAAATCCATCTTCAGCGGGATCAAGTCTTTTTGGGCAACTTGGGGTAACGATATAACCTCCTTTTTCAAAGCACTATGGACTGGTTTAAATCAAGTATTCAACACGGTTATGAAGGTTATTGTAGAACTGATCAAATTCCTATTTAACGATATCAAAGCTTTTTGGGATAAATGGGGTTCAACCATTACAGCCGCATTCAAGGGCATCTTTGAAATCCTAAAGTCTATATTTAGCGTCACCTTCAACGTCATCATGACAGTGATTAAGTCGGTATTTAATGGCATCAAGTCCTTTTGGGATACTTGGGGAGACACGATCACAACAGTTTTTCGAACAGTGTTCAATGTTGTTAAATCCGTTTTTTCTGGTGCGTGGAACGCAATAAAGATTGTTGTAGGCACAGCGATTAGCGTCATAGCCGGGGTTATTGATACATTTTTAAAAGTGTTCAAGGGAGATTGGTCTGGGGCTTGGGAGTCAGCCAAAAAAGTAGCTAAAAGTGTTTGGGAAGGCATAAAGGGCATATTCAGCACAGCGTTTAAGACAATGAAGGATGTCGGCAAGAACATCATTGAAGGACTGGTTCAGGGTATCGCCAATATGAAAGATGTCGTTGTCCAGAAAGCGAAAGAGATTTCGGAAGCGATTGGCGGATTCTTCAAGAAGTTCTTTGATATCCATTCTCCATCCCGTCTTACAACGGGATACGGCGAAAATATTGGTCAAGGTTTAGCAAACGGGATCAGCAACAAGAAGAAGACAGCGGAAAAGGCCGCCAAGGAGATGGCGAACAAGGTGAACAATGCGTTCAAGAATGCATTTTCCACCGCTCAATATAATTTCAAAATTGGCAACCTGGACACTGCCGGCTATATAGCTGCACTTGAAAAAGTAAAATCCACCTACGCGAAAACAACGGCCCAGGTTCAAAAGGTCACGCTAGAAATCAAGAAGGCGCATGAACAACAGACCAAATCGGCTGAAAAGGCGGCAAAGGATCAATTTGCCGCTTCTAAGGCGTACATTGATGCTAGAGCCTCCACGGGTAAGATTTCGCTGGAACAAGAACTTGCCATGTGGGAAAAACTTCAGGCCAAGTATAAGGCCGGAACTGCTCAGTACATCGCGGCGGAGAAAGAAGCCTACAAGATCAAACAGGAGCTAAATAAAGCGAACTTCGAGAATTCGAAGAACTTTATTGAAAAGGCGGCAGCGGCTAATGAAATGTCACTGACGCAACAACTTCAAGCTTGGGAACGGGTGCAGGCCCGGTATAAGGCTGGATCAGCGGAGGCAAAAGCGGCAGATGAGGCGGCAGGGAAAGTCAGACTGGAGATATACAACCAGCTCACACAGGCCAGTGATGATTTTCTCGCCAAAACTAAAGAAGTGAATGCGAATGTCGCTGCGGAAGAACTGCGACTTAACGGCGTGTATGAACAAGCAGTAGAGCAACGGGCCAAGTCGATTAACGATTTTGCTGGACTCTTTGACGAGGTGGTTGCCAAATCGGAAACGTCAGGACAGCAACTGCTGGACAATCTTCGCGGCCAAGTCGATTATCTGGCAACATGGGCATCGAACATTGAGGCACTGGCGGCACGCGGAATCGACAAGGGTCTGCTGGAAGAGTTGCGGCAAATGGGGCCGAAGGCTGCGCCGGAGCTGGCCGCACTGAATACCTTAACGGATGAACAGCTTGCGGAGTATGCGAGTCTGTGGCAAACGAAGTCGTCAGAGTCACGAGCGATTGCCGTACAGGAATTGACCGGGTTGCGCGAGGATACCGACAATCAGATAGCACAGCTTCGCTTTAATGCTGCTGCACAGCTCGATGCGCTAAAGGCGGATTTTGACGCAAAGGTGAAAGCGATCCGTTTCGGAACGACCAATCAGTTCAATGCAATGAAGAACGATCTGCCGACCATCGGGAAACAGGCAATGCAGGGATTACTGGAAGGCTTGTCTTCCATGCAAGGTGCAGTTCAAGCCAAAGCTAAAGCCATTGCCGATTCTGTGCGGAGTACGATGCAGAAGGCGTTGGACATTCATTCCCCGTCCCGTGAAATGGCTTGGATTGGGGAAATGGCCGGACAAGGGCTTGTGCAAGGGATGGCAAGCATGATGTCCAATGTACAGCGACAGGCACGGGAGATGGCCGAGGCAGTTCAACCATCGGTTGGTTCTTCTTATGGCAGCCGGGGCAATTCTGGCCCTGTGAGTCTGAACATGGAGGGACTTTTTGCGGGTGCTGTCTTTAGCGTGCGCAGTGATGAAGATATCCGAGGGCTTGCGAAAGAATTGGCTCTTGAAATGTTTGCTCTGACGCAACAGGCAACGCGAGGAACAGGAGGTGCACGATGAGTAATGAAATGATATGGCTTGGAGGGAAGTCCAATGTGGAGTTGGGCTTTTTGGTGCGTGGAACGTCCCGGCGTCCAGGTCTGCCGGATACGGTGGATCGGACGCTGAACATCCCAGGCCGCAATGGACTGTACAATTTTGGAGCAGATATCGGGGCAAGAACATTTGTTTATGACTGTGCCATGATCACACGGGGCTACGTAGCCCTACAACAATCCGTTATGGGGTTGGCGGCCCATTTAGTGGACAGCTACGGCAAACCCCGCAGAATGGAACTGAGACAGCGAGAAAGGCCGAATCAGACGTTTACTGTGCAACTGACGGGAGCGTTTGAACCTGAAAGGATCATGGGTTTGGGGATGTTTTCGTTATCTCTGATTGCTCATGATCCTTTTGCGTATGGTCTGGAGCAAATATCTGAGAAGGTTATAACGACATCGCCTGATGTGCAACAGATTGTAAGCCGTGGCAATGTACGTACTGCACCACTAATTGTCATAACCAATCAGGGCAGTCAGGCTGTTACCCGGTTGAGAATCACAAATGAATATCTAATGGAAGGGTGACATCTAATGAATCTATCAAACTATCTTGCAAATGCTTTACTAAACCATGTTTTGAGAAACACACCATACACAAGGCCAACAAGTATATATGTGGCGTTGTACACAACCAATCCGACACCAGCAGATACAGGGCAGGAGGTTTCAGGTGGGGGTTACACACGTTTGCAAGTCGTCTTTGGCCCTCCAGCGGTTGAAGGTGGCAAGCCAACTGTTAAGAATACAGCAGACATTGCGTTTGCTATTGCTTCAGCGTCTTGGGGTACGGTTTCACACATTGGTTTGCGTGACTCTGCTACAGGAGGGAATTTGCTTTATTTTGGAGCATTGGACTCGCCGCGGAGTATTCTCGAAAATGATGTTTTTAAATTCTTAACTGGCTCATTAGCCGTAACAATGAGTTAAGGAGGGATCACACATGGCATTACAACCAAGTTATCCAGCATCAGTTAACAGCAGACAGACTGAGCTGGCAGGAAATATTACAGATACACAAACGAGTTTTGAGGTGTTAGATGGTGCCGTACTCCCGCCAGCACCGAATTTGTTAACAATAGGCACAGACGAATCGGCCGAAACAATTCTTTATACTGGATTAACAAATAATCAAGTTACAGGGGTGACCAGAGGTTTTGAAGGAACGGCTAGAACATGGTTGGCCGGGACAAAGCTCGCAAGATGTTTCACGGCTTATGACCATGACACATTTAAACGTAACATTGAGAATTTAGAAAGCAGAATGGACACTCCAGAACGTGCATCCATAACACTCCAACCCGGAGTACATGTAGTCAATGCTACACAGGATGCGGCGTTTAAGCTTACTGGCTTGCAGGGTAAGACAGTACTTAACTATCAAAGCCAGATAGGAATTTATGGGGTGACTAACCCGTATGTGATCCGGTATGGCGCGAATCTATTACCGCCATTTTATGAAGCTGTCACGGCGGGGAATGGGCAGTCAATAATTAGTCCGTATAGTGCAACAATTAATGCATCTGGAAATAATATAGGCTGGACATATAAAATCCCATGTGTAGCCAATACAGATTACACAATTTCATTAACTCACAATGGAATGATTGCTCTACAAGACATGGACAGTAGCGGCGCAATTATCCAAAACTCTGGATATCAGGCTGCCTCAGAGTTACACATAAAAACTGCTGCCAATGCAGCGTATCTGAGCATAGTCATTGGCAACGGATCAAAAGGCGCAGGGGTGTATAGCTTCTCAAATCCAATGCTCAATATCGGCAACACTGCTTTACCATTTAAGCCACGCCAAGACTCCATGCTCGCATTCCAAACGGAGTTACACGCCAATCCAGACACTGGAGCAAACCCGGATAGCGTGTTTGAGCGGGATGGCCAGTATTTTAAACTGGCCAAGTGGCGCAAGGTTATACTGGACGGCTCTATTACTTTTGCCCCATTTGGATCAGCAACAGGACTTAAAGTTGTCAACGCAATGTTACCGGGGTCACCAGCAGTAGACGGCTCAGGGGTGCTAACGAAATATCAAGGTAAAATAATCAAAGAGACTGATTACAATACCGTAAACAGCGCACCGGATAATCTAAATATTGGCTCATCAGGCGCTAACGGGGTATTCGATAATTTTCAAATTTCTATTTCTAACGTGGATAGTGGGTGGGGGGCATCATACAATCCAAGCGATGATGAGATTAAGGCATACTTCTTGGGATGGAAAATCTGTGACGGAGTGCAAGCTATCAACACATATAACGGAACTGGTACTAGGTATTGGGTGTATCGCAACAATGGCGTATCTGGTTCATTAAACTCCGATTATTCAGGTGTAACGACCACACTTCCTACTGCACTAGCGCCAAACTGGACGCCGTACCAGCTTCTGTACCAGCTTGCTACGCCAGTTGTCGAACCCATCACGTCTGAGGGGCAGTTGACGTTTGTTGACGGGGATAATCAGGTTGAGGTAGGGACGGGGATTGTATTACGCGAAGGCGTCAAACCTGCTTTACTCACCCCTGACAACAATTATTATATTAATAGTCAGGCAGCCGCGACTAAACTAGCGTACAAAGTAAGTAAATTCCTCTATGTGTACGCAAATAGCCGACAAGTATATGATTGGTCAATCTCTACCAATGCTGATAGTTGGGGGGCACAGCGTCTATACAAAGACTCTAAAAACTTCAACTCGATCCCATCCTATAGTGTCACATACCTGATGTTGGACAAGTATCCAACGGTAGATGTGACGGGAACATATGCCGAGAATGAAAAGGCTCTGCTTCTGGATACTGTCAAAACGTTGCAAGACAACACAACACGGATATCTGTGCTGGAATCGAAAAAGGCCGAGAAGGATTCTCCTGCATGGATTACGCCGACACTTTTAAATGGGGCATCACAATATGTGGACTATCAAAAAGTTGGATATTTGAAAGATAGTTTTGGTTTTGTGCATTTAAAAGGTTTGATTGCAACCGCTCCAGTTAATTCCCGTATCTTCATACTTCCCGTAAAATACCGTCCAGCATTTCAACTTATATTTAGGGTAGCAGGGGCAGGGGAAACCTATGAAATCAGAATTACTTCTGATGGTAGTGTCTTTACTACGAACACTGGAAATTATATAAGTTTGGACGGGATCACGTTTCAAGCTGAACATTAAAGGAGGTATCACATGAAAGCCGTACCTAAAGTAAATACAGACGGACTCTACCTTGAGGACGAATTAGTGGACGATGCATTTAGTGGTGTCGTCCCTTTTTATGCCGAGCCTGAGCCTGTGGTATTTGAACCTGATCAGGTAGAACAGGTGATAATACCAGATGAAGACGAGGAAGAAGAGGAACAAGAGATTGCTGGGTATCTGGTCGGCGTGCCGGTTCCTGTTGGACTGTTTCACCCCCGTTTCGATCTGGCAGCATGGGAAGCATACCAGGACGCAGTACAAGAGGGGCCGCAGGAAACTTTTCCTGACCTGTGGGTGGAGGGGCTGAGTCAGGAAGAGATTGACGAACTGACCAAGCCGCAGCCTGAGGAACCGTCCGAACTCGACCTTTTAAAACATCGGCTGGCGGAATCGGAAGCTGAGAATAAGCGTCTTGCGGAAGAGAGCAACGCCAATCAACTGGCGCTCATGGAGCTGCATATGCTTGTACTCAGTGTGGTATCGCCAGATGAGGGTTAAGCTTGCAAGGTTGCTGATTCATTGGGCTGTAGCACTCATGAGGGGAGGTGAGACAATGTTAGTTGTATACGTAATGATGATTCACAAAGGATTGATTAAGCTGGAGCAAGTGCCGCCAGGAAGCCGCGATAAGGTGGCAGCAGTTCTTGACGCAGGCGATATGGATCAAAACGGGAATATCGTGTAACAAGCGTACCTATGCGGTGCGTTATTTTTTTGTGGGGAGGAATGGTCGTGTTCAACCGTGGAGCATTTAACCGTATGCCGTTTAATCGTTCGTTTTCTGTCTATGTGTTTGGTCGTGCGGTATTGCATGGCGAAGGTGGATTAACGGCGACAGCTTCCGTAGAAATGACGGGATCAGCCCGAATGGATGGTGTAGGTGAGTTACATGCGGACTTTGTGCGCGAGATTAACTTTGCGGCGAAGATGCACGGTGAAGGCGGCCTTTCGGCTTCCTTCATTCGTGAAAGATTACAGAAAGCAATTATGCACGGAGTTGGCACGCTGAAAGCCAATGCTGGCCGCTATCGTGTTGATTTCATAGATTACGTGGCACGTATCGAGCCGGGCGACCGGATTATTATAGATTCAAAGAATTTAAAAATCACCCATAACGGCCAAAACGCCTTGCACAACATACAGGGTGAGTTCTTTGACTTAAACCTTGGAAACAACACCGTTACTTATACTGACCCGGAGACGGGACGCAGTGTTTTGATGCGGATTACTTTCCAAGATAGATTCGTATAGGAGGTATCCATGAGAAGACCAGCTTATGTGACTGTATATGACTTGCAAATGCGCAAGGTGGCCTATCTGGAGAATGCGTTTGATGTGTCCTATGACGCGCCAATGAATGCTATCTGGACTGCCAACTTTTCGCTTCCGGCGAACGATGAAAAGAATGCAGAGTGTCAACCACTTTATTTCGTAGAGATATTCGATGGTGAGGAACGTTTGGAGCTGTTCCGAATCCTGAAGCCAACAACAAAGCGTGGATCTGATGGCCCATTCATATCATACGAGTGTGAGCATGTTTTGGGTACGCTACTGGATGATGTATTGTTCTTGTATCACACTGTTGGTAATTTGGGCGTGTACACGCGAGACGTGCTTCAGTACATCTTGTCTAAGCAATTGGTACAACGCTGGCAGCTCGGGACAGTCCAGTTCGATAGACAATTCGAATATAACTGGGAAAATGAAAATCTTCTTGGTGCGCTGTTCTCAGTTCCGAACCCATTCCCAGACGAATACATGTGGACGTTCGATACAACCTCTTATCCGTGGAAACTCAATCTGATGAAGCCATCTGAGCAGGAAGAGTTATATATTCGGTACGGGGTAAACTTGCAGGGTATCGCGCGCGTTGTAGACGCGTCTAAGGTGTCTACCCGGATTTATGGCCTTGGATACGGTGAAGGTGTAAACCAGCTCACATTCGCTGATCTGAATGGCGGAAGGCCATATATTGACGCGGAGCCTGCACTTATCCAGAAATACGGTATTGTACAGACCATATTCGTAGATCGGCGCTTTGAGTATCCTGAAACTCTCCTGTCACGATGCCAAGCGCTACTTGCTGAACTGAAAGTCCCAAGCGTTCATTACACTGTGGACGCCGCCGAGATATACGCGCTCACTAATGACCCAATTGATAGATTTGTATCCGGGGCAATGGTTCGGGTAAAGGATCAGGAGCTAGGAATCGATATTAAAGCGCGAGTGGTCAAAGTGGCCAAGGGGGATGTGCTAGGACAACCTGGAGCGGTGACACTGGAGATTGCTAATAAATCACAGGATATTGCGGGAAGTATCGCGGAACTGCGGAACCGAATGCATATCAGTGAGGTATATGCGCAAGGTGCTACCAACTACGATAGTCATGATTTCGCAGATAATTGTGATCCTTCACACCCGGCAGTATTGCGGTTCTGGCTACCAGCAGAGACAGCAAGGGTTAATAAGGTGGCGTTGTCATTCCGAGTGGAAGCGTTTCGGGGATATAGTAAGGCAATCGAATCAGTTCCATCTGTATCTTCCGGTTCGAGTACCCGAACAACAACAGCGGCTGGAGGGGGAATAACGCCAACAACATCAACCAAAGCAACATCGATTGAATCTGCATCAACCTCAGACAATTGGAGAATATTCGCTATAGACGTTATGCAGGCGGTAAATACAGGTGGTGCTCATAATCATGGAATCCCTTCAGGCACGGCATTAATGAAAGCGGATGGAAATCCAGTTACTTTTGTTGAATCAGGAGGTCATACACACAACTTAACCGCTGATCACAGTCATTCAGTAACAATTCCAGCACATAATCACACAGTTACTATTCCAGCACATTCACACCAGATGGATCATACCCACACAATTCCTGGTCACACTCACGAGATAGAATTTGGTATATGGGAAGGGCCGACACCGTCAGAAGTACAGATTAGAGTTGATGGAACGTTGATTCCTGTAATGAGTACATCTGGGGAGGAAGTGGATATTATTCCGTACCTTTCAAAAGATAGCGGTGGGAAGATAAATCGCGGAGATTATCATGAAATAACAATAACCCCAGTTAATTCACTGGGGCGTGTGGTGGCTTCAGTATTCACACAAATATTTGCTCAAAGCCGAGGCGGCGGGGATTATTGAACGCCTAATAGCTTAAGAGTGTCTGATCCGAAATATATTTCATTCTGATCAATTTTTAAGGAAGCTGTTTTTGAATCGTTCTGTACTGTTTTTAAACCTTCTTTTTGATCGTACATTGAGAGCGGGAAAATAATCTCTATGTTGTTGAGGGCTACCGTGGTTACATCAGAGACGGTAATCCCGATGCCATATTTGGACACAGCTTCCTTCGCAGGAACCCATTCAGTTACGCTTGACTGCACACTATCATCACCTTTCGAGTTAAGGCTAATTTGTCTATTCTTTGCATCATACTTTACATCTGCATCTAGCAGGCCAGCCACTTCGCGCACAGGCAAGTAAGTAACACCATCACTTACAATCGGCGCGTTTTTTAAGTTGGCCTGTTCGTTATTAACGATCACTTTGAAATTAGAAATCATTGCTTGGATTGTAGATGGAGCGGCTGCGGCCAATGTTGCTGATCCGATCATCATACCAATTCCAAGAGTAACAACAGTTCTAACTAACGATCTTTTCAAGGGGTACATCTCCTTTTTTAATAGACTATATCATATATTACGGAAATGGCTGGAAAAAGTTTTATAGTAATCGGCATAAAAGGTGGTGATTGAAATGATTGCCTAATTTATATTCCATATGCTCCTGAGAAATCAGGGGCTATTTACATCTTATTCAATAGAGAGTGGGGATCACTATGCAAGAGGGGATGTCTAGTTTAATTAAAATGGTATCGGCAACCGTTGGTGCGGGTGTCGGGTACTTCTTTGGAGGTTGGAGCATCTTGATTAATTTACTATTATTATTGGTTGTTGTGGATTGGTTGACTGGATGGACAGCAGCGTGGATCAAACACGAGTTACGTAGCAGAGTTGGGTTTGAAGGAATTGCCCGTAAGGTAGCAATTTTCCTAGTTGTGACCATTGCCCACTTCATAGATTCGGCGTTAGGCGGCACTGGATATATTCAGGATGCCGTTATTTTCTTTTATCTGGCGAACGAGTTGCTTTCCGTGATTGAAAACGTAGGGCGCATGGGTGTGCCCATGCCGGATATTCTAAGGAACGCCGTTAAGATTTTTGAGTCCAAAAGCAAGCCACCAGAAAACCCGAATTTGCCTGATCCACCAAAAGAAGAAGACGTAACGCAGAATCCTGCTGTATAAAGGGAGGTTTTATAGTGCTGAATATAGATCAATTAAAGGCCAAATCGCAAGCACGATTGTCTGGCGTACACCCAGTTATTCGACAGTTAGGAGAAGAACTCATTGAGCGTTGTTATAATCGCGGCGTCTGGATTATTATCACTCAGGGGCTGAGGACATATGCTGAACAGGATGCCTTGTATGCTCAGGGGCGAACGGTTTTGTATGATTCGAAAGGTAAAAAGCTACCAATTGTTACGAAAGTAAAGGGCGGTTACTCTATTCACAATTTCGGCTTCGCGTTGGATTTTGCATTGCTTTTAAAAGACGGAAAATCGGTGTCATGGGACACGCTGCGCGACGATGATAAAGACTCTCTACCAGATTGGTCAGAAGTTGTGGAAGAGGCGAAGAAGCTTGGATTTGAATGGGGTGGGGATTGGCGCAGTTTTGTAGATATGCCACACATTCAAATGGTGTTTGGTCTTACAACAGCCCAGCTTCGCGCTGGCAAAAGACCGACACAAGCACAATTGGAAGCAGCGTTGAAAATCATGAAGGGGGTTGAACCCATGACGTCGGAAGAAAAAAAACGTATGGATGAATTGAAAACAACAGTAGAGGCTCAAGCTAAGTGGATTGAGGCAGAAAAAGAGAAATCCAGTATGGAGTGTCCAAGTTGGGCAAAGACGGCATATGAGTATTACAAGCCGTACATTGCTGATAGCAAAGGGAGTTATGATTTTTGGAGACAGTTAGTCATAAATTATAGGAAGGAACTAGGAATCAAAGTACAATAATCCCAAACGTTTGTGAATATCTGGGCGCTGCTGGTGACATCTGGCAGCGTCTTTTTTTGTTTATCTATTGATAGAAAATAGTATATTCGCATATAATACAAACACACGTTCTTATTATTTGTTATGGAGGCGATATCTAATGGCTAGCAAACTTACTGACAATGGAATAATTGAAAGTAGCCGTTTAATTCTTCCAGAGCACCGCGATGCATATGTTGATCACATGCACGAGATCAATCGTAAGGAAAAGCCGATCTTGGATGAACAGGAGTGGCAGTTGATCGGGGAGACGTTAATGGTATCATTCCAAGAGCGAGTTACAGTTACTTTGACCTTGTACGATCCATTTGACGATGTGGTTATGAACGGAGTAGTTGACCGAATTGATCGAAACAGAAAAGAGATCAAGTTTGTGCGTGGCGAGGAAGATTATAGCTTTATACCCTTCAAAAATATCTTAGGCGCTTCTGTTTAAGTGAGCAAAAATCCGCAGGAGTAATTCCCGCGGATTTTTTCAGCCCAAAATCATCCCGAATTTCAACGCCGATTATCTCATAAAATTGTATGATAGAATTCGACAAAAGGACGAAGGTAGCAGGGAACGAAAGTTCCATAGAAAAAATTTATATACATCATTAACCTTCATTAGATCGTTGTTTGAAGATGTTAATATGATGTAAACATTTTCCTTTGTCCATTTCGACACATTATGACACAAAATGCTATGGGTAAAAGGTATTATTTACATATCGCAAGTGGGAACTATCAGTTCCCAACTTGTCCGGGGGAGGGCGGCACGCCGCACCTGCTTTACTTCTCATTTTTGATGAGTTTGAGTTCATATAAATCTGTAAGAATTAAGCCAAACACTTCTTGGGCGGCATATAAATCTTCTGGTTGCATCACACGCGTTCCAGCGCAAAAATGGGATATCATTCTTTTTGATCTTCCTGTCCGCCGACCGTACTCCGCTTGGTTTATTCCTAACTCGTTTATACGCTCCTGAAGTAAGCACCTCCCACGGGAGACTTTCACTTATAGTAGCTCCTTTATGCATAATACACTGGGAATTATAGCATTACGTATGCATAAGGTAAACCGGACAACAACGATAACATAAAGGGAGAGTGGTTTATTTGGAGGGGAAATTGGTGTTCGTTGTAAAAGATGATAGTATGATGGGCGATAGGCTCTTAACTGGAGATGTTCTCTTAATTGATCCAGAGATAGAGAATAAAAATGATAACAATGGGGTTCTTTTGATTGAGGTTGACGGTGACAAGATTATTAGGCGAGTGTATTTTTCCGAAGGTAAATATATGCTGTATGCTTCAAATCCTAGTTATCCAGATGTGACGCTCACATCCATTAAAGTAATTGGAAGAATACATTATAATGTAGTTAGGTTTTAGTTGTGTCTCAGTATACAACGGGTGATCCGATCGCGGATTTGTACGAAGATATCGCAGCCGAAGAGAAGGCCCGGGCTACATATCAATGGTTAATTGATTTGACCGACGATGTCGATTTGCAGGACAGCCTGAAATTTTTACGGGAACGCGAGATTGTGCACTCTCTGCGGTTCCGGGAGGCCGTTGAAATTCTGAAGGATGATCGGGAAACGAAAAAAATATTTTGACGAACAAAAGGGAATGAGTAGTGAAAATAGCCATGTAATTTAGCACTAAAACTATCCCATCGACATTTTTCTGTCGGTGGGTTTATGTATGTTATATAGATTAAAAATAGCTCGAGTAAGAAGTTTTAAAGAAAATTTGTACATATTTTAAATTAATAATCTGATAAATTTAAAATGGGAAAAATTGTTTTTTGTTATCTTTTAGACCTGTTATAATTATTTTTATTTGTTAGTTCTATATTTAATTTTAAATTCCATATATTAATTCCAAAAAATTCAAATTTGGATTTAAGTACAGGATAAAGGGGCAACCGATGAAGGCTGAAGTGGTCTACGAGGAAGAAAATATTCACCAGCAAAATGAAAAGGAAAGGAAGCGAAAAACCGATACAGGGCTGAGCTGTTTAATTTTGGTGGCCAACTATCATAACATCTCAGCGGATTATGAGCAGATTAAACACTCTTTTGCTATCGGTGATGATGGGACGAACACGTTGCAAATGCTCAAAGCATCGAGGGACCTGGGGTTAAAATCCAAAAAGGCAAGGATTCCACTAAAACGTTTGTATAAGCTGCCGCTACCTTCGGTGTTGATTACCAAAGAGGGAGAGTACTTAGTTCTCGCCAAAACAAACGATGATCAGTTTCTTATCTTCGATCCGCTCGTAGGCAAACCGTCTTCGATTTCCGTTAAAGAAATGGAAGAAATATGGAGCAACGAGGTCATTTTATTTTCTCCTAAAGTTAAAACTGCGCATTCGGAAGCCTTTGGTCTCAAGTGGTTTCTACCCGCATTGTGGAGGCACAAAAAGATACTAGCTGAAGTGTTGCTGGCGTCCTTGTTTATTCAATTATTTGGCCTGGTATCTCCGCTCATTACACAAGTAATTATTGACAAGGTTCTTGTGCACCACGGACTCTCCACTCTAAATGTGCTCGCGATCGGTCTGTTGATTATTATCATATTTGAGTTGATTCTTGGAATCAGCCGTACATACGTTTTTACCCATACGACCAGCCGAGTTGACATTACCCTGAGCACAAAGCTGTTCAGTCATTTGTTTCGTCTTCCCTTATCCTATTTTGAGAATCGGAGAACAGGCGCAACTATTGCTCGCGTAAGGGAATTGGAGAATATTCGTCAGTTCCTAACAGGGTCTCCTTTTACGGCAGTACTTGATCTGTTATTCATCGTTGTATACATAGCTGTTATGTTTGCGTTCAGTTCTAATTTAACATTTATTGCGTTAGGCACGTTGCCTTTATACGCCCTGCTATCGTTAATCTTTACTCCTTTATTGCGAAATAGGCTGGAGGAGCGGTTTCAACGCGGCTCAGAGTCCCAATCCTATCTGGTTGAGGCAGTATCCGGTATTCAGACGATCAAATCATTCGCACTTGAGCCGATTTCTCAGAAGAAGTGGGAAGGACTGCTCTCCAATTATACAAGAGCTACGTTTAAAGTGCTCCTGTTATCCGGTACGGCAGGCTCGCTTGCGCAGTTTATCCAGAAAATATCAAATCTCGTTATTTTGTTCTACGGTACACATCTGGTATTGGCGGGGACAATATCGGTCGGACAATTGATTGCTTTCCAGATGCTGGCCTCACGCGTCAGCGATCCAGTGTTACGGCTGGTACAGATGTGGCAGGATTTCCAGCAGACTGGTATTTCCATTAACAAACTAAAAGATATTTTCGAGGTTAAGCCGGAACCGGCAGTCTCAGTATCCAAAACGAGATTGCCGCGGATTCAAGGGAAGATTGGCTTTGAGTCCGTCACCTTCCGCTATAAAGTAGATGGTCCGGAAATTATAAGGGATCTCTCGTTTGCGATCCAGCCAGGAACGGTTGTTGGAATCGTGGGCCGCAGTGGTTCCGGTAAAAGCACGGTTTCCAAGCTGATTCAGAGGCTCTACGTGCCTGAGTCCGGTAAAATTCTAATCGACGGAGTGGACATTTCCTTGGCCGACCCATCGTGGTTGCGTCGACAGATTGGTGTCGTGCTGCAGGAGAACTATCTGTTCAGTGGAACGATCCGGGAGAATATCGCATTGAATAACCCCTCTGCCCGGATTGAGGATATTGTTCGGGTGGCTCATTTGGCGGGAGCGCATGATTTTATTATTGGGCTGGCAGAAGGGTATGACACGATGGTCGGTGAACGGGGTGAGGGATTATCTGGCGGACAACGGCAGAGAATAGCGATTGCCCGGGCGCTCCTATCGAATCCTCGCATCCTGATCTTCGACGAAGCGACCTCAGCGCTTGATTATGAATCGGAACGAATCATTCAGAATAATCTGCAAAAAATCTGTGCAGGTCGTACCGTAATCATCATTGCCCACCGGCTATCTACACTCAGAACAGCCAGTAAGATTATCGTGCTGGATAAAGGACATCTAGTTGAAGCTGGATCACATCAAAGCTTGCTGGCAAACAAAGGGCTATACCATTATCTCTATAACCAGCAGGAGAGGGAATAGACATGTTTGGATTAAAATCGGATCGTTTGGAATATGAATTTTTACCGGCAGCCATAGAAATTGAAGAGACCCCACCAGCACCGCTCGGACGCTGGCTGATTTGGACAATCATTATTCTTTTTGTCATTGTGGTGGCCTGGTCTTATCTGGGTAAGGTTGATGAAGTCGCAGTGGCTCGTGGGAAAGTCATTCCAGATGGTCGAACCAAGGTCCTACAGCCGCTCGAAGGGGGAACCATCAAGGAAGTGCTGGTAACCGAAGGGGAGCATGTACAAAAGGGGCAACTGCTGATTGAACTCGATTCGACGACCTCTGAGGCAGACATTCAAGAGATGGCCAAGCAGTTGTACGTAGCCAAACTGCAAAAAGCGATGCTTGAAGCTGAACTTGAGGGCAACGCTTTTGAGGGGCTGGCAACGGGAGAAGTTCCACCTGCCGGTTCTGCCATTGATACAGAAAATGTTCTGCAAGTACAAATGCAACTGCGCGAGGCTCGGGATGAGGAGTTCAAGAGTAGAATCAAAGCCGCCGAACTCGTCGTCTCCCAGACCCGACAGGAGCTTAATATGGAACGTGCAGCATTGGAATTGTCCAACAAAGACTATGCGCTCGCCCTAATGAAATCACAAAACGGTGGGGATGAAAACTTCACAGACAGTGCGGATCTGCTTCAGGCGGATAATGATTTGAATAAATCGTTACTGGCTATAGATGCACAGGAAAAAAGGATCGCAAAGGCGGAAGATGCACTGGCTGAAGCCGAAGAAAATGTCATCTCAATTAAGAAACAACGTAGCAGAACAGTATTGGACGAACTTGTTGAGAATGAGAAGACTCTTTACACTCTGGAATCCGAATTAACCAAAGCAGAGAAACGGTTTGAACTGCAGCAATTAACTTCACCAGTAGATGGAACAGTGCATGGGTTGTCCTCTTTTACTATAGGGGGAGTGGTGACTTCGGCTGAGGATGTCATTTCTATCGTGCCGGATGATACGCCCCTCATTGTAGAGGCTACCATTGCTAATCAGGATATTGGTTTTATTAAGAAGGGACAGGCTGCCAACGTGAAGGTGGATACCTTTCCTTTTCAGAAATACGGTTACCTGCAAGGCGAAATTATCTACGTAAGCCCGGATGCCTTTGAAGATGAGAAGCTCGGACCGGTCTTTAAGGCTAAGTTGAAGGTGTTGTCCACGGAGACATCCAGTGGCAGTCGGATTAAATTAACCCCGGGTATGTCGGTGTCCGTTGAGGCAAAAACAGGGCAAAGACGGATTATTGACTTCTTCCTGTCACCGCTCAAAAAGGCTGCCGAAGAGAGTTTCACGCTAAGATAAACATAAAGGGGAAGAAAGATGAAGAAAGTAATTGCAATTTGCATGACTATAGGTCTATGTATTCTATTTATTTCTGCTCCTGGACAACTCTTCGCCCAAGGCAAAAATGTAGCAACAAAGACGGTGGGAAAGGTGTTTGTGAGCAAGAACAGTTATATCGAAATCATTGAGCCATATTTAGTGCAGTGGGGAAAAGATAACGTGCTGTCGTTCAAGGTTCGCCTATTTAACGGAGGTCAGGCTCCGTTGGACCTATTAAGGTATGGCATCACGGTAAAGACGAACGCAGGTGATCCAGGAAATGCGCTGCGAGTGAAGGATGCACAGCAGAAAACGAAAGTCTTGCCACGGTCAAGCAGAGAGTTCACTTATTATGCAACAGTTCCCAATCAGACTCAGCTTGCCAGCGTAGAGTTTGATGTAAAGGAATGGAACATTAATTATGCTGGATTCAGCAAGTCCATTGGCAGGATCAAGATGCCGGGAAATTATTCGAATACGGTAGCTGCTGGAGATAATAAAATCACACATCTGCAAAACAATCAAATTCAGATGTCATTAGGGGAATTCTTCAGTTATCAAGCATCTAATGAACGAGTGTATACTCTGGTATTCCAAGTGGAAAACCGGGGGACGGAGCCGGTAAAACTTCCTGCCTATAGTTATTGGCTGCAGGCGGATTCTGGTGAACTATATCCATTTCAGACTGAAGGGGATACCAGTAACACGCTGAACTCCAAACAACGGCTTACGATGGATCTACATGCCGCTGTTCCCAAAGCTTCCAAAGCCAAATCATTCAAGCTGCTGTTGGCTACGGATGAAAACAGTGTGAATCTTACAGTTCATTGTTTTAAGCTTCCAGAAGCCCGTGACTGGACCAAACTCCCTGTAGATAAAGCAAAAGCACATTATATTAGACCTGGGAAAGACCAGTTCTTGTTTCAGGTGGACCCGCTATACATATCGGCCAGTGATTTGCCGCAGATGGATGTAGGAACAACGATTACACTTAAAAATAATAATAAACATGCTGTCGTTAACCCGAGCCTCGCTTATTTTGTTGAAGCAAACAAGATTACCTATTTATTGGCTCAAAGCGATACTACAGCGGAGAAAACACTGGATGCACTTGAGCAACTGAAGATGTCTCTTTCTGCGGATATTCCCAAATCTTTAAGAAACTACAACATGAATCTGATCGTTGCAAAAGCATTAAGCGGTGGTGAGGAGCCGGTGTATAAACCTCTGTTGAAGATACCACTGAACAAATCGGCGGAGGTAGAGCAAGCCAAAACAGACACGCTTACCCAAACCGCGCTAAAAGATGGGTCACCTTATTCCCTTATTGTGAGCAATGTGATGGGACGCTTGGATGGGAAATATAGAATAGTAGAAGGCACGCTCACTATTGTAAATGATGGTGAACAAAAGATACGGTTACCCGAATTTAAGGTTCGAGGTTCTGTAGGTCAGAAGTATAGCTACGAAGGGTCTCTAACAGATGCTCAAGCGGAAAATGTACTAAGACCGCAAGATCGAGAGAGCCTGACCTTTCAATTACAACTTCCCGAGAATGTGGGATTACAGGATTTTAAACTGATCTTGGAAGAACCCTTTCAGCAGGGAAATGATAAATTGTACCGGCCAGTAGCAGCGTTTAGTCTGCCTGATTTACAGAATACTCAGATGGTGTCGGGAGATTGGGTATATTTCTCAACGGAAAAGGGAGACTTCAAAATCAAAAGAGTTTCTACATACCGTTTACCCGTTGATGGGGAAGATGCGGTTGTGAGTGAATTTGAATTGTACAGTAGTTCCTATCGAAGTGGCGCTTTACCGGAGTTCAAAGCAGCTTATGCAGTGGATCGTATTTCCGTGGAGGCCCGGCCGGTTGTGTTGGACAAAGTAATCAGTGCCACATTAGATACACCAATCTCCTTGCAGGTGATCGGGAAAATCCCGTATTCAATGCCTACAGGTGAGGTGAATATGCTTCTCCAGGTAGATGAAAAGGGAGCAAGCCGGAGCATCGGCCAATTTCGGATTGATGCCCTGGATACAGCGCCACAACATGAATCTGGTGATACCTATTCGCTAAATATAGCTGGCCGTGAATCAGAAACGCAAATGTACAAAGTTCTGGTGTATCCCGGAACGACTGAAGACCTGGTGGAAGTACAGATGATCCAGCGGAATAAGAATAAACGGACGCAAGTGCTTAATCCCATGTATGGTTACTTTCAGAGTAAAGATGGAATGTATTATCCACTTGAATATGAAACGAATGCTGAACAAAGTGTGAAGTATGGCAATGTGGCTATTCATTCCTTAGCCGGAAGAGTGCCAAAAGGAACGGAATTGGCGGATTTGAAGCTGCTGTTTGGCCTGGCCATCCATGACAAAATGATCGCAGATACCGGCGGCAATGCAGATGCCTTTGTCAAACCTGCTTTGTTTACATTGATGGAGGATAAAGGGACTGCGGGCACCGGACTTGCTCAGATGAATGCTGGTCCTTACAGTCTGGATATCTCCTATCCACAGACCAAGCTGGTCTCAGGTTACAACGGAACCCTGGAGTTTACAGCCGGATTAACGAAGCAAGTGTCTTTTGATTCGTTTGATGCGAACCACAAGATCATCATTCAACTGGAGAACGCCGGTGAGCTCATCACACAGAAGGAGTTTGGATTAAATACGGCGGAAGATACAAGCAACTTTACTTTGGTTACCAGAAAATTCAAGATAGATGGTATCTCAACAAGCCTCACCACGCCCTCTCTGCAAGTGAAGGTGTACCTTAGTTTCAAGGGGGAAAAGAAACTGATTGGGGAGCAGGCGGTAGAGGTGAACTTTGTGAAGCAGTATTAATTTAAAAGCGATGGAAAGGAACTTGTGATGAAATTTCGGAAAATACCATTTTGGATTATAGTATTAATTCTCGTACCCTTGATCTATCTTGTTGTTGTAAATCCCCTCTTTTTGATCAAACTATTCTCTTCTATCGGCTCTCCCAGTTCGGGGGAAATAAAGAATGAGACACGTAAATTCATGGAAGAGAGATACGATAGGCCATTCCGGATCTTAACTCTGAAGGAAACGAATTTGAGTGGATATTATGAGGGACGTGGGGTATCGGTCGAGGAAGATCTAACTTTTAGTTTCGCCAAAAGTCCAGGCAGAGATCCGCAAACGGATTATCGGCTTAATGTGTGGGCCAAATCTTTAATTACCCCCTTCGTAGACAACAATGAAGTTAAGTATGAAGTGGACTATCAATCGCCGTCTCTGTCCTTTAATGACAACATGGGGCTTGATTATTGGGATAACAATTTCTTGATCAGACCAGAAGAGGTTTCTATAAAAATCTCCTTTATGTACACCCATAAAATGAGCAGGGAACAAATCTTTTCTATCATAAAAAAAATGAAGGTTCAAGGAATAGGTAATCTAAGCATATTGTTATACCCTACGGTAGCTTCCCCGGACCTGCCTTTGTTGGCTGAGCTGGGATTTTCAGAATATTATGAAAAAAACACAAACGAATTCATTGGGAAATGTGAAATCCTCAATCAAGAACATCTGAATGACATTAATGATTTTGAAGTAGGCAATTCATGTTTGAGGGATAAATAATGTTAAAGGGGCGTATTATTACATGATAACCGATTATGAATTTTTGCGACTAAGTCAGGAGATCTACAAAAAACAAACTACAGGTCCAAATCTACTTGAAATTCCTCTTCCACAAAAATACTCCTTTTCGGAAAGCAAATGGAGAGTGTTATCTGTAGAGGATCAAAATTCACGGAACGGATTTTATGGAGCGTCGTTTGCACGTGTGGTGAATGGTCAAACGACTGGTGAGGTTGTTTTTGCTTTTAGAGGATCGGAAGGGCAAATTCCTTTTAATTTGGATTGGTATAACGAGAACGTTACATTAGACTGGTATTCACAACAATTTTTAATGGGTGCAGTCAAATTATTCAAGAACACTAAGAATTTAGTGTCATATAACGAGTTCAAAAATGTTAAATATAGTTTTACAGGCCATTCATTGGGAGGGAAACTGGCTCAACAACTGCTATACGAATGTGTAGAGAGTAAAATCAGTCCGTATATTAACGTGAATCGAGAACAAGTTGGCAAAGCAGTTATCTTCAATGCAGCCCGAACACACGATAAATACTATCCTGGCAGTAATCTGCCACCTTCGGACTACCGTCCAAAAAATTCTATCGCATTAGACCAATATCCGGTAACGAACTATATCCTTGAAGGTGAAGTTCTAAATACATATGTCAAAATAGGTACTCATCTAGGGAAACAGGTAGAATTGCCTTTCAGTTATAAAACTAGTGATGCAACCGGAGCCGCTGCCAGACATAATGCGTTCAGTTCGTTTGAATATTATATGAATAACAAGGGATACTTTGATAAGGAAAGTATTATAGGTACAGAAAGTTCAGACGTATTATATGGACGTGATTCTGCTGATGTAATTGTAGGCGGTAAAGGAAATGATACGATATATGGACAAGCCGGATCAGACACCTATAAATTTTTCAAAGGTCATGGTCAAGATATAATCAGAGAAACACGCGATAGTAATAGCAAGCAGGATGAACTAATTATTTACGGTCACTCATATGAGAATACAAAAATTATCTTTCCATCTAGCATAAGAAGATCCTCGACGAATAGATTAGTTAAAATGGTCTTCAAAGGATCAACGGATAGTATTTTATTACAATATAGTTACAGTTCTAAGGACTCTGTTGGAAGTGTTGAGAAAGTATCTTTTGCAGATATAAATACAAACCAGATTATAAAAACTATAAATATGAAGGAAGTCATTACAAATATCATTAAAAACTATGTTCCAAAATTGGGTGTCAGTAATGACTTAGACAGATTAGTAGATCCTAATAAGGCTTATATTGATCCTGTAATATTGGATTTTGACAACAACAGCAGCAACAATACAATTGGCATTAATGATAGCGCTGTTTACTTTGATTATAATGCGGATGGATTCGCTGAGAAAACAGGATGGGTGAATTCTAAAGATGGTATGTTGGTACGGGATATTAACAAGGACGGAAAGATAAATAACGGATCTGAGTTGTTTGGTCAATATACGACGCTAAGAGATGGGACTTTGGCGGAAAGCGGTTTTGAGGCTTTGCTGGATTTGGATGATAACGGAGATCGAATTATTAACCAGTTAGATGCTGGGTTCCAGCAATTGCAAGTCTGGCAGGATTCGAATTCAGATGGAATAACGGATGCGGATGAATTAATGACGATTAGAGATCTTGGTATTACGGAGTTTATATTAAAGGATCACGGAAATCTGAAATGGCCGGATGGATCTACAGGTAATAGTGAAACTGGACAAGCTACTTACGGAACTAATGATGGGAAATTTCACCCCATGATCGAGTATAGCTTGAAAACTGCACCTTACGATACGGTGGCTGATGAATGGATGGAAGAACCGGAGGCTATTCAGTTATTGCCGGATGTAGCCGGAAGTGGACTTTTATTCAGTTTCCATCAAGCGATAATGAGGGATGCCAGTGGACAACTTAAGCAGTGGGTACAGCAATTCCAGACGGAAACAGACTTAGCGGTTCGTAATGACCTGATTGATCGAATGGTGTATAAATGGACAGGCGCAGATCAGGTAGAGCCTGACAGCCGTGGAGGTATTGTTGACGCACAGAAGTTGGTTGTAATCGAGAAATATTACGGTGTTAGTCAACCGGGATATATTCCGCCTTCTGATACTGCCGATATGATTCAAGAATTCTATAATGACATTAAGGAAAATATATATGCCGAGCTAATGGCACAGACACATTTGGCTTTTCTTTATAATGAAGTATCTATTGTATGGAGTACAGACAAGTTTGTCGTGGATTTAACCGGAGTTCAGAATAAACTACAATCCAATTTAGCAGGCGGAAGCAGTATGGCTAAGATACAATTGGGTGAGTTTTTCCGTACTGCCAAACAACTATATCAAACAGACTCAATTGGATTGAATAAGTTAGGAAACTTTTTTTCAAGTCAAAATATTGAATGGGCATGGATCGTAGAGTCGAATTTGAAGAACAGTATTAGTGGAACTTCCGAGGGGGAACTACTGACAGGCACTGCAGGAGATGACGCGATCTTAGGTGGCAATGGCAACGATATTCTCAATGGGAATAAAGGCAACGATGCCTTATTCGGTGGTGCAGGTAATGATACCTATGTGTTTGGAAAAGATAGTGGGACTGTTCAAATTTATGAAGATGATGCTACAGCAGGAAATTCAGATAGTATCCAGCTTGGTGAAGGCATCTTACCGGATCATGTGAAGCTGAGCAGAGATCAATATGACCTGCTGGTTTCTATCGGTGACAGTGCCAACAAGATCAATGTCCGTAATTTTTTTAAGAGTGAGAATCAGAGAGTGGAAAGCATTGTTTTTGCCAACGGAAGTATTTGGGATGTTGAATACATATTAAGTCATGCGCTCACGGAAATAAGCGGAACAGATCAACTGGATACCTTCTATGGTACGGAGTTTGGGGATAGGTATAGAGCAGGTGATGGTGATGATACTGCTTTCGGGGGAGCAGGTTACGATATCCTGATGGGTGAAGCGGGAAATGATCATTTGGCCGGGCAATCGGGGAATGATACCTTGGATGGTGGTACAGGCAATGATTACCTTGATGGCGGAGTTGGCAACGACACCTATATATTTGGGAAAGGATATGGTAGTGACACGATTATAGACAGCGACTCTACTGCAGGAAATTATGATCGAGTGCTATTTAATGCTGGGTTATTGCCCAATGAAGTGACTATCGTACGCAACGGAAGTGATTTAGAACTGGTAGTTAAGGGAACCGACGATAAGTTGAAAATTGTTAATTATTTTGGAAGTATTAGTAATGTTGTTGAAGCCATAAGCTTCTCAGATGGGACGCTATGGGATTATAACTTTGTCTTGAATCATGCTACTGCTCCTGTAGTGGGTACCGCGGGGGTTACGTTAATAGGAACGAATGGTAATGATGTTTTGCAGGGGGGGATTGGAAATGACACGCTGTATGCGGGAAGCGGAGACGATGTGCTGGACGGCGGCAGTGGGGATGACAAACTGTATGGGGATCGACTTAGCGGGAGCTCAGGCTCGAGTTCTAACGGAAATGACACATATGTTTTTGGGAAGGGGTATGGACAAGATACGGTCTATGACTGGGATAGTAAAGCAGGCAATATAGACACCATTCAAATGCTCGTTGATCCAGAGGAAGTGGATGTGATGCAAGACAACATGGATCTGATGATTCGCATCAAAGAGACGGGAGAAAAGATCCGGGTAAACGCCTACTTTCGAG